>JBFWMH010000005.1:0-91180 GCA_050251655.1 Acholeplasmataceae bacterium
CTCTCTTAGCTCGTAGTTTTACTATTGGAAGGCGTAGACTATAAGTAAATACTCAAAGGTATACATAGTTTTTACGAACTCGAAGTTCAATTTAATTAACTACGCCTTCGCCTTTATATTACTACCAATGATAAAAAAATAAAAGACTAAGAGATAACTCTTAATCTTAATATACAAAAAAGACTGATGATTTTTTGCTATTTATTGTTTTTATTGCATGGTATAATATCTATAAATCATGAATCCGTTCTTTGGGGCATATATGAAAGAAAAACACGTATTCTTAACAAGTTTATTTTATATCATCGGAGGTGCTATATTAGTACTTTTTATGATTGCTGCAAGTGTAGTTATGCTATACGCAATTATTGTAGCTCAGGATAATCCTACAATAAAGTATGCATATATTATTTTTGGTATAAGTGTTTTTGGAGTAATTCTATTTGTGTATGTTTTTGGTAATAAATTTTTTCAATGGGTAATTATTGATAAAAATAGAATCAGATCAAGAAATATCTTTAAAACCATATTGGAAGCTCAATGGAAGGACATTAAAGAAGTAGTTCTTGTTAAGTTTAATCTTTCTGGAGCAGGTACTGCAGTTAAATGGCTAGTTCTTAAAGATAAAGACGAGGATATTAAACAATATAATGGTGTAATGAACAAAGATACTTTTATTACGATTAGATACTCCAAAAGAGCGGTTAGAGTGATTCGCATATATTGGAAAGATAAAATTACTAATCTCGATGACCGAAGTTAATCATGCTCTTATAATATTGATATGGTTGTAGGTGTAGAGAGAGTGGAATTTAGACCATATCAGTATACGAGAAAGATACAAAATAATCAAAATTCAAGAAAAATTACAGCTTTCTCCATAAAAATTGAGGGCTTAACAAAGCCAAAAATACCCCAAAGTAAGTGAGTTAGTTTCGGGTTATCTTTTCGGCACCATTTTCATACACATATAAAAGCCTATAAATACTTTAATAAAGTCAAAAAGTCGATACTTTTATATCGGCTTTTTTTAGTGTTTTTAGTACTGGAATTAACTAAAAAAGGTTAAAAAATAACAAGTTGATCATTTTTTCCTAGAAAGTCTTAGGTGCGGGCATTTTCAATTGTTATGAAAAATGAGAAAACACGAATATTAATTTTGAGTAAAATAGCTTAGTTAATGCATTTATATATCAAAAAATGGTGTATGTATTATGATTCCCTAAGTGGCACCATAAACCTCAAAATAAGAATATCCTTGAAAAAAAGAAGTGACTTGAAATTTTTTGGACCTATGAATATTCTTGATTTCAAGTTATAATAAAAGTAAATAATCGAAAATCATAGGTGGTGGGGAAAAATGATTCTAAATATAAAAAACTATAAATGTATAGATCATGTTGAATTGGATATAGAAAAAAATAAGATTAATGTTTTATATGGTATCACAGGAAGTGGTAAAAGTTCTGTTGCAGAAGCATTAATAGCTGATGAGATTAGTGTATATGGAATCCCATACGGTAAAACTATAGCGGAAGTTGAGATAATAAAATCAGATTTTAATAATATTCCAATTGAGTTGTATGATAGAAATAAATTAAATGAAGTAATTTTCCAAAGAGATAGTGATGGAATTTACAGCATTATTTTTGATGAAGACAAAACCATAGAAAAACTAAATAGTGAATTAAGAGAAATCTTAATATTACCACCAGATATTAATAATGCAATTCATGAATTATTAGATGAATATGATTCATTTGTAAAAGATATATACAAGACTAAAGGCAAAGATAAAAATTTAACTTTGAGTAGTACGTCTTCATTAGTGAAGATTCAAAAATCACTAACTGAAATAGAAAAAGAACATCCAACTTTTAATTACAAAGGTATTGATCACTTAAAGTGGATACAAACGGGAATAAATAAAAATTATCAACATGAACCCTATTGTCCGTACTGTATGCAACCAATATCAGAAGATTCAAAAATATTATTAGATGATATAAAGAAAATGGACACAAATGCAATAAATAAAGTATATAACAATAACGATAAAATGTTTAAAAAATTAGACATTGATATTGATGAAGTTATAAAAGATAATAAAATTTTAATTGATTCAATGATGTTGATAGAACCAATTATTTTAGATTTAAAGCATGTATTACATACTGTAAATTTAAATAACAGAGAAATAGCGTCAATTAGTGAATTAAATTTGAGTGAAACTACATACGATGCTATAACTAACTTGAAAGAATTTTGTTTGAAATTTAATAATCAAGTGCAAGAATTAAAGAGAAAAAGAGGGAAATTAATTGAAGAATCTCAAAAGATAATAGCAGCAATTAAAAAAGAAATAAACCAAGCTCTAGAGACACTTATGATTAATTATAGATTTGATTTTAATAGTGATACGATTGATTATGAAAAAATGAAATGTGACTACAAATTAATACATCAAGATTATATAAATACTAAGATTAGTTTAGAGTACAATCTAAGTGAAGGTGAGAAAAACTTAATAGCATTGTTATTATTTATTCTACAAAATGCTGATAAAGAAAAATTATTAATATTAGACGATCCTATTTCATCTACAGATGAACAAAGAAGAAAAAGCATTTTAGAAATTTTAAAAGAAAATTCAAAAAATAAAACAATATTAATATTAACGCACGATCAAATATTCGTTAAAACATTAGCATTTGACAACCAAAATGGTGATGAAAAATTTGTTGGATTATTAACTCATATAGCTTCCACAAAAAACAATGATACAAATGAGATTAGATTTGAAGATCTCACAACGATAAGAAATCATGCATTATCCTCGTTAAATGAATCATCATCATACTTTAGTAAAATAATAGCCATTCGTTTTGCTGCAGAATATGATAAAAACAACTCTATTACAGATGAAGAACAGGTATATAAAGATATATATAAATTTATATCAGGTTTATATAAATTACAAGTTGATGAAATAAACGAAGAAAAGTATTTAAGTAGTCTTTCAGATTTTAATTATATAGAAAGTGATATTGTTAATAAAATTAAGGAAATTTATGAAGTTAATCTAGATGAAATATTTAGTTCAAGAAAACAAACCATTTCAGTTTCTAATTTAAATTTAATTGATAAAGTGTTTTATTATAGATTTAAAGGAAATGCACATAAAAAAATTAAAAAAGAAATTGATAGTTGGATTCATCTTACTGATGCACAAGTAATTACTCTGAATCCATACAAGTTTAATCCATTTACTAAAACAATTAATGATTTTCTTGAATCGAATGAAAATTAATAGTGAAACATAGGAGGAAAAATAATGAATCAAATCAAATGCCCACATTGTGGAAAAGAGTTCACCATAGACGAATCAAGTTATTTGGAAATAGTAAGTCAAGTAAGAAACAAAGAGTTTCAGTCAGAAATTCATGAAAAACTAGAGCAGTTAAAAACTCAAAATCAAAAAGACATAATTATTGAAAAATCAAAAGTTGAATCAGATTATAAAGAACAATTATTAAAGAAAGAACAAGAACTAGAAAATCTTAAAAATCAGTTAAAGAATTCTGATGATGGGAAAAAACTTGAAGTTATTAGTCTTGAATCCAAATATAAGGATGAATTAAAAAATAAAGACCTGGCGATTCAACAATTAAACTCTAAACTAGAAATGATTAATAAAGACAAAGAGTTAGAAAAACAAACTGCTTTGGCTGAAAAAGAAAAAAGAGTTTTAGAGTTGCAAAATGAAATTGAAGTTGAGAAGAGACAAAAAGAACTAGAAAAAACATCTATAGAAGAAAATTACAAGAATCAATTAAAAGTGAAGGATGAAACAATAGCATTCTACAAAGACTTTAAAGCAAAACAATCTACTAAAATGATTGGTGAATCATTAGAACAACATTGTGAATATGAGTTTAATAAGATTAGATCAGTAGCATTTCCAAATGCATTTTTTGGTAAAGATAATGATGCATCATCTGGATCTAAAGGTGATTATATTTTTAAAGAACTTGATCAATTTGGTAATGAAATCATTTCCATCATGTTTGAAATGAAAAATGAAAATGATACGACATCTACTAAAAAGAAAAACAAAGACTTCCTTAAAGAACTTGATAAAGATAGGAATCAAAAGAAATGTGAGTATGCAATTCTAGTTTCTTTACTTGAAAGTGATAATGATTTATATAATGAAGGTATTGTTGATGTTTCATATGAATATCCTAAGATGTTTGTTGTTAGACCACAATTCTTTATTCCAATCATTTCATTATTAAGAAATGCCTCTTTAAATGCATTAGAGTATAAACAAGAAGTTGCTTTAATGAAAAGACAAAATATTGATATAACACACTTCGAAGAAGACTTAGAAACATTTAAAACAGGATTCGCTAGAAATTATGAATTGGCTAGTAGAAAGTTTCAAACAGCCATTGAAGAAATTGATAAGACAATCACTCATCTTCAGAAAACAAAAGAAGCGTTATTATCTAGTGAAAACAATTTAAGGCTAGCAAATGATAAAGCGGGTGATTTAACAGTAAAGAAATTAACTAAAAATAATCCTACGATGAAAGAAAAATTTGATAAATTTATGAAATAATTTTAGGGGGGAGAAAAAGTGGAAATAGTCAATTATAAAGGCATTAAAAATTTTAAATACGAAGAAACTAAAATAAATATTTTTTATGGTCAAAATGGGATTGGTAAAACAACAATAAAAGATGTTATTTCTTTTTCAGCTTTAGGAGAACAGTTACCTGAAAATAAAAACATTGATCTTATGGAGCAACCAAGTATAATTGTGGCCGATGTATTCAAAAATGGGAAAGTGTTAAAGTTTGATGAAGAATATGTGGGACAATATGTATATAATCAAGGATCACTTAAAGATTCTAACAAATATCAAGTATTATTTTCTAAAGCATTAATTGATAAAACAAAAGAAGAAGCAGCTGAAATAACAAAACTATTGCACGAAAATAATAACATTTTGAATGATTTAATTGCTGCTTTTTATAAACAGGATAAAATGTTTAATGATTACTTTTCAAATAGTGGAATTAAAACAAAACTTAAAAATATTACTAAAATTGAAGTTGATTCAGAAATTAATCAAGAAGCACTATCTTTTACTAAGTCTACTTCGGATCAACATATTTGGTGGAGAGATGGGTATCAAAAATATTGGGATACATCTAAAAAGCAATGTATTTTTTGTAATCAAAATATAGCAAATAGTCCAATTAAGGAGATCTTAGAAAATAAAAAAAACAGTAATATTAATCATACTACTCAAACAAAATTCTTAAATGAAACTAATATATTTAATGAAGTTCTATCAGAAGATTTTTCTGATACAATAGAAAAACTTAAAACAGCAGTTATAGATTCATACTCAAAAGATGTTACCACAGAGTTAACAGAAGTCAAAGATGAATTATTACCATTTATCCAGTTGTACCAAGTTATATCAAGCAAGAAAGCAAGAATTTCTAGTTATATTTACAGATTTGAAAGTTTAAATCTAGTTGATTTAGAAATTGAAAATTATGAAGATATAGTTAATGAAGAATATAAAAATTTGATTGCTGATTATAATGAAAATCTAAAATTAATAGAAAAAGCAAAAGAAGACTATGAGTTGAAATTAACAGAAACAAAAGAATTATTAGCGGCAATGATTAAGAAAAATGAAATGCTATTTAATGAAATTTTAAGAACATTTGGTTTAAACTATAAAATTCAAATTCCAGAAGATGGACTAGATATTAATCTTGAAATGCTTAATTATTCTTTTAATTTGTTAGGCAATGATGAATCTAACAGTAAAAATATTATTGATGAATCAAGTCGTATTTTAAGTTTTGGAGAGAAAAACACGCTTGCGTTTGCATTTTTTCTAATTGAATGCTTTCACGAATTGAACAATAGAAGTAAGGATAAAATAATTGTAATTCTTGATGATCCAATATCAAGTCACGATATATTTAGAAAATATAGCACAGTTGATTTAATCAATGAATATATTGTAAAAAAATTATCTAGCAGCGATCACTTATTTTTATTTACACATGAATTTGAATTTATACTTCCAATTAAGGAAACGATCGTTAAATTTATTAATTCAATTAATCCATTAGATGTAAAATTAAATGGATTGAATTTTGAAAATAATAAAATTGATGTATTTAAGCTTACTGGTCAACATTTTACGAATTCTATAATTCGAATGAAAAAAAATATTAATAACGGTGAAGTAAACGTCATTAGCAAAATAGTAATGATGAGGATATTAAGAGAGATTGACTGTTTGTTATATAATATTGATAGGAGAACTGATAATTTATTCAGTTTTTTCAGTGATATCATACATTCAAAAAATACTACAACAACCATTAATTCATCTGAATATAATGAATTTAAAAATCGATATAAATTGACTTTCAACTTACATACTACAACTAAAGAGTATGAAACATATTATAATCAAGTGAATTTTGATGAATTTAAAGAGATTGATAAATATTATTACATTAGACCATATATAGAGTATCTATTATCAAAAGAAGAGTTAATATTAATTGATGGCTCCTATAATGATTACTCCGATAAAAATTTAGTACATTTCATAAATAAGAACTTCAGCTTTTTGAATAGTTCAGTGCATCAGAAAACGAATGAAGATGAAATAAGTTTTAATGATATTAAAGAATTTGAAATGTTTAGCTCAAAGATGTTTAATGAATTTAGAAAAATTGTAGAAAAATAAGGCAAAACATGTGTATAAGTTTCGAGGTCTCTTTTCGTCACCTCAAATACACGCTCATTTTTATGATTTGATTAATATGATTTGACGATATTTGTTTACCTATAAAGAGGTGAGGGAAAATCTATGTTTGAAATCTGGGATAAAGCAAAAATTTCAAATTTGACAACACAAGAAAAAGATCAGTGGTATGATGTTTTGAACTATGAATTAGAACAAGATAGAGGCATATCACTCAACGATCCTGACTTATCGCACAAACAACAAATCATCAAAGATGATTATTTTAACTATATCGAAAGTTGTCCAAATAATGATAGCTTTTATAAATATTATATCTATAAAGATAATAATAAAATAATCAGTGTTTGTAGAATCAATATTTATAATGATGAATATATACTTGAAGGATTACAAACACATAGAGATTACTATAGAAAAAATTATGCAAGCAAACTGATACTTGGTATGATGGAATCATTAAAAAAAGATGGCATTAAAGTCTTATATTCTGAAGCAAGAGTATGGAATACAACATCAAACGCTTTACAGACCAAACTAGGATTCATTAAGTATGGTCAAAATGGAATTAACAATTTGTATAAAATAAATTTATAATATTACGCTTGCATTATTTATTTGAAGCTAAGTCAAAAGCATGATTAAAGGAGAAATGAATATGGAAACAGATATGTTATTTAAAATTCATAATGAAGATAACCTAGCAAGCATTAAAATACTAGTCAAATTCTATTATCGCAAAACAATGATTATTTTATATGTACTTTGGATTATACTTGTTGGTTTTATCATTGCGACGTTGATTACATTAGATGAACAACTTATTCAGAGTACTTTAATGTATTTGTTATTTAATATACTACTTGTTCTAGTAATTTTTATAAATAAACATAGATCATTAAAATATTTTATGAGACTAAGAAGTGAAGCATTTGCAGAATTTTATGAAGATAGAATAGTGATCACAACTGATAGACAAGCACTCACTTATTTTGTCAATGAGTTTGATTTTGTTGAAATCCATGAGCAATTTGTTTATGTGTCTGCGCATAAGATTCAAAAAACTGTCATTAGTTTTACACAAAATAAAGAATTAATCGTTGATTATTTTAATAAGTACGCAAAAGATAAGATTACTAAAAATAAGATAAAGAATTAATTTCAAGGAGTAAAGACAACATGATTAGAATATGCACAAAACAAGATAGAAAGTGGATTCTTGATTATTTATATCAAGATGCTGTATATAACATTTTTATTATAGGAGATATTGAACACTTTGGTTTTGATTCTGATTTTCAACAAATTTATGTTGAAACAGAACAAGATGAAATCAAAGCTGTTTTTCTACGCTATCGTACCAATTCTGTTTATTATTCTAAAGATGCATACTTTAATCCTGAATTTATTAATATATTTAACTTATATGATTTATCATTTATCAGTGGTAAAACAGAAGTTATGAAAGAAGTATATCCATATTTAAAAAATTATGAAGAGAAACCGACTTACTTTTGTTCTACATATAAAGAAGAATTAAATATTGATTCTAAACCGCATATAAAGATAAAAAAATTAACAGCAAATAAAGATGATATGAATCGTTTATATGATTTACTATCTTTAATCACTGAATTTGCTTATAGTGCAAAAGATCGAAAAACGTTTGTTGAAGAAAAAATAAGCTCAATATCGATGGGAGATACATATTATATAGAAGAAGATGATATGATTGTCTCTACGGTTGCTGTGACGGCTGAAACAACCATCAATGGTATGGTTGTTGCAGTAGCAACTCACCCAAATTATCGAAATAAAGGCTATGCTAGGCTTCTTATGATCTATTTGATGGATGTTTATTTGAATCGAAAAAATAAGGATTTATGTCTGTTTTATGACAATCCTAAAGCAGGACATATTTACATATCATTAGGATTTAAACCTATTGGAACTTGGAGTATGTTCAAAAAGATTAGTGATGCCTCATGAAGCCGATAAAAACCGAACGGTTTAACATAAGACCTTTTTTAATGAAAGATTTAGATACTTTTATGGAATATAGAAACAATGAATCCTGGATGCTTTATCAAGACTTTAAAGGATTCACTAAACATGAGTATGCGAAAATGATCATTCATGATATTCCAGATATTAAGAAAGGATTGCAACTTGCAATCGTAGATATTGATAGTGATCAAGTATATGGAGACTTATTTCTTTATCAAGAAAACGAATCATGTTGGTTAGGATATACGATACACCCTAAGCATGCAAGAAAAGGTTATACATATGAAGCCATTTTGGGTGTTATACCTTTTTTAAAAGAGCAGGGCATAACGCTCATAAAAGCTAGTGCACATCCTGAAAATAGAGCTTCTTTAAATCTAATAATGAAGCTTGGATTCAAAGAAGTTGGATTAGAAGATAATGGGGATCGTGTATTTGAAAAAAACATTTAAAGAATGAAAAGTTGCTGTAGAAGTTAAAAATAGTATAGAAAAATAAAAAAACAGAAACTATGAGTGAAATTATAGTTCCTGTTTTTTATTTTATATAAGCTGTATTAGTATATCATAAGCACTTTCCATGTCTGTTTTTACTTCATCTGACAAATAGTAATTGTAATGCTCGCCAATCGTGATAAGATCATCAAAGGAGAATCGTTTAAAGTCTAAATCACTTTCAACATCTTTTAATTCAATATATTTTTCTTGTAATAACTCTAAATTATATATATCTGTTGATGATAAGGTGATATTTAGTCTTGTTTCTATATAAGTTGTTTTTTGAATGTAATAATCAGTACTTGTCATTGTTTGTTTCATTGTATCAACTAAATCTTTTAAGTTGTTAAAGGTTACAATGTCTTCAATGGTGACTGTATAATAATGAATTTCTAATAGTGTCTTAATATCTGCAGAACTAAAAGTTAACATGTCAGTCATGTTTTTATCTGTTAATCTTCCAACCGAATACAACATATCAATTAAATAAGCATACGCATCTTTTTCGGATGTTTCAAAATCGCTATCATATAAGTTTTCATGCAAAATGACAAAATCATCAAATGGATTTCCAAGATCATAAACAATATCATAAGAATCATAACTTGTATAAGTCATCGTATCAAAATTAAAGCTTATATGGTCATAAATAGATAAAGGCATATTTGTTCCATCATAGGCTGCACTACAGCTTGCGATTAAAAATGATGTGACCAACATCAAGAGTATAAGATATATCTTTTTCATTTTGCACCTCCTTACATGATTAGTTTATCAAATAGATTTGACAAACATATGACAAACAATTATTTTAAATCGATTGTGATTTTGGCTACGACATAACCATTATCATTAAATAATTTATATGAGTAGTGGTATAGTTCAGAGATTTGTTTAACAATAAATAATCCAAGACCTGTACCTGTGTTTTGTTGTTTCTTATCTTTTACCCTATAATAAGAATCAAATAGTTTTTCAATCTCAGCTTCTGGGATCTCACCTTTATTTCTAACAGTGATGATATAGGATTGATTACTGATTTCACCAGTGACTGATACGCGTTTATCATCAGAATAGATAATAGCATTTTTAACTAAGTTAGAAACCAAGATGATGAGAAGTTCTTCACTCATTTTGATTTCAGTTTCTTCAATTTGTTTTTCAATTTTAACCATGCGTTGTGATGCAAATAAATCCATTGATGATAGATGTTTAGAAATCACTGAGGTATGTGTCATCTCTTCAAGTTTCAACTTATCCTCAAGTTTTAATGTATAAGTTAAATCATGTGTGATATTTTCAATCGTTTGAATTTGTTTTAGTAATTCATTTAAATATTTATCTTTGTCTTTATATCTACCAACACCATCAATCATACCTTCAATCATGCCCTTCATGACTGCAAGCGGTGTCTTGATTTCATGATTGATTGTCATGATGAGTTGTTTCTTTTTGGTTTCTTGTTCCTTTTCAAAATCGATATCAGATACTAACTGTCTATTGGCTTCATTAAGCTCTTTATAGGTTTTTTGAAGGTTGAAGTTCATCTCATTTAATGAAGATACTAAATCTTTAAATTCATCTCTTCGTTTAAGTGTTAATTGATGTTTGAAATTTAGATTTGAAATATCTTTTGCATAAGCATTTATGCGTTTGATTGGGTGAGAAATATTAATTGAAATCACGACAGATAAAATCGTAATAGCAATCACAATAAATATCGATTGTGTCATGTTGATTTGATTTAAAACTGAATCTACGTTTTGCAGCGATTGGACTCTAGTTGAAATGATTAAGTAATCGCCAATATCAAATTGATAGATATATGATATATGATAAATATCGTCAACAAGTTCAACATGATAGATGAGCTTACCATCAGTAATGGAATCTTCACTATCATAAATGCCAATCACGAAATCAAGAATTTCAGAGATTGCTAAATAATTAGGTCCAATGGTTTCAAACACTTGATTATCAGTATATCTAATAAATGAAGTTTCACTCGATAATGATTCAAGTGGTGTATCACTTAAATCCACATTGTTTTCAAGTGAGTCCACTGAATTTAAAATTGAAGTTTTAACATTGTTGATATTTTCTTCAATATAAAGTGGAGAAAATCTTTGATAAGAGATATAGGTGTTTAATAAAAACACAAGTGTAAAAGAAAAAAGCAGTATAAAAAAAGTTTTTACTAATATACTGACTCTCATCTTTGTCCTCCTCATATAGTTTGTTTATATTATTTTTCGAATTTATATCCTGTTTTATAAACGGTTTTTACATAATCAGATGCATCAAGTAATTTTTGTCTTAAACGTTTGATGTGTGTATCGACAGTTCTTTCATAACCAAAGTAATCATATCCCCACACAAGATTTAATAACTCCTCACGCGTGAAGACGCGTCCCACGTGTGTGATAAATAAAGTAAATAATTCCCATTCTTTTTTATTTAATTCAATAGGGTTATCATTGATTGTAATCATAAACTTATCAAAATTATATTTGATGATTCCATAAGCGCTGATTTCATCAGGTGATTGATGATCGTATCTAGATAATACGGATGCGATTTTTTTTAATACAATTTTTGGACTATAAGGTTTTGTAACATAATCATCAATCCCAAGATTATAACCTTTAAGTTGATTTTCTTCATCACTTAATGCAGAAAGCATCATCACAGGAACATCTGATTTTTCTCTTAGTTTCTTACAAATTTCAAATCCACTCATGTGAGGTAACATCACATCAAGGAGCACCAAATCATAAGTGTTATTAGAAATTCTATCTAATGCGACAATACCATCATATACTTGATCGATCTTCACATCTTTATAGGCATCACATATATAATCATTTAATAAATCATTTAAATCTTTTTCATCCTCAACGATTAAAACACGCATAGTTTCACCCCTAGTGTTTACTTAATGTTATGATAACATAATTTTTTGTGAAATTTGATGTTTGTCTGGCATTTGTCACAAATTTGTCATAAGAAGGACAAATCTTTGACACAACTTCTATCTATAATAAGGGCGAGATTAAAAAAAGCGAGGGAAAAAAGATGAAAAAAGTATGGTTAGTTTTATTGGTTTTAAATGTGTTTATATTAGCATCTTGTAGTGGGGCATATGATGGCTATAATTCACTTTATGATGGGTATGTTGAGGATCAAAATACTGAAGGTTATGATGAAATTATAGAAAACACCTTTATCAATACTGAAGATATGCCAGTGTCAACATTCTCAGCTGATGTTGATACAGCATCATATTCAAATGTAAGAAGATTTCTTGAAGATGGAACAATGCCTTATAAAGATGCAGTTAGAATTGAAGAGATGATCAATTATTTTACATATGATCTGGAAGGTCCTAGTGAAAATGAAGCGATTCATGTCACATCAGAACTATCAACAGCACCTTGGAATGAAAATCATCAATTACTCATGTTAGGTTTAAAGACTGAAGATATCGTTTATGAAGAATCAGCAGGTATGAATTTAGTGTTCTTACTTGATGTCTCTGGCTCAATGAATTCATATGATAAACTGCCTTTATTAAAAGAAGCATTTGCATTATTACTCGATCAACTTAGACCATCAGACGTGATTTCAATTGTTGTCTATGCTGGTGCTGCTGGCGTTGTCTTAGAAGGTGCTGATGTCACTGATAAAGACGCAATCTATGAAGCACTTGATAATCTACAAGCGGGTGGATCAACAGCAGGAGGCGAAGGGATTAATCTAGCTTATAAAGTTGCTGAAAGAAATTATATTGAAGGCGGAAATAACAGAATTATACTTGCTACTGATGGTGATTTCAATGTGGGTATCTCAAGTGTATCAGCATTAGAAGACCTTATATCAGAAAAACGTGATTCAGGTGTATTCTTAAGTGTTTTAGGATTTGGTACTGGAAACCTTAAAGATAATACAATGGAATCACTTGCTGATCATGGAAATGGTGTTTATTACTATATCGATGGTGTCAAAGAAGCAGAAAAAGTGTTTGTTCATGAATTAGGTGCATCTTTAGTGACAGTCGCAAAAGATGTGAAATTACAAATCGAATTTAATCCTGCAAGTGTAAAAGGATATAGACTTATTGGATATGAAAACAGAGTACTAAGCTATGATGATTTTTCTGATGATACAAAAGATGCTGGCGACATGGGTGCTGGGCATTCAGTGATTGCATTCTATGAAATTATTCCAGCAGATTCTAGTGAAACTATTGAAACTAAAACATTTGATATACCTGAAACACTTAGATATACAGGTGAAAATTATTTAAATGAATATGCAAATTTACAAATTAGATACAAAGATCCAAATAGTGATACATCAATGCTTATTGAACATCAAACACTATCTACAAGCTTTACAGATAATCCAAGTGAAACTTTTAGATTCGCAAGTGCAGTCGTTGAATTTGGATTATTATTAAGAGATTCTAGTTATAAATATCAATCAAGTTATCAACATGTGATTGATATGGCAAATCAATCTTTAGGTGATGATACTTATGGTTATAGACATGACTTTGTTGAACTCGTAGGTATGGCTAAAAGAATCGCAGAAAGTTTAGGACAAAATAGTGCTGACTAATTGATGTCATAGCGAAAAAAGCCAATTTATATTGGCTTTTTTTATAGGTTTGAATCAATGTATTATATAATATGAATAAACATAAAGAAATGAGAAAAACCATGATTGAAGCAACCAAAAAACAGATCAAACATTTAATGCTTACTAAGCAAGGTTTAATTGGGGACAATCTCTATCAATCTAAAAGCGATATTGTAGAGTTGTTTAAGCGTGCTGGTTGTATTCAATTTGATCCAATTGATATCTGTGGTAGAAATGCAGATATTGTTTTGTTTTCAAGAGTGAAAAATTATGAAAAATCTTATTTAGATACATTGTTATATGAGGATCGATTATTAGTTGATCAATGGGATAAAGTAATGAGCATTTATGCAACCTCTGATTGGGAATCAATGACACCGATGAGAAAGAGAAATCAAGAGGTGTATGAACAAAATCTTAAGGAATATCAATGGTTAATTGCTGATGTTTTAAAACAATTAGAAACTTTGCCTTATTTAAACGCTGATGATCTAGAAATAGATATCGCATCACATTTTTTTACTTGGAGACACAAAACAATGGGTAAAGCAATTCTTGATTATCTATTTTTTAAAGGGGATGTCATTATTCATCACAGAGAAGGTGTCAAAAAATATTATGCACTAACAAGTAAATATTTAACACACTTAAATCAAAGTCAGCATGATGTTATCATTGATCAGAACACATATCATAAATTTATGATTAAAAGACGAATTGGTGCTGTAGGTGTTTTAGGTTCAGGACCATCAGATGCGTATTTAGGTGTAAATCTAAAAACAGCAGAAAGAAAAAAATATATCGAAGAAATGGTCTTGCTAGGCGAATTAACTGAAATAAAAGTTGAAGGCATTAAAGATTGCTTATATATATTAAGTGAAGATCTAGGTTTATTACAAGAGGGCGATGTAAGCGAAAGAGTAGAATTTATTGCACCATTAGATCAGTTGATTTGGGATCGTAAACTCATTAAGAAAATATTTGATTTTGAATACAAATGGGAAATATATCATAAACCTGAATTAAGAAAGATTGCACCTTATGCCCTGCCGATCTTATATGATCATGATTTTATTGGACAAATAGAAATGACAATTGATAGAAAAGCAAAACAGTGGATTGTCAAAAATATTTGGTATAAACATAAAGCCCCTAAACAAAAAGTTAAAAAACTCATTGATAAAAAAATACAGGCATTTTCAAAATTAAACGGATGTACTTCAATCGTCTATGTTGATGATTATGAAAAAACATATGAGGAGATATAACATGAAAGAACAACTCTATAAAACATTAAAAATCTTTTTAGAAGAAAGAGAAGATGTATTAGCCGCCTTTGAAGGTGGGTCAAAAGCAACTGGATTTAATGATTCTTTTTCAGATCTTGATTTAGAAATCATCTGCAAAGATGATGCAGTTGAAGATATATTTATCGCATTTAAAACTTTTTTGAATGAACACTATGGTATTCTAAGATCTTATCGAATGGCAGAACCTACATGGCATGGTTTTTCTCAAGAGTTTTATTTAATTAATCAAATGCCTGCACATTTTTATATAGATTTAGCAGTCATTAAAGAGACGAAAAAAGAACGATTAACCGACCATAAAAGACATGGACATCATGTTGTTTGGTTTGATAAAGGATCTTATATTACAGAAGAAGATGATAGTGAAGAAGTTACATTTAATCGCTGTAAAAGAGTCTATCAACAAGCCACAGCAATTGATTTTCTCATGATGATTGAAACAGAGAAAAATCTAGATAGAGGAAAATACTTAGAGGCTTATCAAAACTTTTATCGTTTTATCTTGTCTCAATTAGTCGTAATGCTTAATTTAAAAAACAGACCAGAAAAAGTTGATTTTGGTTATCGTTATGCATATCGAGACTATATAAAAGATGACTTTGAACTACTTACACGATTGATGCAAAACCATGGTATTGAAGAGTTAAAAGCACATTATGAAGAAGCTAAAAATTACTATCTAGTTCTAAAAGAAAAGTTTAAAAAAGATTTTTCTTAAATCTATTATAAACTAATATAAATAGTGATATAATATCATCTGATTATATGAGGTGATTATGATTAAAAAACCAGAATTACTTGCTCCTGCAGGAACCAAAGAATCTTTTATTAACGCGATTAACGCAGGTGCAAATGCTATTTTTATGGCTGGTCACCGATTTGGTGCTAGAGCATTTGCTGAAAATTTTACAAAAGAAGATTTAATTGATGCCATTCACTACGCTCATCTGCGTGGTGTTTTAGTATACATTGTTGTTAACACACTCACATTTGATGATGAAGTTGATGAAGTGTTAGCTTATACCGATGAACTTGTTAAACACCATGTTGATGCACTTATTGTTCAAGATATAGGGATGATTAGTATTTTTACAAAAAGATATCCCAATATTGCTATTCATGCTTCAACTCAAATCAATGCACATCACGTCTCACAAGTGGCGTTTTTAAAATCAATCGGTGTAAAAAGAGTCATACTTGCAAGAGAAACAAGTATAGATACGATTAAAGAAATTAAAAAGCAAGTTGATATTGAGCTTGAAGCTTTCATCCATGGTGCACTTTGTGTTTCTTATTCAGGAAATTGTTTAATCAGTTCAGTAATCAATGACCGTAGTGGTAATAGAGGTGAGTGTGCATATAATTGTAGACTACCTTATCAGTTATTAAAAGAAGATGAAGTCATCCATGAATCCTCACATCTTTTAAGTGCTAAAGACCTAATGACCATTGAATATATCGATCAACTCATTGAATCAGGCATTGATTCTTTTAAAATTGAAGGACGCATGCGCAAAAAAGAATATGTTGCACAAACAGTGTCAGCATATCGAAAATCAATTGATGCATATTTTGAACATGAAACACTTGAGTTAACAGATACGATTGATAAGTTAAAGCGTGTGTTTAATAGAGATTATACAAAAGGTTATATTTTAAATGAAATACCTAAGGATTTAAATAATGATTTTAGACCTAATCACATGGGTGTAAAGATTGGCGATGTTACAGGATATCAAAAGAATCTTGCTTTAGTTAAGTTAACTGAACATTTAGAAAACGGTGATGGATTTAGAATCGTCGGTGATGTTGATTATGGGAATGTGGTTTCTTATATGATGAGAAAAAATGGCACCATCATCAAAGAAGCGTTTGCAGGTGAGGAAGTTTGGCTAGAAGTAAAAGAAACGGTAGTGCCTGGTTCTAGTCTATATAAAACACTTGATTCAGAGTTAGAAAAAGAATTATATGCATTTCAAAATGAAGCTTATAAAGTAGTACCATTGATTGGATATGTAGAAGCATATCAAGGACATACACTTAAGTTTTATTTAAGTGATGAAATGGATCATCATGTAATGGTTGAATCAGAGGTTTATTTGGAAAAAGCTCAGTCAAAGCCAGCTGATAAAGAACAAATCGCACAACAGTTTTCTAAGTTTGGTGGCACACCGTTTTATATTAAACACTTGGAAGTGTTTACAGATGAAGATGTATTTATTAGTATTAAATTAATGAATGAACTTAGAAGAAAAGCGCTAGAAGAAATAGAGAGATTAAGAATCTATAGAGATGAGGCAGTCATCATATCTGATGATGTTACATCAAATGCAATATTTCAAGATGAGGAAAAACTCATCGTAAAAGTGCATACAAAAGATCAATTGCAAGCTGCAATCGATCTTGGAATTAAAGAAATATATTATGATGATATTTTAAGTGTAAAACATGTAAAATCTAATGTTTTATTAATACCTGCAAGAAAAAGAATTGTTGAAGAAGATCCGTATCCAATTGATCAAATGACAGTGATTAGTGAAACTGGTGCACTTTTTGTCAATCAAAATAAACACAATCTTATTACTGATGAATTTATCAATGTGACGAATGTTTATACAGCAGCCTTACTTTCACATCACAACGTTAAACGTATCACATTATCTGCAGAACTTGATAAGTTACATGTACTTGATTTTGCTAAACGTTATAAACAAACATTTGGTGGATATCCTAATCTAGAGATGGTTGTTTATGGACATAAAGACATGATGATTTCTAAATATTGTCCAGTTGCTAAATCATTTGGATATAAACCTAATTGTAATTTATGTTTTAAAGATCAATATTACTTAAAACATGACTATCAAGGTAAGTTTGCTTTAATCAATGATGGCCACTGCAACATGAGAATTATGGATCCACTCCCATATCGATTGATTGAAGAAATACCAGCCCTTAGAAAAGCGAAAATTCGCACATTTAGACTTGATTTCACCTTAGAGAATATAGAGCAAACTAAACACATCATTAAAGCATATCAAAAAGCCATCAATGGAGAAAGTTATCAATTAGAGATTGGTAAATATCGAAAAGGGCATATGAATGTTTAAAAAAACTTCCTTAAATGATAAGGAAGTTTTATTTTTACTAAAAGGGCATCATGCAATTTAAAATAGGTACCAATGTATAATCATTTGCTGATAAATAATGAAAATATTCAGCGTATTGACGATCAATCATTAAAAATCCAGAAGTTGTTAATAGGCCATAAATTTTAGTGTGGGTGTCGCCATTGATATCCATGATATATCCAGCAAAACTATTACATATATAAATCGTATCATTTTCTGTACCTTCTACAGCATAGACGAGTAATGAGAAATCTGCAAAATATATTGTTTCAATAAAAGTCACATCTGCACCTAAGACATTTTCCATATAGGCAGTCTAGTCAATATCCTCAGTTTCAACGGCAATTGCTTGATCTGAAATTTCATCAAAAGTTGGTGCATCAGTACTTGAAAGTGGCACAGCAGTAGTAGCTCCACTAGACAATAAAACAAAGAGTAAAATTGCCCATTTTCTTTTTTCCATTTTTCCTCCGTAAATAAAATTCAAACATTGTAATAAAAATTACTATGGAGATTATATCATGGATAAATTCTTACTTCGTTTGACACACGAAGTGGCATGTCAATAACAAGCATCACTGATGAATATGGACGTGAGGTGACGATACCAGATAGTCCAACAAAAGAAGGGTATGCCTTTGGTGGATGGTATCAAGATCTAGAGTTTTATGACCCATTCACAAGTGAATCTTCACTTTCAAGTAACATAGCATTATATGCAAAATGGGTACTATCTTGAAATTTCAAAGGATTGGAAAACTTCAAACCGAGTCGTTGTTGTAGAGAATTTGTTACTACCTAAAGCGATTAATGAAAAATGTTTTTGTTAGAATTACTGAAGATGAAATGCACCTATTATCACTTAAGATGGTTAATTTTGACCAATTTACAAAATTCACACCTGGATCATACAGAGAAGAAGGATATTATTTGGAAGTTGATCTCGAAAATAAATCAACTGATTATTATATTTATACACAAAGAAGACTTCCTCCAACACATATCAAAGGATATCGATGGGTAAAGGTTCAGGAACGTCAAATTCACTCTAAATAAATCATAAGGATTCTTCATTGAATCCTTTTTTATTTTTATGTAATAAAATCGAAATTTTATTTTGTAATAAAAGTAACTATATATTTAGGAGGGGCTTTACATGTTTGAAAATGATGAACTTAACGTTCAAAATGAAAACGAAGAAGTTACAAAAAATAACTTGAATCGTTTGTTTCATATTGGTGGCGGTATGAAAATGTTATTGGTAGTATTACTTTCAATACTACAGTTTGGTCTTTCGGCTTATCTTTTATTAAAGGTTGCTCAAATTGAGATTGTTATCCCTGTGGATGGTATGCCTGATGTTAATTTAAATGATTATGCATTTTCGTATTATTTTTCAATTGTCATCTCTGCGATTCCACCGCTATTATTATTACTTGTTTATCTAGGTGCTAAATCTAAAAACAATATGTTAATGGCAAATACAGTACACGCAGCACAAACGATATTAAAAATATACAAATGGTTTATGATTGTTGTGTTTGGTTTATTTGGACTTTTAAGCATCATCATGCTCTTAGTTGTACCTGGTATTGCTTTAGTGCTCTTAGTTATTTTAGGATTAGTGCTCGCAATTTTCCTTGTTATCATTAGAATCTTTGTCAAGTTCTTATTTGATTTAGAAGGCAATTTAGATCAATCATTGGTTTTAACTAAAGCCGATCCTTCATCTGTATTGGTTCTGTTATATATATCATTTGGATTAACGCTCATTTCAACACTCTTAGGATTTGCTTCAACAGATGCAGTATCTCAAACACCATATGATCAATATCTACAACCACTATTTGATGCTTTAGAACCATTATCATCGATTATTGGTGCAATCGGTATTGTATCGTCACTAGTTATGATATTAGTCTTAAGACAATTGAAATCAGAATTTACTGAAGCATAATACTTTGAAATAAATATAAAAAACACATAAATGACAAAAGGCATCAATGATTTATATTTTGTATGCCTTTTTGTTTATGTATGTATTCTTTTGCAATTTAAATCATCATCATATAGGAGGGTAAAAAGATGTCTCATGAAGAGGAGATAGATTTAAAAAAAGATTTAATACGTTTGTATCATATTGGTGGAAGTATCAAAATGCTTATTATTGTTATACTTTCTGTATTGTCATTTATTATTTCAACTATTTTACTTATAAAGTTTACACAAATTGAGATTGTAGTACCAGCACAACCTTCATTATTTGGACCAGATGAATATACAATAAAACCATTTGGTGTTCCTGCATATCTGAGTATATTAATATCTACAATTACACCACTAATATGGATACTTATCTATATAGGTGCAAAACAAAGAAATAACGAAATGATGGCAAAGACGGTACATGCTGCATATGTCATACTTAGAATTGGTATGTGGGCTTTCTCTGCTATATTTGTCATACTAGGTTTTTTATTAATCAGTGAAATGATAGTGAATTATGGTGAAGGTATAATAGCTTTTGTGATGTATTTATTGGTATTTATCTATGTCATTTTTATCATTCAAATTTTCATTAGATTTTTAAGAGATTTGGAGAACAATCTCTATCAAACAAACATGACAAAAAGGGCTAATCCTGAAGCATTAAAAATTATTTATGGATTGTCAGTATTTATATCCATTGTGTATATATTGATATATGTATTCACATCCCCAGCTGAAACGAATTCAATTGATTTTGAATATGTTAAACCATTTATAGAAATATATGCTATTTATGAACCATATGTCATTGGAATAAGTTTCTGTCTTTCTTTAACTATTTTTCTTCTATTGAATAAGTTTCAAAAAGAATTTACTCATATATCTTGATATTTTAAAATGTGCATTTAAAAGATAATAAATTTTCCTTTAGGAAAGTTTTTTTCTTTATAAAAACACATAAGTATACAAACTTTGAAATTCAAAATGAAAAAAGTATGAAAAAGATTGACAAAGTTTGAAAATAGCGATATAATCCATACGAACACTTCCTTTGAGAGTGAAGAGGGGAATGATACAATGCAAAAAAGTAAAAGACTTACACTAATCTATAACTACATAAAAGAACATCAAGATGTTCAAATTTCTGATATCGCTGAATTTATTGAAGCGAGCCAATCAACCATCCGTAGAGATATTAAAGATCTCGCTGACAAAGGGCTTGTCATAGAATTATATGGTAGTGTCATTATCAGTGATAAAAGTGATATTGATATCCAAATTAAACAACGTTCTAAAATGCAAGCGGAAGAAAAGAAAGTGATTGCTAAAAAAGCAGCACAACTTGTTAAAAATAATTCAGTTATTTATTTAGATGCTGGTACAACAACAAAACAAATGATTCAATTCATACAATGTGAGAACTCTAGATTTGTAACTAATGGTATTGATGTTGCTGGCGAACTAGCTAAAAAAGGATTGCCAGTCTATATTTTAGGTGGAGAAGTTAAATCTGTCACTGAAGCAGTCGTTGGTGAATTTGCAGTTGAGTATTTAAAGAAGGTTCATTTTGATCAATCATTTGTTGGTGCAAATGGTGTAACAGAAGAAGGATATTCTACACCAGATCAAAAAGAAGGTTTAATTAAGGAATTAGTTATTAAACAAAGTAAAGAAGCATATGTCGTTGCTGACTATTCAAAATATGGAGTCACAACTTCTTATAGATTTGCAAAACAAGAAGACGCAAAATGGATTCATGAAAAGAGTGAAAATAAGTGATTTATACATGTACCTTAAATCCAGCAATTGATTACAAAATCAAAATGGATTACCTAGAATTAGAAGAATTAAATCGATTTGATCAAGGTGATTTTCTTGTTGGTGGGAAAGGTATTAATGTTTCTATCGGCTTGAAAAAACTTGGGATTGGAAGTGTTGCTACTGGCTTTTTAGGTGGTATCACTGGGCATTATATTAAAGATTTTATTGATCAAAAACTCAATGTAGAGTCACATTTTATTATGATTGACGCACTTACAAGAGTTAATGTTAAAATTTTGATTCATGATAAAGAAACTGAGATTAATCATAACGGTGTAGAAGTTAAAGATAATGAAGCACAAGCATTATTAGATTATATTGATACATTAAAACCACATGATATTTTAATCTGTGGAGGCAGTAGTGCTAAAGGTCAATCAGACTTATACAAAAAGATTGCTAAACATTGTATTGATCATCAAGTAGAAATTGTGATGGATACACCAAGTAAATATATGGCAGAGTATTTAAAATATAAACCATTATTGATGAAACCTAATTTATTAGAATTAGAAACTTATGTCTTAAAGAAATTAGAAAGACTAGAAGATATCGTTGATGCAGGTAGAGCACTCGTTAAAGCTGGTGCAAAACATGTCATTGTATCTTTAGGAAAAGACGGGTCATTACTTATTAATAAATATCATGTATTTAAAGCTAAACCTCTTAGAGGAGAAGTGAAAAATACTGTTGGTGCAGGTGATTCAATGGTTGCAGGATTTATTGCAGCATATGAAAAGAACTTATCATTAGTTGATTGTTATAAATCAGCAGTTGCAGCAGCATCAGCGACCACATTTGGAAATGAGATTGTTGATTTAAAAGTATACAATGACATACTTAATCAAGTAGAAATAGAGGAGATTAATATATGAAAATCGTTGAATTAATCAATGAAGATTTAATCAACTTAGATTTACAAGCACAAACAAAGCCAGCAGTTGTTAAAGAACTCGTAGATCTTTTAGCAAAAAATGGAATAACAGATGATGCTAAAACATTATATGACGTAGCGATGGCAAGAGAAGCACATAGTTCAACTGGTGTTGGTTTTGGAATTGCAATACCTCATGCAAAAACTGAAGTTGTTAAGAAAGCATCTTTAGTATTTGGTAGAAGTAAAACGGGTATAGATTATGAATCGATGGATGATGAACCAGCATTTATTTTCTTTTTAATTGCAGTACCTAACACCAATGATGACCTACATTTAAAAACACTTGCAGCATTATCAAGAAAATTAATTGATGAAGATTTTAGAGAAGGTTTACTCAATGCTTCAAGTAAAGAAGCAGTGTTAGATATTTTAAGTACATTAAATAAGGAGGAATAATACATGCAAAAAATAGTCGCAGTAACAGCTTGTCCAACAGGAATAGCACATACATATATGGCAGCAGAAATGCTTGAAAAAGCAGGAAAGAAACTTGGTGTTAAAGTCATAGTTGAAACGAATGGATCTATTGGTGTTGAAAACAGACTTAAACCACAAGATATTGAAGAAGCGGTTGCAGTTATCATTGCTGCTGATGCAAGAGTTGAAATGAAAAGATTCAATGGTAAACCATTGATTGAAGTTGGTGTTTCAGCTGGTATTAAAAATGCTAAACAACTGGTTGAAGATGCTTTAGCAAACAAATATAGTATTTACAATCATCAATAGAATGATTTGTGAAATAAATAAAAGGAGAAAAAGATGAAAAAGAACAATGTTTACAAAAATCTTATGAGTGGCGTTTCACAAATGATTCCATTTGTTGTCGCTGGTGGTATCTTAATTGCTTTAGCATTTATTCTTGATGCAAGCAATGCAGGTGCTTCAAATTATGGTTGGGGTAATGCAGTTGCAGCTTGGTTTGGTGATACTGGTAAAGTTGCATTTGGTTTTATGTTACCTGTATTAGCTGGATTTATCGCATACGCAATCGCAGATAGACCTGGTTTCGTACCTGGGTTTGTTGCTGGTGCTTTAGCATCATCAGGTGGATCAGGATTTCTTGGTGCATTAGTTGGTGGTTTTGCAGCTGGTTATATTGTTGTATTACTTAAGAAAGTATTCTCAGGTCTTCCTAGATCTTTCAATGGTATTAAACCAGTATTATTATTCCCATTATTCGGAACATTATTAGCAGCAGTTGCGATGTTAGGTGTAAACTTAATTGTTACACCAATCACTGATGGATTACAATCTTTCTTAAATAATTTAAGTGGTACAAGTGCAATCATCGTTGGTTTAATCGCTGGTGGTATGATGGCAGTTGACATGGGTGGCCCAATCAACAAAGCTGCTTATGTCGTTGGTGTTGCATCAATTGCTGGTGGTGTTTCTTCAGAATTAATGGCATCTGTTATGGTTGGTGGTATGACACCTCCACTTGGTATTGCATTAGCAACAGTATTATTTAAATCTAAATTTAATGAACAACAACTTGAAGCTGGTAAAACAAACTGGGTTATGGGTGCATCATTCATTACTGAAGGTGCTATTCCATTTGCGGCAGCAAATCCTAAAGCAGTTCTACCTTCAATTATTGCAGGTTCTGCATTAGCTGGTGCATTATCAGCATTATTTGGTGCAGCAGTTCCAGCACCTCATGGTGGTTTATTCGTTATCTTTATTATGACTAACTGGTGGGGCTTCTTAATTGCTCTAGCTGCAGGTACAGTTTTAACAGCTTTCTTATTAAAACTATTATTACCAGAAGCACCAGCTGTAGAGGAAGAAGAATAACATGGTTTTAGAATACCAAATCAATAGTCCAGAAGGATTACATGCTAGACCTGCTACAAGACTAGTTAAATTAGCATCTACTTTTGTAGGAAATATTCAACTTGAGTATAATGGCAAATTAGTGAATATGAAGTCAATGCTTATGGTATTGAGTCTTGGTATTCCTAAAGGTGCAACCTTTAAGATTCATTTAGATGGTCTTAAAGAAGAAGATATGAAAAACGTGATTGAAGCCGCTTTAAGGGAAGAAGCTTTAATTTAAATCAAAGTTTGGGGCTGGTCATAAAACTATGCCAGCCCTATCTTTATTTTTAAGGAGTTATCAATGAAAGAAATAAAATTAAGTGCTCCAGTTTCATTAGGATATGGATTTGGAAAATTGATGCCTTATGAAGTGTATCAAGCAGTGATTGTTGAAAACAACACATTAGATCAAATAACCTCATTAAAACTGTATCAAGATGCAGTTCAAAAAGCACAGAATGAACTAGATACGATTGTACATCATTTAAAAGAAGAAAATGATGAAAAATCGGAAATTTTTAATGCGCATATTGAAATATTAAATGATATTGAAGTCAATGATATGATTGTAAATTTCATTAATGAAGGTTATCATCCTACTAAAGCTGTAGACGTTTCGTATAAAACATTTAAAAGTATGCTTGACATGATTGATGATCCATACATTAAAGCACGCGTTGCAGATCTAGATGATGTCAAAACAAGAGTACTAAGAAATTTAGATGATAAAGTATATCCAGATATTTCTAAACTTGAGGAAGATGTCATTATTGTTACCTATGATTTATATCCATCAGATACTGCAACAATGGATAGAACACATGTCAAAGGGATTATTACTGAGATAGGTTCCAATACTTCTCATTCAGCAATCATCGCGAAAAGTTATGATATTCCAGCAATCATAGGAGTTAAAGATTTATTAAAACTTGGATTAGAAGGACCTGCAATTTTAGATGCAGTTACAGGAAGCGTCATTGTTGATTATGATTTAGAAACAAAAGATAAATATTTAGCAAAACAACAAGCATTTTTACAAGAAAAACAAGATACGCTAAAATACTTAAATCAAAGTGCAAAAACACTTGATGGAAATGATATTGAAATTCATTTAAACATTGGATCTAATCATGATGAATCATTAGATTCTGTAAATGCAGTTGATGGTATCGGATTATTTAGAAGCGAATTTTTATTTATGGAAAATACACATCTTCCAACATTTGAAGAACAAGTAAAAGTATATGAAGATGTTTCGGTTAAATTTGAAGGTAAAAAAGTTACACTAAGAACATTAGATATTGGTGGTGACAAAAAATTATCATATTTAACATTACCTGAAGAAGAAAATCCTTTTTTAGGTAAGCGAGCACTTAGATTATGTTTTGAACATATGGATATGTTTAAAACACAAATTAAAGCAGCTCTTGTAGGTTCAGTAAAACATAATATCCAGCTCATGTTTCCTATGGTTGGATCAATAGATGATATCGTTCGTGCAAAAGAAGTTGTTCTAGAATGTAAAAAAGAACTTGATCTAGAAGATGTGGCATATGATCACGATTTGAAAATTGGTATTATGATAGAAATACCTTCGATTGCGATGATGAGTGATGAAGTGTGTCAACTTGTTGATTTTGCAAGTGTAGGTACAAATGATTTAACACAATATCTTCATGCAGTTGATCGAATGAATACTGACATTAAATCATATTATCAAAGTTATTCACCAGCTGTATTTAGAGTTTTAAAAATGATTAGTGACTCATTTAATGCCCATGATAAAGGTTTATCTATTTGTGGTGAATTAGGTGGCGATGAAATTGCTGCACCTATTCTTATCGGATTAGGCATCAAGAAATTAAGCATGTCGCTATCACAAGTGGCTAAAATAAAAAAAATCATCAATACACATGAACAAAAAACATTTGATGATATTGCACAAAAAGTCTTAAAAGCAAAAACACAAGAAGAGGTTATTGAAATCGTAAAAAATAGTTTATAAAAAAAATCCGAATTTCGGATTTTTTTATTTAAGTGATATGATTTTCTTTTGTTGATGAGATATTAAACCTTTTTCCATGACTTCAATAACCATTAATGATAATTTTTCATAATCAGAGGAATCTCTTAAATGGATGATATCTATATATAATTGATCATAAAATAAATAGTGTCTACCTGTGTAAACATTGATGTGAGTTTGTTCTTGTGGTGAAGTGATAAGTAAACTCTTTGGTTGATTTTCTTGATAAGATTTATCAATTTGTTTATTCACTGAATCTGGTTGGTCAAAACCATATTTAACATAAGTCTTTTTGGTACCTACAAGTTCAAAGCGAGGCTTTGGATCTCGCTCAAAGACTTCGGAACTTAAATAACACTCAAATGAATCATAATATAAAATCATTTGGAATCGATCATCTGCAAGTCCACCTTCACGATCAATAAATAATTGTGTAAACACTTGATTTGGATAACCAAATAATTCAAGAGCATCAAAAACAAGGTGTGGTGCTAAATCATAATAAGAACCAGGCATATGATTTTCTTGATAACGCCAATTATCTGATAATGCTGGATTATATCTGTCAAAACGTGCTGCAAATGAAATGATAGACCCAAAATCTTCTGTTTTTATTAAATCTTTAATGGTTAATATGTCGCCATCAAAACGTCTGTTGTGAAACACGCGTAGGATGACTTTGTTTTCTTTTGCTAATTCAAAAAGATATTTAGCTTTCTCAAGTGTATCAACAAAAGGTTTTTCACAAACGACATGTTTTTTAGCAAGTATCGCTTTTTTCGTATATTCAAAATGAACGTCATTAGAAGTTGCAATCACAATTAAATCAATATCTTGATCATTGATGGCATCATCAAATGAAGAGATGACATGAGCGCTTGGTGCAGTTTCTTTTAAAATCTTTATATTTTTTTCACTACGTGTCATGACATGTTTTACTTCATAGTTTTTATGGTTATTAAGTTGAGTCATATGAAACCATTGGCCTGCCATACCATATCCAATAAGTGCTACTTTTAATTTAGTTTTCATCTAATCACCTCTTAATGTTATTATATCAAAATAAAAACACCTCTTCACTTAAAGAGATGTTTATATCGTGAGTTATTTACGAAATTATACTCTAGCGTTATTTACCATTGTGATTATCTTATCGATTTCTTCAGCTGGTAATGAAGTTAGAGGTACTAAGTTAGTTATCGCATTTTTATTATAGTAAATTTGATAAGCAGTTGCCCAGTTCTTATACCAAGCATCAGTACTATCTTCATAAGCAACAATAATATCATATGCTTCATTAAGACCAGTAGCATATCCAACAACTTCACTATTTAAAGCAACTACTTGTGGATCAAGTAAATAGTTAATAAATTCATGTGCCATACTTACTTGTTGAGAAGTCTTAGGAATGACTAAGTTATCAATAAATACTAAAGTGTTATCTGGAATATAAATATTAAAATCTGCTTGAACTTCTGCAATTGTTTTACCTGCATCAAGTTGCATATATAATCTATCTAAGTAATCACCTGTATAAGTGAATGCTAAATCTAAGTTATCTGATTCAATATCTCTTTTTAAGATGTCAAATCCCCATTCAGTAAAGTTTGCTTGTTCGATGGCTGTTTGTGCAGCAGCTAATGAAGATTCAGTAACAACATTAATATCTTGATTTAAGTAAAAAGATGCAGCGGCATAAGCAAATTGTGGAACATCATACATACCACGAGTCACACCAGTAGGTGCAAGTGTTGGGTCAAAATAAGCACCCCAACCATTAGTTTGTAATGCAGTTTCTAATCCTGCAACACGATTGTTATAGATGATACCAAATGATCCCCAGAAGTATGGAACAGCATAATCGGTATAATCAACTGTTTCTCCTGTGCGAGCAAGTGTAGTTGCAGCCATAGAATTATAAATAGCTTCAACACCAGTCATATATGTAACATCTGCTCTATTTGGTAGTAAAGCATAATCTAATTGATATAACATATCTTCATCAACCATTTTTTCTACCATATAATCTGATGGAACTACGATATCATATGCAGTTGTTGCACTCTTAATTTTTGAGTAGAAAGATTCATTTGAATCAGTTACGTCAACAATAACATTATAACCTGTTGCTGCTTCGAAATTTGCAACAACCTCATCATTAATATACTCACCCCAGTTAAGGATGCGTAATGTTGGTTTTGAACTACAAGATGCCAAGAAGATCGCCACTACCATTATGAGTGACAAAGTGAAAATTTTTTTCATTTTGTGTGTTTTTTACCCTTTCTTTGGATTAAATTTGCTGATATTAAACCTACTGCAGTGAGTAGAGTTAATAATGTAGAAAATGCATAAACTGATGGTGTTAGATTACGTCGTCCAATGACACCGTAAATCCAAATGGATAAGTTATCATAACCTGCTCCAGTATTGAAGAAACTAATAACGAAGTCATCAATACTCATCGTAAATGCGAAGATCATACCTGAGAGAATTCCTGCTTTAATAGCTGGAATAACTATCAAGTAAATGGCTTTATAAGGCTTAACACCTAAATCCATAGCTGCATCGATAAAGTTTGGATCTAACTCTTTTAATTTAGGTAGAACACTTAAGATCACATATGGGAATGTGAAGAAGAGATGCGCTAATACGAGTGTTGTTAAACCGAAAATATTTGGGAATATGATCATTAGGAATCTAAACATAATCATGAGTGAGAAACCTGTGACAATATCCGCGTTTAATATAGGTACATTGTTTAAAAAGACAATATGACTTTTTATTTTTTTAGGGAGTCTATCAATACCAATGGCAAATAGCGTTCCTAATACTGTAGCAAGTGTTGTTGCAATAATTGAAACAACAAATGTATTTTTTATAGCATTTAATAATTCTGGTTCATTAACAATATTTAAGTACCAATTAAATGTAAAACCATCAAAAGTTGTTGCATTACCTGCAGTGTTAACTGAATCAATGGCAATGACTAAAATAGGAAGATATAACATAAATACCATAGCAACTGCAAATAAGATAGCTAGTACTTTAATGATTGGTTTTAAGTAACTATAGTTCTTGTAACCATAATCTTCGATATGTGCTTTTGGATATATTTTTTCTGTCATAGTAATGTTTCTCCTTCCTTGTCAAACTTACGTAGAAGGAACATTGCAACAAAGATGAGTAGAAGCACAGATGAAGAAAGAATAGCCCCTACATTATAATTTGTGAATATGAATTTCTCTTCAATAATATTACCTAATAATTTAGGTAGACCAGGTGTGAGCAATTTAGGAATTGCAAATCCTGAGAATGTTGGTAAGAATACCATAATCGTCCCAGTAACGACACCTTTAAATGATAGAGGAAATGTCACAAATGCAAATGTTTTAAATGGTGTTAATCCTAAATCTGATGAAGCTTCATCAAGATTAGGATCGATTTTTTCTAATGCTGTATAAATAGGTAGAATCATAAATGGAATATATGTAAATACCATACCAATGAGTAATCCTACAGGTGTATTAATTAAATTACTAACAGGGGAGAATCCAATTAAATCAATTAAGATATTGTTTTCTTTCATGATGCTTGCTAAACCATCAATACGTAAGATGATATTAGACCACATAGGTAAGATCATTAAAGTCATAATCATAAATTTGTTTTTAAATTTAGATTTATAAATGACATATGCTAATAAATATCCTAAAACAAAACTAATGAGTGTTGTTAATGCGGCATATTTTAATGAACTTTGAAAAGCGATTTTAGTTGATTCTTCGCCAAAGATGGAAATGTTAGAGAAAGAAAATTGGATATTGGATAATTGAATACTAGAAGTTAAGTTCGAAAATCCCAATAAGATGAGTGCTGTCATTGGAATAAAGACAAGCACTGATAGCCATATGATGTATGGTATCGACAATTTTCTGTATTGCTTAACCATTGTTTTCAACCTTCATCAAGTGAATTTCATATGGATCAACTTTTAATCCTATGGTTTGACCAACTTCATAATATTCATAATCATTTACAGTAATAGTTTTGCCTAAAACTTTGATTTCTAACTCGTTATGAACACCTTTGAATAAAGAGAATGTCACTTCACCGTGAATGCTTGCTTTATCAGATGTGACAACATCCCAGTCTTCAGGACGAATGACAACATCCACTTTTTCACCGATAGCAAATTGATCATATCCGATAAATTTGAATTTAGAATTTAAGAATGTTACTTCGTGATCATTTGTGATTTCACCTTCAAAAATATTTGTTTCACCGATAAAGTTAGCGACATATCTATTTTTAGGTTCATTATAGATTGATTTTGGTGTGCCTAGTTGCTCAATAATACCGTTTCTCATAACAACAATACGATCTGACATGGTCATCGCTTCTTCTTGATCATGTGTAACAAAGATGAATGTTATACCAAGCTTATGTTGCATTTCTTTTAATTCATATTGCATGTTTTGTCTTAGTTTTAAGTCAAGTGCTGCAAGTGGTTCATCTAAAAGAAGTATTTTAGGTTTATTGATTAATGCTCTTGCAAGTGCAACTCTTTGTTGTTGACCACCTGAAAGTTGATCCACTTTTCTTGTATTATAACCTTCAAGTTTGACAAGTTTTAACATGTCATTTGCATCTTGATAAATAAGTTTATCGATCTCTTTTTTGAGTTTAGTAGATGGTAATGTTAAAAGATCTTTTTCTATTAATTGTTTATTATAGAATTCTTTTAAATATGAAAGTGGTCTATGGTGTAGGCCAAAAGCAACATTATCAATAACATTCAAATGAGGGAATAATGCATATTTTTGAAATACAGTATTGATAGGTCTAGCATATGGTGGAATATCACCAAAATCTTTACCATCAATAATCATCATGCCTTCATCTGGATTAATGAAGCCACCAATCATACGAAGCGTTGTTGTTTTACCACAACCAGATGGACCCAATAAGGTCACAAACTCGTTTTCATAAATGGTAAGATTAATCGATTTGACAACAGCTTCATCATCATAAATTTTACTGAGATTCATCAGTTCAATTAGAGGTTTTTTTTCCAAGGTTGTACTCCTTTAAATATTTTATTTTACGAGATAATATTATATATGATTTTTTTGATATTACAATACTTTTGTTTAATTTTTTTAAAATATTTTTTTGATAATGTTTTCATAGAATTTTAAAACCTGAAATAATCGCATGGCTACGCGGTTATATTGGGGTAAAAAAATTCAAAAAAATCAATAAAAAAAACGAACTTTTTTGGTGTAAAATTCGTTCTTTTTTCAAACTTTTTTTATGAAGGTTTATTTTGTTTTTTTCAAGATATAATCACTTGCAATTTTTCCTGTCATGATGCTCACTGGGAGTCCAGCGGGGCTATAAGACCATTGTCCGGCTTGCACAACATCTGGAATGTATGTTTTCACAGCTTTTGTAACTCCAAGAAAACTTGTAACTGCAGGGATATTTTTATTGGTAAATGCCCATCCTGTAATGGCACCATCTTTGTTACCGGTTCTATTTAAAATTGTAAGTGGGGAAGATCCAAATGTATCAAACACTTTAGATTTAAATCCCTTGAAGATAGAGGCATCCAGAATATCGACCATTTTTTGTTCAATAAATGATTTGTATTGATCGTATAATCCTAAATCACTAATATGTTTTACTAAATCAAATTCCATTAGTGTAGATACGATGAGCCCTGTTTGACCTTCCGGTGCAAGTGCTCTATTTCTCAGTGCGGGCATTGAAATTTCAAATGTTGTGTTGTCAAGATAATCATTAATCCAGTCAAATAAAACTTTTTGATCTTTAGATTGCAAGATGAGTGGTAATGTTTCTTTAATCTTTCCATCACCTGTTTTCTTAGGTGTGTAGAAAAAATGAGCAGTACAGATGTTTTCAAAATAACTAGGGTCTAAATCAACAAGCATATATGTAGTTTGAATAGAGTCACCACCACGTAGATTTTTAATACCATCTTTAAATGCTAAAGCTTTTTGTCTTAATTTTTTATTAGGGATTGATTCTAGGTTTGCAATTTGATAAAGCTTATTTGTATCAGCTGCCCATAAAAGTTGATCATATGTATAAGTCTCATTATTTTGATCTTTTATTGTTTTTGTTTTAAGATCAATAGATTCAATTGTTGTATCTAATAAAATTTCAACACCTTGATCTAAAATGAATTGATTGATTTTATCGATGAGCATACCTGTACCCTCTAGTGGGTAGTTATAATCTAGATATAAACTAAAGTAACTTAATGCGAAAAATGTTGGTGTTTGCTTAAAAAAATGCTGTGCAATCACATTGTTTAATGATTCGTTTTTTGTCAAATTTGCTAAATATGTTTCAACAGGCGTTTGATATTTTTTGATTTTACCAACCGTAAACATGAATTTTAACATCCAAGGAAGAATTTCTTTTTGGAAATAGGCTTTATCTCGTTTGATATCTAAAAATAAAGGGTTATCAATACCGTATAAAATATCCATATATTTCATAAGTTGTTTCATCATATCAACCACTTTTTTGATGTCATCTTTTTCATTAGGAAACTTATTAGATAATAGTGATTGGTATTTTTCTAGAGATGATAAATCCTCGATTTTGATCACTTCATCTTCGATACCCAAAGTAACAATACTACGTTTAAAAGGGACATCAATCCCTAAATCTTTTAACATAGGCTTAACGATACCAGAGTTTTCAATCGCTCTAATACCTCCATCTAATGTAAAACCTTTATAGTTAAAAGTTGAGACTAAACCGCCAACTTTTTCGCCTTTTTCACATAAAAGTACTTTTTTTCCAGCTTTTGATAAATATGCGGATGCAGTAAGTCCTGCAATACCACCACCAACAATAATTACATCATATGTCATAACATATCCTCACTTAAATTGATTGCTTCAAGACTTGATGTCCAAACAGCTTTTTGCATTTCTTTTTTAGTTGCATGAGAAGCAGGTTCTTCTAAAATTGTTAAATTGAAAAATTTACCAGTTTCAGAAACAATACTAGGGTCTGTAGCTAAATAATGAATAGCATCAGATGAAATCTTCACATCTTTTAAGAAATGAGAAGTTACATGTTTAAAGAAGAAGCGATATAAAAAACCATTGTTTTGTCCAATGTGCGTTTTAACAGCACCTGGATGCATCGCAACCACTGTGACATCATCTTTTTCTAATCTTCTTGCAAGCTCATATACTGAATAAAGTTGTGCTGTCTTTGATGCGCCATAACTTCTTAATCCTGTATATATGTGCTTTTTAAAATTCAAATCATTAAGTTTAGGTGCATAAAAACGATGACCTTCAGAATTGACTTGAATGATTCTTGAAGGTGCACTTTCTTTAAGTTTTGGAATGAGTAGTATTGTAAATAATAAAACACTCAAGTGGTTTACCGTATAAACCATTTCAATGCCGTGTTTGCTTATTGATTTTTTTGTTTGATGAATACCGACACTATTAATCAAATAATCGATTTTTGGATATTTATCGATGATGACTTCAGCTGCATGTCGAACACTATCAAAATCAGCAAAATCAGCTATCACGATATCAACATTAACACCATAAGTGTCAATGATTTGTTGCTGTATAGGTTTTGACTTTTCTTCGTTTCTTACAACCATAATAAGATTTGAACCCATAGAAGCAAATTTATTTAATGTCGATAAACCAATACCAGAAGATGATCCTGAAACCACTGTCCATTTGCCATCAATTCTTAGGTTTGATGTATGTTGTTTTAATTTATCATTTTTAATAAATTGCAATTGTTTTGGATATTTCATAAATAAAACTCCTATCCGAAGAATGTTTTCATAAACCAGCGATAAATATGTTTATAAATGGGGACACGATTATAAATGTCACCCCATAAATCATAGTAATCTCTTTGATGATTAATTTTACCGTCTTGATTTAATGTGAGTATAGAAGCACCATACATGGAAGTCCTTGGAAAAACTCTAAAGCGCATGGTCATCATCCATTCTATCATAATCTTTTCATCATCTTTCATGATGCTTTTGATTTCCATCTCTAAACTTTTACATCTTTTAGTCAAACGATTTGTCATTTTTGTAAAATCTTCGATACCTTCAAGTTTTTGTATAGAATCCTGAAAGATTATATCATCTGCATAAAAGGGAAAGATGTGTGTCCAATCCGGTTTTCCATCTTGTCGATATGTTTTTGACCATTCAGATATAAAGTCTTTTTCAGTTAATATATGTAGGTTATAGTTTTTGGTTTCTTGATCCATCGTACACCTCTATAGATAATTTCTTATGATAAGTATATCATAACGATATTTGAACTAAATTAAATATACATCAAAACATAATTTCTATACCAGCATATAAACCGGTATCTTTAAGCAAAGTTTCTTTTTTGTAGATGAGCTCCACGTCTATTTTTCCTGATAAACCTTCTTTAATTTCTTGAATCATCTTTCCTTGATGTGGAGATTTGAGTTTAACACTATCTATAGAAGTAGCATGTATGTGTAAAGTGTAATTTCTTTTCTTAATTTTAAAAGTAACTTCATTTGACTTAATGATTTTATTAAGAATTCGACTAAAATTATAAGTTGCAAACGTATAGTGGTTGCTATCTATTGTCACATGTGCGATAAGACCTTTAAACTTCAATCCTAAAAAAGGGATTGTCGCATATGAAAACATGATGGATGTATTGGGATGATTAAAATGATTGGATTGAATCCAAATATATTGACTAGGAAATGATTTTCCCCAATCTTTTTCAATGTAGACTTTAGCAGTATCAAAGTTAAGCGTCTTTTCTTGATAGATAAGCATACCGTTCGCGATGGAATTCATGGAGAGAATACCGTGATTACACTCCATTTTAGGAAAATATGAAAAAATACCCATAATATTTGGTTGGAATAATGTTTGATTTAATTTTGTATGATTATTGATTGAAATATCACCGTTTAAAGATATATCCTGATTTTTAATATCTAAGTGTATATGATTATTAGAAAAGCGATTATTTTCAATGGAAATATCAAAATTATCTTTATGATATAAAAACGAATTGATATCAAATTTAACATAGTGTGTTTGGATTGTAGGTATTTTTGCATAAGTGTAATAAAATACTTGAATGAATGCATGTGAATCCTCAGCATTTAAGGAGATACCTGGGATAAGAACAATACTATGAGAAAGATCTTTTGAGATGATTTTATAATACCAACCTTCAAAATATCTTTTTTTACGAAGATGCCCTTGAAATTTTTCAATATTTTTAAATTTAAACATAAACATAAAAGCACCTCTATAAAATGGTTATATTAATTATATCATTTTGGCTCGTTTTCCTCAAAAATATAAACTTTTATGATGTATAATAGAGTTGTATTTTAAATATTATTGGGGTGAAACAATGCATATGTATAAAAAATGGTTGCGTTACACAACGATTAACTTATGGTTTTATATTATTGGTGTATTTTTATTATCAATTTTAACAATATTTACAAGAAACAATCCTGAATTCATTTTATCTGGTCATTTAATTGTGTTAGGTATAGGCTTCATATTTATCGTTTTTAGTTACTTGTTGCATAAAAAAGTAAAACAATGTATTGAAAAAGAAAGAGAAATAAAAACATTATTAAAGGTGCTTATTGTACTTGATTTATTACCTATTCTGATTTTGGTATTATCAAATCCCAATTCAGCAGATGGCATGATGATGTATAAAAGCGGAGGTGGAAGACATGATTGAAAAAAAATATATTGATTTAATCAATGATGAAAGACTAGCATATATAGAAACGGGAAAAGGCGAAAAAACAATACTACTTATCCATGGAAATTTAGCATCATCTTTAACGATGATTACATTAATTGATGCACTCAAAGATGAATATAAAATCATTGCTCCAGATTTGAGAGGTTTTGGGGATTCTTCGTTTAATCATGATTTCACAGAACTTAGAGATTTGGCATATGATCTATTTTTATTTTGTAAAGCAAAACATATTGAAAAAGCACATGTGATGGGATGGTCGACTGGATTTGGCGTCGCTATGGAACTTGCACTGATTTCACCAGATTTGGTTGAATCTTTATTTAGTATCGAAGGGTTATCAGTAAAAGGTTATTATTCAAAGCGAAAAGATAAAGATGGACATATTTTAGAACATACTGTTTTTGATAGTTATGATCACATGAAAGAAGATCCAAATATGCAATTTGTACCCAATGCATTAGCTAGACAAGATGATGTGTTTGTTAAAAACATTTGGGAAAATTTATTGCTTGTTGTAAAAAAAGTAGAAGATAAAGCGCTACTAGATTTATATATTGAAGAAACATTAAAAGAACGATGCCAAATGAACATCAATTGGTGCTGGGTTAATTTTAATATTTCAAATGAGAAAAATAAATATAATAGCGGCAATGGAAGAATGAAAGAAATAACGTGTCCTATTTATCTCACTTTATCTGATCAAGATAACGTTGTAACAAAAGATATGGTTTTAGAGAATGTTAGGTTACTTAATAAACCCGTAGTCATTGAATTTAATGATGCAGGACATTGTTTACATATGGATCAATTAGATTTGCTAGTAGCAGCAATAAAGGAATATATTTGAAGAGGCATATATGAAACAAAATAAAATCATGAGCTTTAATTTACGTGTGGATGTTGCATCTGATTTAGAAAATGCATGGCCATATAGAAAAGATAGAGTTATCAAATTTTTACAACAAGAATCAGCAGATGTGATTGCTTTCCAAGAAGTCAGGGGTCACATGCTTGATGATTTAAAAGATGGGCTTAATCAATATGATGTTTTTGTGATGCCAAGAGATGAGAGCGGAGAATCAGTCCCACTCTTTATTAAAAAGGGATTCGGAAGACTAATAGATAGTCAAACTTTTTGGCTTACGGATACACCAACGATAGAATCGAAAATTAATGGTTGCCATTTCACCAGAATATCAACATATGTCATTTTAGAAATTGCGAATTATGGGATTTTAGGATTTTTTAATGTACATCTTGACTATGCTTCAGATGAAGTCACACATAAACAAGCAGAACATTTACTCAACTACATCAATCATCTTAAAAATAATCAACACTTTAAAACAATCATTTTAGGAGATTTTAACATGACTCCTGATACAAAAACAATTCATTTGATGCGTACATATTATAGTGATGGATATGATGATGGCAATCAAAATTTACTCACATTCCACAATTTTCAATTAGGTGTTAAAGGCAAACCCATAGATTATATTTTTACAGATAAAACGATGGATAAGTCATTACTTAAAATTCACCAAACAAAAAATATAGAAGAAATGGTTTCAGATCATTATCCTATAAGTATTCAAATATAAAATAAATCGCCATAAAAATAAATATAGAACGTTGATATTTAAAAACCATTCATGTATAATGGAATTGAAAACATGTAAGCGTTTTATATTTTTTTAGTTTTATATTGAAACGTTTCACTAAAATATCAAATAAAATCGCATAACAAAGCGATAAAATATATAATATTATAATTTTTATAAAGAGGATAATATGAAATCAATATTTTTAAATGGAAATAAACAAAAACCGGCCATTCTATTACTACATGGTTTTGGAGGTAACTTAATTGAGATGCAAGAACTTGGTATGCTACTTGCTCAATTAGGCCATACTGTATCTATTCCTTTGCATCCAGGACATGGTATGACATTCAAAGATTTTTTGAATACAAAAATATCTTTATGGTACGAACATTCACTTGCTGAATATGATCGATTGAAAGAGACTTATGACAAAGTGATTGTTATGGGACTATCCATGGGTGGCGCTATGACACTTCGTATAGGTATAGATAGAGAGCCCTATAAATTAGTTTCAATGTCTGCGCCATTAATTGCATTTACACAGGAACAAATGGAAGTTCACACAAGAGATGAAATCAATAGACATCAAGAAATTAACCATATGGATAAAGACCGATATTATGAGATTTTTTATCACATTAAACAGGAAAATAATCGTTTTTATGAGGATGATAAAAAGTATTTAAGCAAAATCACCTCACCAATTTTGGTTATTCAAGGATTAAAGGATCACGATCGATACAAGGAAAGTTCAAAAATGATTATTGAAGGTGTTAATAGTAAAGTTGTCATGCATAAATATTATGAAGCATCTGGCCATGTGATTACGATGGATAAAGAAAAACAAGAAGTGTTTAAAGATATTATAGAATTTGTAGGTATAAATCATGAATAGATGGTTTGAAAATTTAGTTGTTTATCAAATTTATCCAATGAGTTTTAAAGACAGCAATCATGATGGTATGGGTGATATTGTTGGAATTATGGAGAAGTTGGATTATTTGAAGACGTTAGGTATTGATGTTTTATGGTTAAGTCCAATTTATCAATCACCGATGGACGACAATGGCTATGACATCAGCGATTATTATAAAATACATCCTATGTTTGGGACATTAGAACAATTTAAAAAGCTACTTTTTGAAGTCCATAAAAGAGGAATGTATTTAATCATGGATTTAGTTGTTAATCATACATCAGATGAACATGTATGGTTTCAAGAAGCATTAAAAGATGAGACGAGCCCATATAGAGATTTTTATATTTTTAGAAAACATGAAGAAGCTGATTTTAATATGAGAAGTATCTTTAGCGGTAGTGCATGGGAAAAAACTGATGACGCGTATGCTTATTTTCATATGTTTTCTAAAAAACAGCCAGATCTTAACTGGAAAAATGAGGCACTGAGACATGCTATATATAAGATGATGAATTATTGGCTAGATTTAGGTATAGATGGATTTCGAATGGATGTTATTGATTTAATTGGTAAAGATATCGATCAACATATTTTTTCAAATGGACCTAAACTACATGACTATTTAAAAGAAATGCATGCACATTGTTTTGAAGGTCGACAAACCATAACTGTTGGTGAAACAGGGAGTGTAACACCTGAAATTGCTATTGAATATACATCATTAGGAGCGCATGAATTAGATATGGTTTTCCAATTTCAACAAGTGAGTCTAGATGAAGAAAAAGGAAAAGACAAATGGCACCTTAAACCACTTAAATTAACAGACCTTAAACGTGTTTTATCAACTTGGCAAACAGAACTTTATCAAAAAGGATGGAATAGTCTTTATTGGAGCAATCATGATCAACCAAGAATTGTATCAAGATGGGGAAACGATCAAAAATTTCGTATTCAAAGTGCAAAAATGCTTGCAGGTATTCTTCACATGATGCAGGGTACACCATATATTTATCAAGGTGAAGAAATTGGGATGACCAATAAACATTTCACATTAAAAGAAGAATTAAGAGATATTGAAACGATCAATATGATTAAAGAAAAAGAAGACAGTTGGCCACTGGAAAAGATTTTTGAATCCATAAGAGCTAAAGGAAGAGATAACGCTAGAACACCAATGCAATGGGATACATCTATGCATGCTGGGTTTAGTGATGCACATCCATGGATTGACGTCAATCCAAACTATTTAGATATTAATGTGAAACAAGCGATTGAAGATCAAAATTCAATTTATCACTTTTATAAAGAACTGATTAATCTACGTAAACAAATCAGATGTGTGATTGATGGTAAATATATACTCAAAAATCCGGATGATGAACAATTTTTTCATTTTATAAGAGAAAATGAGGATGAATCCATTGAAGTCATTGCAAACTTTAGTGAAACTGAAGGTTCATATGAAACACCAACAGATAAAGAAGTATTGATGTCAAATTATGATTTGCTAGAACCTCTGTTTAAACCATATGAGTTACGCATATATTACAAGAAAAAAGGTGAAGATCATGCTTAGTTATCAAAATGATAAATTTGCTATTGATGACAAAGAAACATTTATATGGGGTGGAGAATTTCATTATTTTAGAGTGCCTAAATCAGAGTGGAAAGATAGACTCGATAAGATGAAAGCCATGGGCTTTAATTTAGTTTCTACATACATCCCTTGGATTTGGCATGAACACGAAAAAGGACATATTGATTTAGAAGGAAAAACTTCAGCAGAGAGAGATCTTAAAGCATTTTTAGAACTAGTCAAAGATAGTGGAATGTGGTTGCTTGTTAGACCAGGTCCTTATGTCATGGCTGAAACTGTAAATTCAGGTATTCCAGAATGGCTTATCAATGAGCATCCCGAAATTAGAGCACGAAAAGAAGACGGTACTTATCATCAATCTTCTGGATTGGTGAGCTATTTACATCCCAAATACTTATATTATATCGAAGGATGGTATAAAAAAGTATTTAGTCTTTTAAGTGCGTATGAGCATGAAAACGGTGGACCGATTATCATGATTCAATACGACAATGAAGTTGGCATGTTCCATTGGGTTTCTGGACAAGGTGATTATTCTGAAAATACATTATCACATTTTAAAAACTATATTATAGAAACGTATCAAAAAGAGATTTTTTCTGAAGAACTTTTTATGTATAAAGACTTTGATGACTACATGAGTCATTATTTAAAAGATGATGTCTCATATCAAGCAGCTTTAGATATTAATCAAGCATATGAAAAATTCTTTAGAGTGTATATTAAATTATATTTAGAAAAACTTATTGACATCTCTAAAAAATATGGTGCAAAATCGAAACCAATCGTTAATGTTCATGGGTTTTCTCAAACCGATTACTCAAAACGAGGAAACAAATATCCTATTGGTTTATCACAATTATATGAAACAGCTAAAATAAAAGATGTCGTCATTGCTGGTGACTATTACATCGGTAATATCGTTCCTGAAAACTTTTTTGATGTGATTCTTGCCAATGCCTTTACAAAGGCAATTCAACCAAAAGGTCAACCGCTTTTCAGTGCTGAATTTCAAGGTGGATTTCAAAATGGTGTTCCAAGACTTCAACCCACCACGCATGATTTAAAAACAAGATTAACCATATCTAATGGTATGAACGCAATCAATTATTATATGTTAGTTGGCGGTGAAAACTATCAAGAAATTGGGTTGATTTCTAGAAGACATGATTGGCAATCTGCAATTGGTTATGATGGATCTTTAAGAAGACATTATTATGTCATTAAACATATTGTTGATGTTGTGAGAGCTTATGGAGATGCGTTCATTAGTGCACAACCTAAAAATCATACAACGCTTGCTTTTGATGCTGATTATTTTATGACAGAATATCAAAATCATCACAATAGACATATGATTAACCATATCACTAATGCAAGACAAAATTATTTGTTTAATGGCATTGGAAAAAGTTTAGTTATGAACAATATTTCATTTGATAGTTTTGACATGATTTCAAGTGAAAAAATAGATGTTGAAAAACATCCAACTTTGATTGTTTTTGCACTTGATTGGATGAGCAAATTTGCCCAACAAAAACTCGTCAATTACTTAAAAGAGGGTGGGAAATTATTTTTATTTCCTGAAATGCCAACAAAAGATTTAAATGATCGTGAATGTAGTATTCTTAAAGATTACATTGGTGTTTCAATCAAATCAAAGGTTTATGGCAAGCGTGTTAATTTAAATGGACATGATTCAGTTAATTGTCATGTTGCACAAATCTATGATGTCAATAAAGGATTTGCAACATTGGATTTAGATCATGATTCTGTAACAGGATTTAAAAAAACAATAGGCAAAGGCACTGTCTTTATGTTTGGTATGGCAATTAAGAGTGATTGGGATTATATTGATGAATTCACAAGAGAAATCTTTGATGACATGGGCATTAAACGTATAGTGACTCAAGATGAATGGTTAAATGTATCGATGCGTACTTGTGATCAAGGATCGTTTGTATTCATTCACAATTTTGAAGAATTTGAAAAAGAAACAACCATCCTCTTTGAAGGAAAAGATTTATTTGATGGTCACATATTTAAGGTGCCATTTAAAAAAGGATTGATTCTCCCAGTAGATTGGAAAATCAATAAAGCATTTAAAATTGATTATGCAACATGTGAAATCAATAACATTAAAGTAAACGATCAAGAAATGATACTAAATTTGATACCTACAAATGACATTGAAAAAATAAAAATCACAAGTGAAATGGCATTGGTTCATAATGAAAGAGTTGAAATCAAAGATAATACTTTCATCATTAAAGGGCTAGAGCCAATAGAATTAACATTTAAAAGAGGATAAATCAATGTATATAAAACAACTGATAGAAAAAGAAGCAAAGGGCTGTTTTGATTTTTTTTGGAATGAGACCAATCATGATGAATCTTCTAAAGGATACGGATTAACACTTGATTCAACAAGAAGAGACGACATGGCATCAATCGCAGCAGTGGGATTTGGATTAAGCAGCTATGTGATTGGAGTCACAAGAGGTTATATCAGCTTTGAAGAAGGTTATCATCGAACTTTAAAAACACTTGAATCGATTTATCAAAATGTAGATAAAAAGAATGGTTTTTATATTCATTTTGTGAATTATCATACAGCTGAAAATTATGGACTAAAAAAAGGAAGACCATCTGAATACTCTACAATAGATACAGCAATATTACTCATGGGTGCAATTTCAGCTGCTGAGTTCTTTAAAAAAGATGTTAAAACCATAGTTGATCAAATGTTAGATGAAGCCAATTGGGCTTGGCTTGTTCATCCTGATAAACCTGTGTTTAGAATGGCATATTATGATGATAAAGAACGTTATCCTCAAGGGTGGAATAAAGCGACATGGGATCATTATGCTGAACAACTCATGATGTATTTCTTATATGCGGGACAAGATAAAACAACGATTGAAGATGCGAGAAAGTTATATTTTGGATTTCATAGACATGTAGGTGCATACAAAGGTGATAATTTAGTACATTGCTATAATAATGCACTATTTATACATCAATTCTCTCATGCGTTTATTGATTTTAATCAATATAGAGATGCAAAGATGTTTAATTGGTTCAAAAACAGTGTTGATGCAACCATTGGTAATTATGAGTGGTGTAAGGATCAAACGTGGTCTAAAACCTTTAAAAAGGGTTATTGGGGATTAACTGCAATGCATTCAAAGACAGGATATATGGTCGTTGGTGGTCCACCATGGGGCTTTGAAAACATTGATTATAAACCTAATCATATGGATGGAACAGTTGCACCTTATGCAAGTCTATCATCAATGATATTTACACCTGAGTTATCAAAAAAACAATTAGAGTTATTTGCACAAGATGATAAAATGTGGGGACCATATGGATTATATGATTCATTTAATTTTGAAGACGAAAAATGGTATTCAAACACATATATCGGAATTGATAAAGGACCGACATTAATCATGCTTGACAATTATGAAAACCAAACCATTCAAAAATTAGTCACTGAAAGTGAATTTATTCAAAAAGCAATAAAAAAATTAGGATTTAGAAAAGTTGAAGATAATATATTTGAGAAAGAGAGATGATAGATTTTGAGAATTATATATATTGATATAGATACGATGAGACCTGACCACTTAGGTTGTTATGGATATAAGAACAATACATCACCAAACATTGATCAAATTGCTAAAGAATCTGTCATTTTCGATAATTATTATACATCTGATGCACCTTGCCTGCCTTCTAGAACTGCTTTGTTTTCTGGACAATTTGGTATTCATACAGGTGTGACAAATCACGGAAATGTTGCATCTCAATTAAAAATAGACCCAAAAAGAGATTTTAAACATCGTTTTGAAAAAGACAGTTTATTTGGTATGCTTCGTACACATGGATTTTATACATGTGGAATTACGCCATTTGCATCTCGTCATTCAGCTTGGTATTTTTATGCAGGATTTAATGAGATTCATGATACTGGTAAATTTGGAGATGAATCTGCACACGATATTTTACCGATTGCTAAAAAATGGTTAAATGAGAAAGGCAAAGATGAAGATTGGTATCTCCATATTAATTTTTGGGATCCACATACACCTTATCGTGTTCCTATGGATTACAAAGGAGAACTTAAAGGTCAAAAATTACCTGAGTGGTTAACTAAAGAAGTGTTTGAAAAACATCATGAACTTGCTGGCCCACATTGTGCACAAGAAATCGGGATGTATTCTGATTTTGAAAATAGAGATAAATTTCCTAGACAAATGGGTAGATTAGATAGTTTAGAAGATGTTCAAAAATTATATGAAGGATATGATTTAGGTATTAAGTATGCAGATGATGCAGTTGGTGAGCTTGTTCAAACGTTAAAAGATTTAGGTGTTTACGAAGATACAGTATTAATCATCTCATCTGATCATGGGGAAACTCTTGGTGAAATGGGTATTTATGCTGAACATGGATTAGCTGATCAAATGACTTGCCATATACCGATGATTGTTAAATGGCCAGGTGGGATGAAAAATCATCATGTTTCGGGTTTTCATTACAACTTAGATTTAGTACCTACGCTTGCTGAAATGATTGATTATAAACATAAATCACCTTATTGGGATGGAAAAAGTTATGCGAAAACGCTAATGCAAGGTAGTGATGAATCTCATGATCATTTAGTATTATCTCAAATGTCTCATGTCGTTCAAAGAGGCGTTCGATTTGATGATTATCTATATATAAGAACATATCATGATGGTTTTCATTTTTTTCCAAAACATATGTTATTTGATTTGAAAAAAGATCCACATGAACAATATAACTTAGCAGATAAAAAAATAGATATTTTAAGAGATGCTGAAAGCAAACTATTTTCATGGGTCGATGATCAAATGATGAAATCAGAAGACAAAGTTGATCCTTTGTGGACGGTTTTAAAAGAAGGTGGTCCATATCATGCAAATGGTAATTTAAAATGGTATTGTGATACACATCTTAAAAAAACCAATCGATTATCTTATGTTGAATCATATAAAAAGATTCATCCAAAAGAATTTAAGTAGGGGGACATCACATGAAAGAAGTATTACAACTATATTCTTTGCGTCATTTTTTAAAAACTGAAGAAATGATTAAAGAGACACTAAAAAAAGTAAAAGACATGGGCTTTGACTATATATTATTATCAGGTATTGGTAAATTTAGTGATGATAAAATCAATTTCATAGATCAATGTACTAAGGAACTCGATTTAAAGATTATTGGAACACATATTGACTATAATCAACTTAAAGAAGAATTCGAACAAACAGTGAAATATCATAAGCAACTCGGATGTAGTTACGTAGGTATCAGTGCTATTCCAGATGGTTTTGATAGAAGATCCCTTAATGATTATCAAGCGTTTATCTTTCAAGCCAATCAAATGGCTAATCGCTTAAAAGAACATGATTTAAAGTTGGTATATCACCATCATGCATTCGAATTTGCCAAAATTGATGAGTTTTTACCTATGGATGTAATCATGCAAAATATGATTAGTGAAAACTTAAGTGTTGAACCCGACTTGTTTTGGATTCAATTTTCAGGGTTAAATCCACTAGATTTCATTGAAACATATAAACATAAAATTGAACTCATTCAAATTAAAGATATGAAAGTGAAATTATCAAACAAATGGGTGACAACCGCTCAATGTGCCCCTATTGGGGAAGGGAATATGGATTATAAAAAAATAATTTCAGTTATAAATCGTCTCGATTTCCCATATTTAATCATTGAACAAGACGAGTTTTTTGATCAAGATCCGTTCATTGAAATAGCTACAAGTCTCAAACATGTAAAAGCATATAAGTCAAACGTTTCACTAAATGAAAATAAACAATTGTAAATAAAGCGTGAAAATGGTTGAAAAAATGATGAAAATGAATATTTTTTATATATTATTTATAATATATAAAGATATGAAAGTTATTGAAACGTTTAATTTAAATGATTAAATAGGTTGACACGTGCTTTTCTATTTGATAAAATCAAGATATAAAGAAAGCGATTACATTTCGCTAAAAAATAAATGAGGAGAGAAATAAATGAGAAAACTATTAGTTTTAGGTTTAGTTTTATTCACAGCAGTGGGTTTGTTTGCATGTCAAGAAACTCCTGTTGAAGATGCTGCTCCAGTGATCACAGGTGTTGAAGCTGCTTCTATTAAAATCGGAGAAACTTTCGATTTATTAGCTGGCGTTCAAGCAACTGATGCTGAAGATGGCGACTTAACAGCTGACATCACAACAAGAGGAACTGTTAATAACTTAGTTCAAGGTAATTACACAGTTACATATGTTGTTATGGATAGCGCTAAGAATGTTACTGAAGTAGATAGAGTTATCTCAGTAACAATTGGTGAAGCTCCAGTTATTACTGGTGCAACTGACAAGAATGTTACTTATAATGTTGGATTCAATCCTTTATTATACGTATACGCTATGGATGAAGAAGATGGTGACTTAACTGCTCAAATCACAGTTTCAGGTACTGTTAATGTTGGTTTAGTTGGCGAATATACTTTAACTTATTCAGTTACAGATAGCGCTGGTAATACAACATCAGTAACTAGAGTAATCACTGTTGTTTATGGCGATAAGACAGTTGTTACATTAGCTCATTGGGGTTTAGGTACTGAAGAACAAAACAACTTATTAAGAAGAAGAATTGCTGCGTTCAATGAACAAAGTGAAACAATCGAAATTCAAATTCTTGAATACACAGGTTCTTATGATGATTTCTTAGCAACTCAAGCTGCTGCTGGTACATTCCCAGACGTATTCATGTCAGGTAATATTCCTTCACACATCATTATGGGTTATGCTGGTGATATCACATCAGTTGCTCAAACAGATGCAGAATGGCAAAATATTCCAGTTGCATTAAGAGATTCAATTACTTATGATGGTCATATTTTTGCAGTTCCTGCTGCATTAAACTATTTAGGTTACTATGCTAACTTAGACTTAATTGAAAATTCAGGTACATTAACTGATTTCACTCAATTAGGATATGATTATGACGCATTCATTACTGCAATCGAAAATGCTACAGATACTACAAAACTTGATGGAACTTCAACTGCTGGTTTAAACCACCCTGCTGATTTCTTCAACTGGTTACCATCAATTTTAGACTCTGAATCAGAAACTCCACTTGGTATTGGTCATGCTGGTTTAGCTGATGGCGAATTCTTATATAATAGTCAACCAGTCAAAGATGCATTAGCAGAAGCTAAAGCAATCATGGACAATGGTTGGGCATTAGAATCATTTGATAATACTGATCCAGATGCTGATGGTCCTTTATTATCACCAAGAGTAGAACGTTTCGGTTCTGAATGGTGGGCAGGATTTAATCATGGTCAATTAGCATTCCAATGGGATGGTACTTGGTCAGCATCATCTATGGCATCAAATGCTGCAACTGCAGGTTTTGATTTACAATTCGTTGGTGTTCCTGGTAACAAAGTTGTTGGTGTTTCTGACTTCTTAGGTATTAGTAAAACAGCTGCTGATACAGAAGCTGCATACGAAGTTGCTAAATGGTTAACATTTGGTACTGACGGATTAAATGCTATGTTTGATATCGTAGAAAACACAGTTCCAGATACTGAAAATGGTGAAGTTTCATTAGCTATTTCAGGTCTTCCTATTAGTAATGTTCAATCAGTTATTGATGCATGGTTTACTAACTATCCAGTAGCTGGTGTACAAGAAATTTTCGAAGCTGCTGCAGCTGGTACAGTTACAGTATTAGTAGAAGGTAATAAATTCGTTCCTGGTTTCACAAGTGCTAGATACACTTATAACACTGGTATTGATGCAACAATCTCAAGACCAACTGCTACTCCAGGTACTACATTATCAATTGGCGACTTATTATGGGATGCTCAATTTGGTAAGATCGTATATTCTGATTATATGACTCAAGAATTAGAAAACTTAATCAATTATGAATTCGTGAAAGCTCAATTAGAATTAGCACAAGCGATTAACGGATAAAATTTCTCTGGAGGATGAATATGGCAGCAAACAACATACTTAAAAAAACTGTATTAATCATATTCGGTTCAATTATAGGTGTTTTTGCTCTACTATTCATATTATCGAAGTTTATTAATGTAAATGTAGATAGTATGGGGGGTAACACAGCTTACCCCCCATATCCTTTTATTCAAGAATCGAATTTAGTGACTTATGACTATCGATTTGGAATGGAAGAATTAGTAGATAGTGCAAGTGGTATTTCGTTAACTGAAGATAATTTTGACTATGGATCTAAAGTCTTATACTGGACAGAAGATCTACAAGATCAAATTGATTTTACCTTTAATGTTGATGTAGCTGGGGATTATTATGTATCATTTGATGTACTATCAAACGATGATTCGGTTAAACCTGATGAAATCACATTAGCAGTTAATGACGTTACACAAGACGCATATAAAAACATTAGATTATTGACACAATGGGCAAGAGAAGGTAATGAACTTTCTTTTGACACTTATAATAACCAAGTATATGATCAAAACGTACCATATACTATTTGGAATGAAACCTTATTAAGAGAACAATTGTTTATGGATCAATATCCATTACGCATTTCACTTAATGAAGGAGAAAACACAATCACCTTAACAAGAGAACAAGGTGTTTTTTATCTTGGTGATTTAAAGATTTATGAAGCTAAGAGTTATATGGACTATCAAAATTACCTTGATTTAACTCAAAGTACACCTGCACAAAATGAACTTATCACTTTAGAAGCAGAAGAATATACATTTAAAAATAACATTTCTGTTATTCCAGAAATGGTTAAATCACCTTCTGTTTCACCATTTAATAGTGAATTAAACTATTTAAATGTCATTGGTGATTCATTTAATGAAGTAGGTAATCAATTAACGTATTATTTTAATGTTGAACAATCTGGTTATTACAACATAACCTTAAAATATAAAAATGCATATTACGATAATAGAGATGTATTTAGAAATATATATATCAATCATGACATACCATTTAGCGATATGAGTGGGTATGATTTTTCGTATACGAGTGCATGGGAAAATGAAACATTACATAATGATGAAGGCAACTTTAGATTTTATTTTGAAGCTGGTATCAACAGTATCACATTAGAAGCTGATGCGAGTAGTTATAAATATGATTATGAACGTATTCAACAAATCATTAATGAGATCACAGCTTATAGTATTCAGTTAAAAAAACTTACTGGTGGAGAAACTGATAAAAATAGAGAATGGGATATTGCGTCTTTCATTCCTGAAACACAACAGTTATTTGACACTTGGTATGATGATTTAGATCAAATTTATACACATATCCAAATGCTTTCGACAAATGATAAAAAATCAACAGAGATCGCTAAACAATTGGAATTAGGCTTACAAAAACTATTTGTTTTAAAATCAGATATAAATGAGATACCTCATCAAACTTACATGTTATCAACAGGAACAAATTCACTTTCACAAATATTAAGTATTGTGAACACTGAACTTGTTGATCAACCTTTAAGATTGGATAAGTTATATATCCATTCAGAAGATGTAAGTGTTCCAAAACCATCTGTTTTCTTTGGAAATGAATGGATTGCAAGTATGCAAATCTATCAAGCTGCAAGTAATTTTAAAACAACAGATGATTATGATATTGAAATTTGGGTTAATCGCTCAAGATATTATATTTCAATGATGCAACAAATGACAGATGCTACTTTTACTCATGATACAGGGATTAAAGTTAAGTATTCAGTCATGCCTAATGAACAAAAATTAATTTTAGCAAATGCTGCAGATACACAACCAGATATGGCACTAGGTGTTAGTGCTTGGTTACCATATGAATTAGGTTTACGTGGTGCAGCAACTGATATGCGACAATTTGATACATTTAATGATGTGATTAAGAATTTTGCTCCTGGATCATTTTTAAATATGATTCATGATCAAAAAGTTTATGGTCTACCAGAAACACAAGATTTCCAAGTGACTTATTATCGAAAAGATATCATGGATGCATTAAGTCTTGATGTGCCTAATACATATGAAGATATAGAAGGTATACTACCTACATTACAAAGATATGGTATGAATTATTATCTTCCTTTATCTGCTGATAGCGCGTTAAAACCATTTTCTGCAACATCACCATTTATTTATCAATTTGGTGAAACCATGTATTCATCAGATGGATTTGATGTTAACATCGACTCAGAAAAAGCGATGGAAGGTATTAATACCATGGTTGATTTGTATACGGTATATAGTTTAGCCTTACAAACACCAAACTTCTATAATGCATTTAGAGAAGCTTCAATACCTATTGGACTTAGTAGTTTCAATACTTATGTTCAATTAACTTTTGCTGCACCTGAAATTTCTAATCAATGGGATATTGCACTTGCTCCAGGGCATGAGATATCTCCAGGTGTAATCAATAGAGATAACACTGGTGCTGCTCAATCTAGCATTATATTTGAAAAGAGCACACATAAAGAAGAAGCATGGAAATTGTTAGAATGGTGGATGAGTACAGAAACTCAAACACAATTCATCTATAATCTTTTAGTAACATATGGCGATGGATTCTTATGGAATTCAGCGAATTTAGAAGCATTTAAAACACTGCCTATCCCTCAAGAACACATTGATGTGATTCTTGAACAATGGAGTTATTTACATGAAGTACCAAAAGTGCCAGGTGGATATAAATTAGAACGTGAATTATCTAATGTATGGAACTCGGTCGTCTTTGATGGGGTTGATGTGAGGAGTGCAGTAGATGATGCAGTCTTGCTCATTAAACGAGAACTTGAACGTAAATATCAAGAATTTGGATATATCGATAAAGATGGAAACATCATTAAACCATATATAATTACAACAAGAGAAGATGTTATCGCATGGATGGAGGGTGAAGATTCATGAAAACTTTGCAACTTAAACTCTCTTCAGCTTTAAGACGTGTGATGAAATTTTTAGACATGATTTGGACTAAAATTATCAATTTCATGGAGAAAGGTAATCGTACAACATACATTTTCTTAGCACCATATGTATTGATGTTTGTGGTGTTTATTGTCATTCCAGTTGTGATTGCATTCTTATTAAGTTTTACATATTTTAATGGGATTGAATTTCCGACATTTAATGGAATTGACAACTATATTTACATATTGACTGAAGATGATGTGTTTATGAAGACTGTTCTTCCTAATACGTTATTATTTAGTTTCATCGTTGGGCCAGGAGGATATGCACTTAGCTTTTTATTAGCATGGGCATTATCACAAATCACACCTAAAATGAGAACCGTTTTAGCACTTATCATATATTCACCATCAATGACTGCTGGTGTTGCTATAGCAGTTGTTTGGAAAATTATCTTCTCAGGTGATGAACAAGGGATCATTAACTCATTTTTATTAAGATTAAGTTTATTAAATGAACCCATGCAGTTTTTACAAAATCCCGATTATTTAATGCCAATTATGATTTTAGTTACCCTTTGGAGTTCAATGGGTGTTGGATTTTTAGCAATTTTAGCCGGACTACTTAATGTTAATAAAGAATTATATGAAGCCGCATATATTGATGGACTTAGAAACAGATTCCAAGAAATCTTTTATATTACAATTCCAGCAATTAAAAAACAAATGTTATTCTCCGCTGTGATGAGCATTGTTGGAACTTTTTCAGCAGGTGCAATTGGTGTTGCATTATCTGGTGCAAACCCAACACCTCAAAACTCTGGACAAATGATTATAAACCATATTGAAGACTATGGTATTCTTCGTTCTGAAATGGGTGTAGCAGCTGCATTATCAGTCTTACTTTTATTACTAATACTAGCTTTCTCTAAATTCTTCCAAAGAATTTTACGAGATGATGATTGAGGAGGGGCGACATGTTAGGTATTAATTTTAATCCACGAAAATTTCATAAATCACAATTGAAATTTTATGCGATCTTGTTGCCATTCGCGATTTTTATGGCACTCCCAATTGTATACATTTTTTCAACTGCATTTAAACCTATTGATGAATTATTTGCATTCCCTCCAAGATTTTTTGTTGAAAGACCAACATTTAAAAATTTTAAAGATTTATTTATCTTTGTAGGGTATGGACTCCCTGTTATGAAGTTTATTGTTAATTCACTTATCGTGACTTTTTCAGTTGTGTTCTTAAGTGTCTTATTTAGCTCTATGGCAGGATATATTTTATCTAAGAAGAAATTCAAAGGTAAAAAAGCACTATTTGAAATCAATAAATTAGCACTTATGTTCGTTCCAATTGCTGTTACGATTCCTAGATTTTTAGTTATTACAAAAATAGGTATTATAGACACAATGGCAGCACATGTGCTTCCAATGATTGCGATTCCAGTAGGACTTTTCTTAGTGAAGCAATTTATTGATCAAATTCCTGATGAATTAATTGATGCTGCTAAGATGGATGGTGCTGGAGATTTCTACATCTATATTAAAATTATTGTTCCTCTTGCGATGCCTGCGATTGCAACCGTTGCAATCCTAAGTTTCCAAGCAACTTGGAATAATGTTGAAACATCTACATTATTTGTTAATGATGAGATTAAGCAAACATTTGCATTTTACATGTCAACATTAACAAATGTCTCAAACAGTGTTGCTGCAGCTGGTATAGGTGCTGCTGCGACTTTAATCATGTTCTTACCTAACTTGATCGTATTTATATTAATGCAAAGCCGAGTGATGAATACAATGAGTCACTCTGGTATGAAATAAGAGGTGATGATATGAAATGGTTAAAACGTATCATCATGGTCTTGATTGTCACAGTCTTATTAACAGTTAATTTAAATGTATATGGACTCACTGACATATCAAACGTACCTTATTCAACATTTACGATGGGTAGTGATGGCGAATTTGTTAGAACTGCTAATGCATATGAAGGTACTTTCGTATTAAATAAAGGATTTCAAAATCCTGAAGATATTTTCATTAAAGATGATTTAGTTTATATTGCAGATACTGGCAATGCAAGAATTTATATTTATAATATTGAAACTACTGAGTCAGACGAAATTACGCATGATCTTTTACAAGAACCAACTGGAATATTTGTCACTGACGAAGGTATTATTTATGTTGCTGATGCGACTTCAAATATGGTCCTAGTTTTTAATCAAGCACACGAACTTATTCAACAAATCGGAAGACCAACAGAACCATTATTTGGGGAAGCTTCAATTTATGAACCAAGAAAAGTTGCGGTAGATTTAAGAGGAAATATCTACGTTGTGAGTGAAGCAGGAATAAATGGTATTATTCAACTTGATTCATCTGGTGCTTTCCTAGGTTTTTTTGGTATTAATAAAGTAGATATTACAATTCAATTGTTAATCAGAAGAGCTTTAATGAGTGCAGAACAAAAGGATCAGTTTGCATCACTTACACCAAAATCAACAACAAATATTTCAATTGATAAACAAGGAATTGTCTATACAGTTATTAAAAATGAATATACAACACCTTTAAAAAAATTAAATATTGAAGGTAATAATATTTTAGATGGTATTTCAGTTATCGATCCTAACTATGAAGATATCACAGTAGACGAATTTGGTAACATTTATACTGTAAGTCAAGGCACTGATACAAGAGGTGTTGTAGGTGTACATGACAGTTTTGGTAACTTATTATTTAAATTTGGTAGCCAAGAAATTAACAGTATGCGTATTGGTGAATTTGCAGGTGTTACAGGGATTGCAGTTGACCACTATGGTGATATTTGGGTTCTTGATGGTAATGGTAATAATGTCCAAGTATTTTCAAAAACGGAATTTGCATCATCGGTTTTGACAGGTATTGAACTTTATCGTATTGGTAAATATGATGAAAGTGCTGTTTATTTCCAAGAAATTATTAGACAAAATAGTTTATTTGCTTTAGCACATTCTAGACTTGGTAAATACTATGAAAGAAATGAAGATTATGAACAAGCCTTGTCTTCTTATAAAATAGCAAATAATAAAGATGGTTATTCAACAGCTTACTGGGAAGTTAGAGATGCTTGGATTTCAACGAATATCTTGTGGATTGTGATTACAATCGCATCAGTTGCAGTTGCATATAAAGTGTTCTCAAAAACTAAAGCATATGATGGTTATATTGAAAGAAAACAAACATTTAATCAAAAATTAGGAAATTATAAACTGATTCAAGAGTTAAAACTCATTCTCAATTTATTTAAACATCCAATTGATACAGTTTATGATATTAAATTTAAACAAAAAATAAGGGTAAGGACCGCTATAGGCCTTTATATCGCATTTATTCTTATTAATATACTTAGTAACTACTATATCAAAGGGTTCTTATTTAGATCTGATATCAAAGATATGGTATTTACTTATGAAGTTTTAAAATGGTCAGTGCCATTATTATTATTTGGTCTTGCAAATTACTTAATCTCAACACTACAAAATGGTGAAGCTTTCTATCGTGATATTTTTATAGGAACGATAGTCGCATTCATTCCTTTCTTTGTGTTTAAGATTCCTTTAGATATTTTAAGTAATTTTATGACATATAACGAAGCATTCATTATTAATTTTGGATATATGATTATGATTTCATGGTCAGTTATTTTATTGTTAATCATTTTAAAAGATTTAAATAACTTTAAATTTTCTGAGCTTATTGGGAATTTATTATTAACAGTATTTGTTATGATTATCATCATTATCTTATATTTAATTATTAGTATTTTATCTCAACAGTTACTCGATTTTATCATCGGTATTATTAAGGAGTTGATTACCAAATGAAAAAGATCTATCTAATGTTAATGACTGCATTATTAGCATTCATGTTTTCACAAGGTGCACTCGCAGCTACTGATGATCCATATACATTTTTAGAAGGAACAACACAAACACTTCTTGAATCAAATTTATTTACACATAAAGAAGATTATGAAGTTTATAACCAAGTCGCTCCTGATATGACTGGATTCGATTTAGTTTTAGAAAATGATGAAATGCAAGTTTTTCTTAATCCTGTTGGATTAGCGTTACGCATCTACAATAAGACTAGTGGATTTTATTGGGCGAGTGATTTAACAAATCTTGGTGATTATGAATTAACCGGTGCTTGGATAAGACGTATTCAATCAGCACTTACAATTGATTATTTAAATGATACAAACATTTCAATTCCTGCATCAATCCTTAAACGCAGAAGTAATGAAAATGCTGTAACATCTTATGATATCGTAGGCGATCAAGTGATTGCTCACGTTGATTTTATTGTTGAAATGATTTCATTGGATTTTACAATTTCAATTGATGGTAAAGATATTACTTTTGAAATATTAAGAGATTCAATTAATGAATATGGAGACAATCGATTAACTAAACTTTATCTATATGAGTTTTTCGGAACAGTATATAGTGATGATGTGCCAGGTTATTATTTTATTCCATCTGGTAATGGTGCACTAGTAAGATTTAGCGATTCATCATCTATTAATAATGTATATAGAGCAAGATTTTATTCACAAGATAAATACAGACAAATCTTAAGAGAAGAAACTGCACTTAATTATCCTGTATTTGGTGTTGTTGAAGGTGTGAATCAAAATGCATTATTTACTAGAATCTTAAGTGGTGCTGAATATGCTGAATATGTCTATACACCACCAACATATCAAACTGAATTTCATTCACAAAATGTTGTCTTCTTAATGAGAGAAAACTATATTCAACCACTTTCTGGTACAGATAGTGTAACGATATATGATGCTGAAATTAAGAATTATAGCCCGAAAATACAATACACAATTCTTGATGGTAATGATGCAAACTATATCGGTTTTGCAAATCAATTTAAACAAGAATTATTAAATGAAAACATCTTAGATACTGCATATAAACCACAAACGTTAGGTATGCATGTTGATGTGCTCATGCAAGATTATGAACAAGGCTTGTTATTTAAAAATAATTATGTAATGACAAGCGTTGATGATTTGCTAAACATCAATAATGATTTAACTTCTAAAGGTGTAGAAAATATTCAATATACACTTAGAGGCTATAACGATGGAAGTTATTCAGATCGTAGTTTTGATAATTATTCATTTGACTCAAGTTTAGGAAGTGTCTCACAACTTAAAGACTTAAATGTTGAATTTTACTATGATCCAACGATTACATTTAGCTACTCAGCTAAAATTCCATCAACTACGCTAAAAATGATTAATAAAGTTCAATATCAAATCGGATATAGTCGTGGCGATTATTATGCTTATTTTACTGATCCTAATGTAATATTTGATCATTTTGATGCTGCTTATGACAAGTTGTCATCATATGGTGGCATGGCATTAGATGGTTTATCTAATGAACTTAATTCAAACGAAAATTATCAAAGAAATGATTTGTATCAAAAATATGATGACTTATTTACAAATAGATTATCTATGTATCGTCCTGATTTCTATAATTTAGATAATGCATCTCGTTTTTATATGAGTTCACTTTATCATAATCGTTCTAGATTCTTCACAGATAGCGTTCCATTTGAACAAATTTTGCTAAGTGGAACAATGGAAGTTTATTCTCAATTTTTAAATTTCTCATCTAATATACACATTGATGTTCTAAAAATGATTGAATATGGAATTGAACCTGCATTTTTAATTACAAATCAACCATCACATTTATTAACAAATACCATGAACAGTGATTTATATGCAACATATTATGGAAATTTAGATTTCTATATGACAGATACATATGAAAAAGCAATGAATGCTTTAGAACATGTCATTGGTGAACAAATCATTAATAGAGAAATATTAGAAGTAGGCGTCGTCAGAGTTGATTATGCAAATGGATATAGTGTTTATGTAAACTACACAGATCAAATGTATTCAAATAGCTTTGTCAATGTGGATCCTATGAGTGCTCAAGCAATCGAGGTGACACACGCATGAAAAAGAAATTTAGAGTAAGTTATAAAGGAAGAGAAGCATTACTTGGACTTATGTTCATTTCATCTTGGATTATTGGATTTTTAATCTTTACTTTGTATCCAATTATCTATTCGTTTTTCTTATCGCTTAATATTGTTATGATTCCTTCATCAGGTATTGAATTAACATATGTCGGTTTTTCAAATTATCAATATGCATTTGCAGTAGATCGAATCATGATTTTGGAATTGTGGTCATTTATTAAAGATGCGATGCTTATGACAGTTATCATTAATGTGTTCGCACTCATTTTCGCAATGATCTTGAATATGGATATTAAAGCCAAAGGATTTTTTAGAACCGTATTCTTTTTACCGGTTGTTATTGTATCAGGACCAGTCATTACTGAATTACTAAATAATGATGCGATTATCTTACCTGGAATTAGTAACTATCAAGTCATTCAAATCTTCACAACGATATTTGGTGATGGATTTGGTGCGATTATTTTAAATGTATTTAACAACTTGATTTATATGTTTTGGTTTAGTGGTGTGCAAATCATCGTTAATTTAGTCATGCTTCAAAAGATGAATAAAGAAGTATATGAAGCATCAGAGATTGATGGTGCAAGTCCTTGGGAACAATTTTGGAAAGTCACCTTACCATTCTTAAAACCTATTATTTTAATTAACATGATTTATACACTTGTCATGTTAGCTGGTTTTTCAAATAATCCAATTATTGTTTTAATTAAAGATTATATGTTCCAAGCTGGTGGTGAAGGTTCTGGATTTGGATTCTCTGCAGCTCTTGTATGGATCTACTTTATCGTCATAGCATTATTAGTCCTTATTTTATATTTATTCTTCTCAGTAAGAAAACATCAAGGCAAAATTGTCCTTGATCGAAATAGCTACTATTTTGATATGACAAGATATAAAGAAAAGACAAATATATTTGCAAAATATCCAAAAGCACAAAAGATTAGAAGAAAAGTAGTTGGCCGAAAAGGTACTGATGGGATTATTTTTAGAACGTTTATTTATATATTAATTATTTCAGTTGGATTCACGTTCTTATATCCATTTATTTACTTAGCACTTACCTCACTTCAATCACCAGAAGATATTATTGATTCAACAGTTGGACTTATTCCATCAACATTCTATTTTGATAACTTTGTAAAGGCTTATATCACCATTGGATTTGGTAATGCACTTGTTGAAAGTATAAAAATTGCCTTTTTCCCATCAGTAGCACAAGTGATTTCAACAGCACTTATTGGATATGGGCTTGCAAGATTCGAATTCCCGCTTAAAAAATTAGTTATTGTATTAATCTTAATGACATTTATAGTTCCTGCACCTGTATTAATGATACCAACATATTTAATGTATCGAGATTTAGGTATATTGGGAAACATTGGTGCGTTCATTTATCCTGCACTCTTTGGTCAAGGGATTAAGAGTACGATATTTATTATGATTTTCTATCAATTTTTCTCAACGATTCCAAAAGTTTTAGATGAAGCTGCAAGAGTTGATGGTGCTGGGCCTATGCGTGTATTCTTCAAAGTGAGTTTACCGCTTGCTATTCCTGCAGTAGTTGTAGTCTTCTTGTTTAGTTTCGTATGGTATTGGAATGAAACATATTTAACCAGTTTGTATATTGATGGAGCAAGAACTCTTCCAATTCAGTTATCGAGATTTGCAGCATCATTTAGAGAACAGTTTGGTGATGTGGATCCAAACGGTGAGGGATATGTTGATAGACTTAATGAAGCCATTTATATGGCAGGAACATTAATTAGTATATTACCATTGTTATTGTTATACTTTGGATTACAAAAATGGTTTGTCGAAAGTGTCGATAGATCTGGTATTACGGGAGAATAAAATGAAAAAATTAATGATATTATTTGTGTTATTATCTTTAATTCTAGTGGGTTGTAACAAAGAAGAAGTTGATCCACCAAGAGTTTACGATGATGCAGAATTACTTTTACTTGCAGAAATGGAAAACAGTTTTAACTTTTTCTATGAACAAGCAAATACAGATGAAGAAAGTGGTGGATATGGTTTAATCAATGACCGCTATCCATCAAATTCAACGTTAGCAAGTATTGCAAGTGTAGGATTTGGACTTGCTGGTCTACCTATTGGTGTTGATTATGAATTTATTACTTTTGATCAAGGGTATGAAAGAGCAAGTAAAACATTAGATACTTTCCTTAATATGGTGAACTATCATGGTTTTTTCTTCCATTTTCTAAATAAAGAAACTGGCGAAAGATCTGGTACTTCTGAAGTTTCTATTATTGATTCAGCATTTTTATTTGCTGGCGCTATTGTTGCGGGTGAATATTTTGGTGGAGATGTAAAAACAAAAGCTGATGCACTTTATGCACAAGTTGATTGGCAATGGTATTTAAATCAATCAACACATCAATTTTATATGGGCTATAGACCTGAAAGTGGTTTTGCAGGTGCTTGGAACTGGTATGGTGAGCAACTTATTTTATATGTTTTAGGTGCTGGTGCGCCAAATGAAGCATATCGTACTGGATTACAAGAATATAGTTCATTTACTAGAAGAGTTTCAAGTTATAAAGGAGAACCATTTATCAGTAGTTGGTTTGGAAGTTTATTTACATATCAATTCTCACACGCATTTATCGATTTTAGAGATACTGAAGATGCTACAGGTGTGAATTGGTTTGAAAACAGCGTTAATGCTTCAATTGCAAATAGACAGTATGCGATTGACATGCATCAATATTATCAAACCTTTACTTCAACATCATGGGGTATGACAGCTAGTGATGGTCCAAATGGATATAGTGGATATTATGGATCAGTGCCAAGTGGAACAACAGATGATGCACATCGTAACGATGGAACGATTGCCCCTGCTGGTGCACTTGGAAGTGTTGTGTTTGTACCTGATTATGTGAAAGCATCAGTTCAATTTTTTGATGCTGTAGGTGGATTAAAAGGCACTTATGGTTATAAAGATGCATATAATTTTGAGGAAACAACACCATGGATTGCTGGCGATGTGATTGGTATTGATAAAGGTGTTACATTACTTATGATTGCAAATTATTTTGATAATACTGTTTGGGATTATTTTATGCAAAATACATATGTCCAAAATGGTTTATCAGTAATAGGTATTCAAAAAATAGAAACAACTACAGAGGAATAATTAGAGGTATTAATATGGATCAAAAGCAAAAGTTCGTCCATGAACTCTTAAACAAAATGACAATAGAAGAAAAAATTGGGCAACTCTATCAAACAGCGATCATGGGTGAATTTGATTATGGTCCTGCTTTTGAGCAAAATGATTTGTCTAAATTAATCAAAGAAGGTAAAGTAGGTTCACTGATTGGTCCATATGATAATGAGGTTACACTTAAATTGCAAAAACTTGCAGTTAATCAATCAAGACTAGGTATTCCATTACTTTTAGATAATGATATCATTCATGGATGTCGTACAGGATTTCCCGTTAATCTCGCTTTAGCAGGAAGTTTTGATCCTAAAATGGTCAAAGAAAGTTTTGATGTGATTGCATATGAAACAAGTCATAGTGGGACACATGTTACACTTGCGCCAATGCTTGATATCGTTAGAGATCCAAGATGGGGTAGAGTTGTTGAAAGTCCAGGAGAAGATCCATATTTAGCAGAAAAAATGGCAGACGCCTACATTAAAGGTTGGCAAGGTGAGGGGTCAATTGACGAAAATCATGTAGGCGCCTGTCTTAAACATTTTGTTGGATATGGTGCAAGCGAAGCTGGTCGAGAATATAATCATGTCGACATTTCAAAACGCATGTTAAAACAAGTTTATTTAAAACCATTTGAAGCAGGTATTAAAGCTGGAGCTAAGATGGTGATGACTGCGTTTAATGTTTATGATGATATTCCAATAACAGCAAATAAATATTTACTTAGAGATGTATTAAGAAATGAATTAAAATTTAGTGGTGTTACAATATCTGATTACACTTCTTCTGAAGAAATCATGAACCATAAAATTGCTGATACTAAAAAAGAAGTTGCTCAGATGTGTTTAGAAGCGGGTTTAGATATTGAACTAATCTCAACTACTTATTTAGATGAGTTAAAGTCTTTATCAAGCGAAAATCAGAAGATAAATGATTTTATTGATGAAGCTTGCGAAAGAGTACTTACATTAAAGTATGAACTTGGATTATTTAGTGAACCATTTAAAAACATATTTACTGATTTTGAAAACTACTGGTTATTAGAAGAAAGTAGAAAACAAAGTTTAGAAATGGCAAAAGCATCTATAGTGATGTTAAAAAATAATGATGTTTTACCACTTGATAAACATAAAAAAATACTCCTTACTGGACCATTTGCAAAAACCGATCATTTAGTAGGTCCTTGGGGGGGTAAAGTTAGAAATGAAGATTGTATCACATTTGATCAAGGATTAGAAAAAGCATTTGATCAAGTGAAGGTTTATGAAACGCCTTTAAAAGATATTTTAGAACCAATGATTGATGATATATTATCTGAAGCTAAAGATGTTGATGTTGTGATCTTAACATTGGGTGAACATCAATGGGAGTCTGGTGAGGCACATAGTAAAACTAATATTAATGTTGAAAAATCACAAGTAGAACTTGCTAAACAACTACATGCTAAAGGTAAAAAAGTTATCGGAGTCGTTTTCGCAGGTAGACCACTTGTATTAACTGAAATTGAACCGTATTTAGATTCAATTTTATATGCATGGTTTTTAGGAACAGAAACTGGTGATGCATTAAGTGCTATCCTTTTAGGGACATATAATCCTTCTGCAAGACTTGCAATGACATTTCCTAAAGCCATAGGACAAATTCCTATTTATTATAATCATATGAAGACAGGTAGACCACTTGATTTAATCAATAACCCAAACAATCATTATGCATCCAGATATTTAGATTGTACAAATGAACCTTTATATCCATTTGGGTTTGGATTAAGTTATGCTAAATTTGATTATAAAAATATTAAGTTTGTATATGATCAAAATCAAATTCATGTATCATTTGATTTAACAAATACATCAGATGTTTTTGGATTTGAAATTGTTCAAGTATATATTGAAGCGATGAGTTTTTCAGTCACACGTCCAGTGAATGAACTTAAATATTTTGAAAAGATTGGACTAAATGCTCACGAAACAAAGCATATATCTTTTGCAATTCATGAAGATGAACTGAGATATTACAACAAAGAAATGATTTTTACGCATGAACATAGAATATATAAGTTTAAACTTGCAAGAAATGCAGAAGAAATCATTGAAGAACAACAGATAAATCTGAAATCAGAGGTGAAATAATGAATATCAATCCTAAAGTAGAAACGATACCTGTAGGTTTAGGTAAACTTAAATTTCATTTACTTAAAACAGGTAAAATACATCAAATCACTTATGATCAAAAAATGATTAATCAATTAAGAGTTACAGATCAAGATATTATGTTTTCAAATATATACTTAAGAATGAAAAAAGATGATAGCTATCAATGGATGAAAGTCATAGGCAATTCTGTGACTTCATATGATGAAAATCATCTTATCTATCAAGGTAGATTTGAAAACGTTACATATGAAGTTAAGATTACAGTGCTTAATCATATGTGGTTTATAGATGTAACATTTGATCAAAATCAAAATGAAATTGAAGTTTTTTATGTTCAAGATATTGGTATTAAACATGGAGGCGGTATTAGAAATAATGAAGCTTACAATTCTCAATATATTGACCATAAAGTATTTAAGCATGCACAAGGATATAGTATTTGTTCTAAACAAAACCAAGGAGATGATGAATATCTTCAAATTGGATCTTTAACCAATACGATTGGATATGCGACAGATGGATACCAATTTTTTGGACTTGATTATAAATTTAATGATACACCAGTTCAAATGCTACAAGAACAATTACCTAATGAGATTTATCAATATGAATTTGCATGTGCATCGCTACAATCAGAAAAGATTTTGAAAAGTCAAAAAGTGACTTTTTACGGTTACTTTAATCCTAAACATATAGGATCCATTAAAACACTAGAATTTTTAGATGAAGTAAAAGAAGCTTATGCAAATCTTGATCAAGGTATCACAAATGATATAGCTCTTGACAAAGCAGATGTATTATGTGATACAAATATTTTATTTACAAGTGAACCATTGTTAAGAAAAGAAATTGATCAATTATATCAAGATAGACGATTTGAAGAATATCATGAAAAAGAACTTTTATCTTTTTTTGGTAAAAACCATGAGCATATTGTTCTACAATCAAAAGAACGTGTTGTTGAAAGAATGCATGGGCATATTATTTTAAATGGTGATACTCATGATATTAAAGAAGAAAAACTTGCAAGCACAAGCTTTATGGCTGGCGTTTTTAACTCGCAAGTTGTTTTAGGTAACACTTCATTTAATAAATTTATATCAAACACGGGAAACATGCTCAACATACAAAGAACAAATGGGCAAAGAATATTTGTAAAACTAGATGGTCAATACCAATTACTTGGTATGCCGGCAGTTTATGAAATGGGATTCAATTATGCTAAATGGATTTATAAAATCAATGATGATTTATTAGAAGTCGTTTCTTTTACAGAATTTAGCGGGAATCAATTAAATTTAGTGATAAAGAGTCAACTCGGATATACATATCAAATGCTTATTACACAACAAATAACAATGGGTAATGAAGAATTGGATCATGATTTTATTGTTAATAAAACAAATTTAGGTTATATCTTTCATCCAGTAGATCATGTCATGATGAAGCATACATATCCAAACATTAAATTTGAAATTAATGTTTTAGGACGTGAGATAGAAAAACCATTAAAAGATATGGTAGAAGATTCTCTTTTCATCATTGAAATTGAGGATAGTCAAGTTGAAATTAATATGTTCTCATCACTTGATGAAAATCATGTAACAAACCATATCAATTTTGAACAAGAAAAACAAAAATTCATTTCATTTTATAGTGACAGTGTTAATGGCTTTCATTTATCAATTGATAAAAAACACAAAAAAGCTCAAGAAGTTGATAAGTTTAATACCATTATGTATTGGTATACACATGACGCACTTATTCACTATCAATCTCCACATGGACTTGAACAATTTGGTGGTGCAGCGTGGGGTACAAGAGATGTATGTCAGGGACCTTTTGAATATTTCTTATCATTAGGTAAGTATGATGAAGCCAAAAAGATTTTAATGGATGTTTATAAACACCAATTTATAGAAAATGGCGATTGGCCACAATGGTTTATGTTTGATAAATATTTCCATATTCAAGCAAAAGAAAGCCATGGAGATATCATTGTTTGGCCACTAAGAAGTTTAGCGCTTTATTTACATGCAACTGGTGATGTTGACATCTTAGATGAAAAAGTGAGTTATACATTGCTTGATAGTAGTGAATATACAAATGAAAAAGTAACGTTACTTGATCATGTCAAAAAAGCTGTATCACATATCATCGAGCATTATATTCCTAACACACATTTATCAAGTTATGGTGATGGTGATTGGGATGATACATTACAGCCAGCTAATCCAGCACTTAGAAAAAGTATGGTAAGCGGTTGGACTACAGCATTAACTTTTGAAACTTTCAAATTATTAGAGAGTATGATTCAAAGTAAAGATTTATCATTTGCAAAACTTTTAAAAGAAGAAGCTAAATTGATACAAACTGATTATCAAACATATGTCATCAAAGATGAAGTTCCTGCAGGATTTCTACATTTTGGTGAAGAAGGTATTCGTTATATTATCCATCCAACTGATGATGTCACACACATGAAATATCGATTACTACCCATGAATCGTGGATTGATTTCTGAAATGTTTGATAAACAACAAGCAGATCATTTATATCAAGTTATCAAAGAAAACTTATATCATCCAGATGGTGTAAGACTTATGGATAGAACAGTAGATTATCACGGCGGTGATAATACATACTTCAAACGCGCTGAAACATCTGCAAATTTTGGTAGAGAAATTGGACTTCAATATGTCCACGCACATATCAGATTTGTAGAAGCAATGGCTAAATATGGTTTAGGTGATGAAGTATGGAATGGGCTCTTAAAAATTAATCCTATCACAATTAAAGACGTTGTTAAAAACGCATCTTATAGACAAGCAAATGCTTATTTTTCAAGTAGTGATGGTGCATTCTTAAATCGTTATGAAGCAATGAAAGATTTTAATAAACTCTTTACAGGAGATATTGAAGTCAAAGGTGGATGGCGTGTTTATTCAAGCGGTCCTGGAATCTATGTGCATCAAGTCGTTGGAAAAATGTTAGGTTTATCATTTGATAAAGATCATATGCTACTTGACCCACAAATACCAAGTGAATTTGATGGTATGACGTATGAACTCATTTATGAAGGTAAACCATTAAAGATTGTTTATCATCTAAATCAAAAACAAAAACACATGGTTTTAAATGGTAAAGAAGTTGAATTTAAATTAGAAAAAAATCTTTATCGAGAAGGATCAGTTTCATTGAGTAAATCTTTATTCAATGATGCGCATGAAAACATACTTGAATATTTTGGGTAACTAGGTTATCATTATAGATAGTCAAAGGGGTTGATGATGTGGTCACAATTAAAGACGTTGCAAAGGCATCTGGTTATAGTATTTCAACTGTATCTTATGCTTTAAATGATGCAAGTAATATTCCACAAGCAACAAAAGATAAGATTTGGGCAATTGCTAAAAAATTAAAATATTATCCAAATGCAGCCGCTAGAAATTTAAAAAACAAAAATACAATGAATATCGGATTTTTTGTTTCGGGATTTAGTGGACCTGTCTATCATAAAATTTATGATGGGATTGCAACTGGACTAGAAGGAAGCGAATATAATTTAATCGTTTCGTTTTCTAAAAATGCCAAAAAAATGATAACAGAACGTCAAATTGATGCTGCTATTATCATGTGTCCAAATGTTGAAGAAAAGACTATTCATATTGCACAAAGTCTTCATATGCCTACGATTTTATTAGATCGATTTAATCCAGGTGGAGAACTTACTTATTCTCATGTCATTGATTCTTACGAAGGAGCTAAAATAGCAACCAACTATTTAGTAGAAAAAGGTAGAAAGAAAATTGCTTATCTATCAGGAGTTATTGGAAGCTATGATGATAAAGAAAGATATCGTGGATACACAGATGTCATTAAAGAACAAGGATTAACACCAATGGTTTACTTTGGTGATTTTACAGAACAAAGCGGGAAACAAATCGTTGAGATGCTAGGTGATGTCATGCCTTTTGATGCTGTTTTTTGTGCCAATGATGAAATGGCAATCGGTATGATTAAAGCACTTCAAGTTAAAGGTATTAAAGTGCCACAAGATTTAAATATTATTGGTTTTGATGATGTTGATGTTTCACAATATATTAATGGTGGATTGTCTACAATTGGTATTGATCATCAAGCATGGGGCATTCAAGTTGCTAAAGATATGTTAGAAGTTCTTGGTGGTATGAATGTTGATAACCAAAAGAAAGTTCCAGTAAAACTCGTTATCAGAAACACGTAGGAGTTAACATGCAACAATTATCTGTCTTAATTAAACCTTCAAGCAGTAAATGTAATATGGCTTGCTCATATTGTTTTTATGAGGATATTGCAAATCATAGAGAGATTAAAGATTATGGATTTATGACACAAGAAACCATGATTAAAATTATTGATCAATCACTGCTTATGGTACCGATGGGGCATATTCATTTTTCATTTCAAGGCGGTGAACCAACATTGATTGGTTTACCGTTTTTTATATCATTTATTGAATATGTTATAAAACATAAAAATCAGTCTCAAATCATTCATTATAATATTCAAACCAATGGTACTTTACTAAGTGAGGCATGGTTATTATTTTTTAAAAAACACCAATTTCTAGTAGGTCTATCATTAGATGGATATAAGGCACATCATGACACATATCGATATTTTAAGAATTATCAAAGTAGTTTTGATCAAGTATTAGAACAATATCACAAACTTATAGCTTATGATATTGATGTCAATATTTTAACAGTAGTAAATAATGATTTAGCAAATAACATTGAAAAAGTTTATGCGTTTTATAAAAATGAGCAGATGACACATCTTCAATTTCTACCAGAATTATCTGAAATAAATTTGATGCACACATCACCACATTTAAGTGAAGAACAATATGAAAAAATGATTAAAACATTATTTGATCTTTGGTATGATGATATTAGAAATAATTGCTTAGTCTCTATTAAATATTTTGATCAAATACTTTTAATGTATTTAGGATATGAACCAGAAAGTTGTGAAATGAAGGGGACATGTTCAATACAAAACGTCATCGAATCTGATGGTAGTGTTTATCCTTGTGATTTTTATGTGGATGAAAAACACAAATTAGGGATGATTGATGAAGGATTTCAATCACTGATGTTTAATGACATTTCGAAGAAATTCATTTATGAGTCAATGGATAAACATGAGGATTGCTATACTTGTCCATGGTTCTCGCTTTGTAGAACGGGTTGTAAAAGAAGAAGAGATTTAAGTCATAAAGATGTATTTTGTAAAGCAAACCAGCATTTTTTCGCTTATGCTCATGAAAGGTTTTTATCACTTGCAAAAGATATAGAACAAGGACTAATCATAGAAAAAAAGTAGCTTAATTTGTAAGCTACTTTATTTTTATGATGATATGAGATTCATCATATAGTCGATTTGTTCTTATCACATCTACAATCGAGTCATTAACTGTAATTGTTACATATGGGTCATCACAAGTAACAATCTTTTTAGTTTCTAGTTGGAGACTAAAAGTTTTTCCGGCAAGTTTGATACTTAAATAGTTGTTATCAAAAGCATCAATTTCATTGGTTGTATATAAGATTTTAATATCTTTATTTAATTGTAGATTCATTGGAAGCATAAGTGCTTGTTTAGATTCTAGTTCAATAAGTCTTGGTTTCCCATGAAGTTCAATTTCGAAAGATTTATCAAAATCATCTAAATTGATGATATGCATATAAGATTCAAAATCGTTGTTTTGACTTTGGAAAATAAATACACCGTGATATGGAATTGTTGAAGCATGTATATGTTTATTAACGTTGAAAAAATGCATGAATTTTTCAAATGCGTCCAAATCACTATGAAATTCACATGTCATGATAATGGCTTTCTTATGGGGTTTATCAAAGATGAATCCACAATCCTCATTGATGTCATAAACTGAAAATAACACATTGCTTGGATCACTAGTTTTCCAAGTTTGCCAAAACGGTCTATGTAATTCTTTTTTTCCTTCTAAGATATTTTTTGAAATAATTGATGAACGATATGGATGAGGTTTATGTATTTCGTTTTGTATAAATTCTAGTTCTAAATAATCAGATAAAATTGAGCAAGTATTTCCTTTTAAGTCAAATCTTGGAAGCTCTCCATAAAGAAGAAGACGACCATCTTGTTTTAAAAAGTCTACAATTTTTTGCTGAATAAAAGCTTCCATGTAGGTTGCAGATGGGAGTAATAAAAGTTTGTTTGGATCAGGATTAAATCTTTGTAAATCAGTAGCATCAAAGTGATAGTTTAGAAGTAACAATGATTTTGAAATAACATCCCAAAACATGCCACCTCTATATTTGGATATATTTTGATGAATGGTAGGTTGAACATTAGGGTAATGAAACTCTGTCATGAAATAATCAGGTATAAAACCATAAGTGATATCATCAAAAACTGGTTTTTGTTTTGCTAAATGTAACTGATGATGTTTCATTAATGTGACAACTTCTTTAGTTTTATCAAACACATAAGATTTGTTTCCTTCAGGATCTATAGGTGCAGCAAATCCATGACGCTCACCAGTGGTTGCTATTCGATCATTACCATCACCAAGATGATCATTTAATCTATAGTTTATCCCTCCAGCAAATGTATAGAAATTAAGTAGTCTATTACCCAGTGCTACAAATGATCTTGTCATAAAATCAATTCTTGATGTTGAATAACGCTGCGAATAGTTATCTCCATAATCACCAGTTCCAGCACTAAATTCAAGAGAAGTTAACACTTGATCCTCATCGTTTAACGCATCTGTTAATATATTTGCCATGTAAGAATCTTGAAATGTAGGCACGTCAAAATCATTGATATATAAATCACTTCCTGAAATCACATCTTTTTGATTGGTATAAGTTTCATATAATTGAGATAGACCAATTGGATAAGTTGTTGATCTTCCTGCACTACAACCATGAATATTAATGATAAAGAGATTTTGATTAAAACCTAAATCAATGGATAAGTTTTTTAAATAAGTAATATATGATGCAAGTCTTGTTCTAAAGAAATGTCCTAAATCAAAATGAAGTTGATTTAAATAAGATATTTCAGGAACTCTGATTTTATGTTTAATTTCATCAAACGAACTATTTAAAAATGGATAAAGTTCTAATGGGTTTTGATAACTAGATTTAATGAATTCGGTAAAAGACTTAATGACAGGATCATTTAATTCCGGATTATTGCTAACCCATGAAAGCATACCAACTTCATTATCTAATTGTAGAGCTATGATTTTACCCTTTGGATACATATGATCTACTAAAATAGGAATCACTTGTTCATAATATGATTTAGAAGCTTTCAAGAAATGTTCATTCATATAATCAACAGTTACAGTTGTACCTTCTTTATGATGCCAAGTGATAGGTTTAACATCGGGATATTTTTGTGATACCCAAAAAGGAATACCATCATTTTTCATCTCAGCCATAATGAATGGGCCTGGTCTTGGAATGAAATAAAGACCATAAGATTCTACCAATTCAATAAAACCTTCTAAATCATGCGCTTCATGATATTTACCAGTAAAATCAAAATCATTTTCATGATATTCATGTAAAAGCCAAGGGATATAAGACGCTATCCCTTGAAATCCTGCATCAACGATTTGTTTAATTCTATCTTCCCACTCACTACGTTTTGTTCTATAATAATGAAATTCTGCAAACATGAGTGTTTGTGGAATACCATCAAGTAGCAATTGTTTATCTTTAATTGTTAAGGACATAGATAACCTCACATTAGTTATTATTATATAATAACTATAGCATGAAACCATTAATTTTACAATCGATGTATTGATATAATTGTGTATAATATAATTAAGTCACACAGTTGAGGTTAAACCATGAGAAATAAAAAAATATACATATTATATATATTTATTAGTCTGTTGTTACTCACTTCATGTAGCACTGAAGATCCATATGTGTTTTCAAGTCATCTACCTACTTTTATCGGTGAAGATCAAACCATAAGTACTTCAAGCATTTCTATGCCTGATTGGATGAATGATAGTGTCATGTATGAAGTCAATTTTAGACAATACAGTGAAGAAGGCACATTTAGTGCATTCGAATCGAATTTACCTAGACTTAAAGAACTCGGGGTTGAAATATTATGGTTTATGCCTATACATGAGATATCTTTAGTTAATAGAGTAGGTACACTAGGTTCTTATTATTCTATTAAAGATTATTATGGTGTTAATCCTGAATTTGGGACACTTGAAGATTATAGACATTTAGTCCAAACTGCAAAAGATATGGGATTTAAAATTGTGATGGACATTGTCTTTAATCATACTGGTTGGGATCATGATTGGATAAGTGAACATCCTGAGTATTACCTTCATGTCAATGGAGAGATTACACATCCTATAGGAACCACTTGGTATGATGTGGCTGAATTAGACACATCTAGAAGCGATACGATACAAGCATTAGGGGATGTTTTATACTATTGGATTCATGATTTTGATATTGATGGATTTAGATGTGATTTTGCAAATGGTGTAGAAAAAAGCACTTGGGAAACATTAAGAAGTAGAGTTACAAGTCTTAAAGAAGACATTTTTTTCTTGGCTGAAGATAATACTAGATATGATTGGTTTGATACATTTAATGCCAATTATGGTGGTTGGGATTTGCTTGGGCATCTACAATCAATTTATCAACAAAATGAACAAGTCGTTGATTTAATAAACTACTTAAAACTTGCAAATCAAAGATATCCTGATGGTGCATTTCCATTAAATTTTATAACAAATCATGATATAAACTCATGGGAAGGAACTATAGATTCTAGATTTGGCGATAGTAAATCTTTGATGACCATGTTGACATTTACATTGCCAGGTATGCCACTTATTTACTCAGGACAAGAGTCATCAAGTGAACATATGCTTCAATTTTTTGAAAAAGATCAAATCAATTGGAATCAATATGATGATCAACCTTTTTTAGAAACACTTGTTGATTTAAAAGTAAATCATGAAGCATTATATAATGATAATTTTACGAATTCTACTGACTTTTTATATGTCAATGATCCAGATATACTTGTATTTGTTCGTTTTGATGAAGCATCAGATGATTACGTTTTAGTTGTAGCTAATCTATCTTCATACACTATCACACAAACAGTTGAGATGAATATCTATATGGATTATTGGACTGATTCTAATGGTAATCGAGTGAAATTAGAAGAATATCAAACGTTTATACTTGAAGGTTATCAGTATTTAATTTTTACAAAATAAGCAATAATTATGTTAATTAAAGTATAACTAAGTACATTTTTATGTGCTTTTTTTGTAAAGCATGCTTGACATTATAAGCAATCGTTGTATAATGATAAATGTAAAGTTAGTTTTACATTGGAGTGATGATATGAAAAACATTCTTGAACAATTAAGGAAAGAGAAAAATTTAAATCAGGAAGAGCTTGCACAAATGCTTAAAGTGTCTAGACAAACAATTATTTCTCTTGAGAAAGGGAAATATAACCCATCGATTGTTTTAGCTTTTAAGATTGCCAAGTTATTTGAAACGACAATAGAACATATATTTATTTATGACGAGGAGGAAGACACATGAAGCATAAATCATTTACAAAAAAATATTTACAATGGATATTGATTATCGGACTCATATCACTATTTATGTTTTCACTCAATTTTGCTTTACATTTTTTAAATGATTATTTAAGTGGATTTACATTATCATTTGGTATAACAGTCATCTTGTTTTCTTTAATTGCACAAAATAGTAAGACATTTATGAAAAAGGTTGAGATTAGTGAAAGTGATGAACGAATCATCATGATTAAAGAAAAACAAATGAGTGCAGGTTATTATTTCCATATTTTATTATCAGTTGTTTTAGTGGTTGTCTTCGGGATGTTTGAAACACTACAAATTATATCATTAGCAATTGCAGGAATGATTTTAATTGAAACTTTATTTATCCAAGCAATGGGATATATATATCAAAAGAAATTTTAAGGAGGATAGCAAATGAAGGCATTACTAGAAGTGAATGATTTAGTTAAAACATTTAACTTATCAAAAAAACAACAAAAGATTCAAAATACAAAAGAAACAAAAAAAGTTGCTGTTGATCATTTAAGTTTTTCCGCATATGAAGGAGAAATATATGGCTTACTTGGGCCAAATGGTGCTGGTAAAACAACAACCTTAAGAATGTTAGCAGCGCTGATTAAACCAGATCAAGGAGAAGCAACCATTGATGGTGTTTCTATAAATGATGATCCAAGTATTGTTCATGCGAAAATAGGATTTTTAACAAGTGAGTTAAAACTTGAAGACTTTTTCACACCTAATTATTTATATGATTATTTTAGTAAATTACATAAGGTCGATGAAAAAACCGCAAACGAACGAAAAGAAATCATGTTCAAAAAATTTGGCATTGATGAATTTATGGAAGTTAAAGTTGCAGATTTATCAACAGGGATGAAACAAAAGGTTTCACTCGTGATTTCACTCGTCCATAATCCTAATATCATTATCTTTGATGAACCAACGAACGGTCTTGATATTATTACTGCTAAAACAGTAACTGATTTCTTAATTGATTTAAAGAAGGAAGGAAAAACAGTTATTTTATCAACACATATATTCTCATTAGTTGAAAAGTTATGTGATAGAGTAGGTATCATCATTGATGGTAAAATGGCGCTAGAAGATACAGTAGAAAATATGACTAAAGAAAAAACACTAGAAGATGTGTTCTTTGAACTTTATGAAGATCATAGAGGTGAATCTCATGAGTAATAATGTTATCACAATGATCAAAAAAGAACTTAAACGTGTTTTTACAGATCGTAGAATGTTAATATCACTTATATTACCTGGGGTTCTAATCTTTGTCTTATATTCTATTATGGGTAATTTCACATCACAGTTATCTTCTGTAGATCCTACATATGAATATCAAGTATATGTAGAAAATCAACCAACTGAATTAGATGGATTTAATCAAAGCGAAGCATTTAATATTACTATTTTGACACCAGATATGTCAGATGCGGATATTTTAAAAGCTATTGAGAATAAAACAGTTGATTTATATATCAAGTTTGATGCTAATTTTTATCAAGATATGATGAATTATACGGTTGGAAATGGAAATGCACCAGAAATCCAAATATTCTATAATTCTACAAGTAATGAATCAAGTACAATCTATAGTTATTATGTTTCAGTTTTTGATTATTATGAATCTCAACTTTCAAATAAATTTGATATTAATAGAGAAACAGATGTTTCATATGATCAAGCAACAGAAAATGATTTATCCATAAAACTCATTACAACCTTATTACCATTTTTGTTAATGACTTTCTTATTTAGTGGTGCAATGTCTGTATCATCAGAATCAATTGCTGGTGAAAAAGAAAGAGGAACGATTGCTACACTTCTAATGACACCAACTAAGAGAAGTGAAATTGCCCTTGGAAAGATTATCTCATTAAGTATGATAACTTTAGTAAGTGCGACATCTTCATTTGCTGGAGTGATGTTATCCTTGCCTAAGTTGTTAGGTGGTGCTAATGTGACTGTAAGTATGTATGGTGCAGGAACATATATTTTATTATTTATCGTTATTATATCAACAGTACTCATTTATGTTGTATTACTATCTATCGTATCTGCATATGCTAAGACGATTAAAGAAGCTGCATCACTTGCTATTCCATTTATGATGCTTAATATGCTTATAGGGATTTCATCAATGTTAGGAACAACAAGTTCAAGTTTATTTGCTTATTTTATTCCTTTGTATAATTCAGTTCAAAGTATCACAAGCATTTTAAGTTTAACTGTTAATCCAGAATATTTAGCGATAACCATTGGGTCAAATCTTGTGATTGTCTCAATCGGTGTCTGGATTTTAACTAAGATGTTTAACTCAGAAAAGATTATGTTTAATAAATAAAAGATGTATTCATGTAAAAAAGATGGAACTTTCATTTTAAGTTTCATCTTTTTATTATAAAATAGAGTTATAGAGGTGATTTTATGAAAGCAATTATCTATTATTCATTAAGTGGACATACAGATAAAAAAGTGAAAGAATTATTTGAAGGTGATTTCTTTAGACTTAAAGGTAAAATCAAAATCCCTAGAAGTTATTTTTGGCAGCTTGCATATCTTGGTATGTTTGCTACACTTAATTCAAAATTAAAATATCATGAATTTGATATTGATTTTGATAAGTATGAAGAGATTGTTCTCGCATCACCTGTATGGGCTTTTACAATTGCTCCTTTTATGAAAAAATTCTTAATGAAAAACAAGTTTAAACATAAAAAAGTTACAACTTTGATCACACATGAAGGTGGACCGGGGAAAGCACTTAACCATTTTAAACGATATATTGACCATTCTAATGAGATTGTTGAAGAATTATCTTTTAGATGTGGGGATAAATATGAAAACAAATAATTAAAGATGTGAAAATCATCTTTTTTTATTGACAACTTAATACTATGCAATGTATAATATTGTTGAAATGGAGGTATATATGAAACAACAACTTAAAAAAGGTGTTTTAGAAATATTTGTTTTAGCGATGTTATCAAAAGAAGATTCATATGGTTACAAACTTATTACTGATTTAACACCGTATATAGAAATCAGTGAGTCTACACTATATCCCATTTTAAGAAGATTAGAAAAACAAGAGCATTTAAAAACTTATAATCGGTTATTTAATGGAAGAAACAGAAAATATTATAAAATCACGCGAGAAGGATTTCTTCAAATAGATGATTTTTTAGATGAATGGAAAGATATTAAAAAAATATATGATATCTTGACCAAAGAGTAAGGGGTTTATCATGAACGAGAGTAGAAAACTAAAGCAATGGTTAAATGAATTAGAAAAAGAATTAGATAAATATATAAGCGAAGATGAAGCAACTGAAGTCATTGATTATTATGAAGAAATGGTCAATGATAAACTTGATGATGGTGAAGATATTGATAAGATATTAAATCAATATGAACCTAAAAAGATTGCAAAATAAATGGTACCTAAGGTTTTATCTAAACGCACTGGGAAAGAAAAAACAATGAGTAAAAATGCATGGTTGATTTTATTGGTATTATTCTCATCACCAATTTTACTTCCATTAGGAATTGTATATGTGTCTTTAATGATTGTAGCAATCTCATTTATCTTTAGTGGCTTTGTGATTATAGCAAGTGCTTTTGTTACCATTATTGCATACGCAGCAAAAGTCATTACTTTAGGACTTGCACTTCCTGAATTACTTGTTTCATTTGGGATTGGATTTATCACTTTTGGCGGTTTACTTGCACTAGGTTACATATTTGTTAAATTTTCATGGATTATTTTACAACAATTAGCAATATGGTTTAGTAAACTTATTGTTAGAAAGAGGGGTCAAGATGAAACTATTTAAAACGATGATTGTTTTCTTTATAGTTGCTGGTATTTTATTAGTGATTGGTGGTATCGCGATGGGTGCAACCTTTGAGGATATTACGACATTTATTACTAATGATCAAGACTATCAATTAGTAGATCCTTATACATATCAAGAAACGATACAAACATTAGAAGTCGATGTTACAACAAGAAATGTTGTGATTGCACCTTCAGAAGATGATATGATTTCAGTCTCATATTATGAAAAAGAAGATGATATTTGGAATGTTACACTTGTTGATCACGTGTTAAAAGTGACTTTAGATGAAGAATTTACCATAAGCCATTGGTTTTCTTGGAGTTTTGCATCTAGAGAAGTTCTTACACTAACTATCAATATTCCGGCAAATGAAACATTTAATATCGATGCAACGACAAATACTGGAGATATTATGTTAAGTCATTTTTTAAATGTTGATACACTTAATTTGAAAACAGATACGGGTCGAATTGATGTAGAAGATGTGGATGCAACAACAGCAACACTCGATACGGCAACTGGCTCAGTTCACTATGATTTAGGTAATATCGATACTAAATTAAGTATTGATACAAATACAGGATCTGTTTATATCTCAAATGTTGATACTTATCAAATAGACGTCAATGTTGATACTGGGTCCATTTATTTAAATCAAGTAAATTCAAATAAAATTGATTTAAAAAGTGATACAGGATCTATTTATACTACTGATTTAGATTTGACCAATAGAACATTAAAATTACAAACAGATACAGGGACAGTAAAAGTAAATAATTTGTCTCAAGGAAACGAATATAACTTAGTATTAACAGATAGTAATTATTATTTAAATGCTACAACTGATACTGGTAGCATCAATATTAGTTAACGATGATAAAGTGGTGAATAATCATCACTTTTTTATTTGAACAAAAATTATCACAAAATCAATAAATGTGGTATACTTAATGAGGCTTGAAAAAAGCACATAAAGAATAGTAGGAAAACCATGGATATTTTATTTAAAGATTTACCCGTATTAGAAACAACTAAACAAGCAATTGAAGCACTTGGATTTGAGACACCAACACCTATACAAGCTTTAGCTATACCTAAAGCTATTGAGGGTTTTGATATTATAGGACAAGCACAAACAGGAACTGGAAAAACATTTGCATTTGGTATACCAATGCTCGAAAAGCTAAACACAAATGAAAGACGTACACAAGGCTTAATCGTATGTCCGACAAGAGAATTAGCGATTCAAGTTTATAAAGAAATGCTAAAACTTGTTAAGTTCAACAAGGATGTTAATATTGCATTAATCGTAGGTGGAGAATCATATGAAAAACAATTCTCTTCACTTAAAAAGAAACCACATATCGTGATTGCAACACCAGGACGTATGATTGATCATATGGATCGTGGAACCATTCAACTAGAAGAAGTGACTACATTAGCACTTGATGAAGCTGATGAGATGTTAAAGATGGGTTTTCAAGAAGATATAGAAAATATTATGTCTCATATTAATGAAACAAGACAAATATTATTATTTTCAGCAACGATGCCTCCAGCAATTAGAAAAATTGCTAAAACATATCAACATGATCCAGTGATTTTAAAAGTTGAAAGTGAAACTTTAACAGTCGATAAAATCAAGCAATTTTATTACATTGTTAAAAATGAAGATAAATTACCACTTCTTGCAAGAGTATTAGACTATACAAATTCAAAGAGTACAATTATTTTTTCTAACACTAAAGCTGATGTTGATAGAATTACTGAGTATTTAACAGAACATGGATATTTAGCAGATGCACTCCACGGTGATATTAAACAGCGTGGTAGAAACGATGTTATGAGAAGATTTAGAGATCGCCAATTAGAAATCTTAGTTGGAACTGACGTTGCAGCAAGAGGGTTAGATATTAATGACGTAGAACTTGTTATTAATTATGATTTACCACATGAACTAGAAATCTATGTTCATAGAATTGGAAGAACAGGTAGAGCTGGTAAAAAAGGACTCGCATGTTCATTTGTAACACCAAGAAAACAAAATCAATTAAAAGATGTTGAAAAATACATTAATGATACGATTGTATTTAATGAAATCCCAACAGAAATTGATATCAAAAACGCACAATTAAATGCATTTAAAAAGAGCCTTATGAAGCAATTAACTGATGAAGTTGATAATCACTTAGATCAAATTGCTGATTTGCTTGAAAAAACAACAAAAGAACAGCTCATCAACATTCTATTAGATCAAACAATTCCTAAAGCGAAAAATTATAGTGATATTGAAATGATCAATCCTAAGAAATCAAAAGAAGCTAAGAAAAACAATGATTTCAAAGGTAAAAGAGGAAAAGGTGAATACCAAGACTATGTGGTTAATATTGGTAGAAAAGATCAAATGACCCCACCTAAGTTCTTAAGAATGATGGATCAATCCTTTGGTATTTTCCAAAAAAATATTGGTGATATTAAACATGAAAACAATCAAACTGTTTTCGGAATTAAAAAAACAGCATTGTCTAAATTGAAACAAACAAAAGCTGTTTATGAAGGAAAAATGATTCATATTAAAAAAGTATAAAGTGCTGAGGCACTTTTTATTTTTCTTTACTCACAAGTGAGTTTATGATAAAATTATTTTTAATTAAGTGAAAGGAAATTGCAATATGAAAAATAACAAATATATTTTAATATATAGAGCCTTTTTCTTTTTGATTGCTCTCATCAATTTTTTCGAATCAACAAGACTTTATCAACTCAGATTTGATCTTGACTATCTTTACTATTATACGAACTTATCGAATTTTCTTGTGTTCATATGGATTTCATATGAAATATATAAATTGTTATTCAATGTTAAAACGTTGAAACGAGACTATATGCTTAAGTTTGATGTCACGTTAATAATCATGATTACATTTATTGTTTATAATACACTTTTAGGTGATATGAGTTCACCTGATTATTATCAAATACCTAATTTATTAAAACATGTACTCATTCCAATATTAATGCTTGTTGATTATTTAGTATTCACTCCCAAAAACAAAGTTATGTTTAAAGATACGTATCAAGCATTAACTTTTCCTGTTTTATATTTTATATATGCCATGATTAGAGGTTTATTTACACATGAGTATCCTTACTTTTTTGTAGATCCTACAGATATTGGATATATGGGAGTATTTATTTATGTTGTAGCGATCACATCAGCGATATGGGTATTTTCATATCTTTTATATGTGGTTAATAAAAAGAAGAAGATATAAGAGGATTTGATCATGTGATCATTCCTTTTTTTATTGAAATGTAAATTTTATGAAAAAAATGTCATCCTTAACATTTATAATGTTATAACATAAGTGGAAAGTTTTTGAGGTGTGACATGAGAGATTTATTAGAAAGACATCCAATTATGTTTTATTTAGGTGGCATCATTTTAATTATTGTTATTATCGCACTTGCGATTTTAATTGATTTAAATGATGTTACAAATTTAATCATTAAATAAAACGAAAAACTCAAGGATATTTTATTGACATCTTTTCAAAATAGTGATAACATGACTTTGTAGGTTCAAGTTAACTGCGAGAGAATTCGAGCGAAGCACAAACAGCTAATGTTTTTGTTTCGCTTTTTATTTTTTCCTAAAAGGGTATTAAAACATATAGAGAAGGGAGAAAAATATGTTTAAAAATATGTCAAAGTCACTTAAGTGGCTTGTGATCTTAGTTATTGCTACGCTTGCATTTAGTTTAGGAGCATCACTTGTTCAAAACTCATTCTTTAGCGTTAAAGTAGATAAGATCTCATTTGAAACAGAACGTGGGGAGTTATCAGGATATTTATACACACCAAGAGGTGTGGATGCATCTAATCCAGCTCCTGCAGTTATTTTGACTCACGGATATTTAAATAATTCAGAAATGCAAGAAATAGGTGCTATTGAATTATCAAGACGTGGGTATGTTGTCTTAGCATTTGATATGTATGATCATGGTGATTCAACATGGGATACACCATCAGCATTTAATTTCTATGTATATTCAATGTTTGATGCTGTAACTTATATGTATGCTCAAGATTATGTATTAAAAGATGCTAATGGCAATGGTATGATAGGGGTTAGTGGTCACTCAATGGGTGGTTTCTCATCAGAATATGCTGTTATTTTTGATGAAATGCAGTTTGCAGTATCAGGTCATAGAATGATTGCTGCTTCACTTGCTGTTGGTGCAGATTTTAGATATATCTTTACTGCAAATCCAGAAACTTATTTCCAAACACGTTCAAGTGGTGTGATTGCTGCTCATTATGATCAATTCTTCTTTGATAATTCAGGTACTAGTGCTGGTTCAGTTGTCTATAAAGACTATACTGAAGATGCAGTTGGTCTTGCATTTTTAGGAAGAACAACAGAAGGTGAAGCAGAAGCTGGTGTATTCTATAGCTATGATGGCGGTCAAAGAGTTATATATACTCCAAATGAAACTCACCCTCAAAACACTTGGTCTTTAGAATCAGGAAAATACACGATTGAATTCTTTGAAGAAGCATTCTCATATCAATTAACACTTCATGGATTACAAACATTATCAAGCTATGGAGTTGATACTGGTTCTACAACACAAGTTTGGTGGTTAAAAGAAGCATTTACTCTTTTAGCGCTTGTTTCATTATTCATCATGTTATTCCCATTGTTTGCACTTATTTCTAAACTTCCAGTATTTAAACATGTATATGCAAATGGTGAAGCATTAGTAGAACAAGAAGTTAAGTTATCTCCAGAAAAGAAAGGCATGAAGTGGATTGTTATATCAATTTCTACATTGTTAACAGTATTCTTCATTACTTTATTAATGGATCGTTCTGCTGATTTGATTAACTTAGCAAATGCAATGTATTACCTCATTGGTGCAGTCGTATTAGTATTAGGCGCTATTTGGATTTTTGCAATTTTAGGTAAAGATAATCATAAAATTAAGATGGCACAAAAAGTATCATTTGGTGGATTAGCAATTATCTTACTTGCTCTAGCATTTAGATGGTTCTTAAATAACACACAAATCATCAGTAATGTTATTTTCTGGAGTGCGCCTTCAGTAAATACAATTGTTTACTGGGCAATTGGTAATGCGTTCTTAATTTTCTTAATCGTATTTAGTGTAACACCTGCAATGAATGCTGGTGAAGAAGTGATTAATCCTTATGGATTGAAAGCATCTTCTAAACAAGTTGGAGCAAGTTTCCTAACAGCACTTGCATTAACTGTTGTAGCATTATTCTTAGTTGCACTTGTAGGTTGGATCTTCTTAACTGATTTTAGATTCTATACTTATGCTATTCAAATCTTTAACAGTCATCAATTTGTTGCAGCGCTTAAATATATGCCTTTATTCTTTATTTATTATTTAGCAGCTTCTGTAACAGTATTTGTTAACTCTAAAGGTATGAAAGGTTGGAAAGCTGATTTATTGTCTGCATTCTTACTTGCAGGACCTGTCATTATTTTCTTAGTATATCAATATGGTGTATTATATACTTCAGGTGTTGCAGCTTATCCTACATTCAGTTTATCTGCAATTCTATGTGTTGGTTTAATTCCAACATTATCAGTTGCTGGTATTTTAATGAGAAGAATTTCACAAAAAACTGGAAATGTTTGGACATCAGTATTCTTCACAACAATGTTCTTCACATTAATCACATTGGCAAATACCGCTGTTTATGCATTAAGTATTGCTTAATATTTGAATTATTGTATAAAAAAACACCTTACCAGCGTAAGGTGTTTTGTTTATCTATTTCTATAACGACCATCACCAGGACGGATTTTAGGTATATACTTATGACCTGAACCATATCCTTTTTTTGTATTTTTATCTGTAGGTAGTAAAAAAACTTTAATAAGCATTAAAATAATAACAGCAACAATAAGTATAACATAAATCATATAATCCCTCCAATGTATCTAGATGCCTTTATTTTACCAAAAATTGAGATTTATATCAAATCGTACAATATTGTTATAAAGGTTTAAGACATTTATTTGAAAGCAAAAAAACGATTAAATCATATTTGTTATAGCATGATTATGCGTAAAAAAAAGTCTAAATGATTGAATAAAAGCACCTTACCAAAGTAAGGTGTTTTATTTATCTACGACCTCTTGTACCAAAAGATCCATTGTTATAACTTTTATTGTGGTTACCAGATCTAAATCTTTTTTCAGCAGTATTATCAACTGGAATAAAAGAAATAATGACCATTAAAAGAATTGCACCACCAAGAATGACAAAGAACCAAGTCATATCGTTACCCCCTGTAGAATTTAATATATATTTAGTCTAGCATGAAATAAAATATTTGTCTATAAGTTATAATCGTGTGATAAAATATCTATAGATATTACACTACAAATTAAAGAGGGACAAATTTATGACACCACAGATTTTTGGATGGCAACATTTAACTTATGATGCTGTTGTCATCGCGCTTATGGTTTTGGGGTTGATATGGATATATCGACATGTTAAAAGTGAGAAGCAAGCACGAAATATGATCAGAATTATTGGTATTGTTTTACTGGCTTCTATTTTATGGAATAGAATTTCGGTCTGTGCTTTACGTGATGGATTTCAATTTTTTATTCCAAGTAGTTATTGTGGCGTTACCAGCTTTTCATTAGCATTAGCTGCAATATTTTTAAAGAAAAATCATCCTTTGTTTCACGCGTTAGTCTATATTGGATTCTTAGGAGGTTTGCTAACACTTATCTATCCAGATTTTATTGTCCAAGCAGACTCTATTTGGTACAGTATGACAATCTCAGGATTACTTCATCATACCATTATGGTTTTTTTAATTCTATTATTATTTATGACAGGATACGTTACACCATCTTTTAAAAAATGGTTTATTCTTCCACTTGGATTAGCATTATATATCACTTTAGGTGTTATATTAATTACTAAATTTGGATATACAGATGCGATGTATATTTATGAACCAGCATTAGAAGGGTCCATGTTTGATTATTTAGGATTAGGTGCGTTATTCCTTCCTGTTCATGCGATATTTTTATGGACTTGGGATCATTATCTAAAGCATAAACTACCGGTTATGTCATTCTCAGTAAAATAAAATAGGCAAAATTTGCCTATTTTTTTTATGCTTATATAGTTTTATTATGGTTGCATTGCTCCAAATAAGACTAACCATGCTAAGAAAGTTTTTGCAACTAAACTTAAGATGATATAGACACGTTCACCATATAAATAATCTTTCCATTTTCCAACTTTTTTATATTGTAAGACCATATTAACAGGGAAAGTATTAAAAGCAACAAAGTAAGTTCCAACAATGGCCCAAACGAACCAGGGAACCATATCAAAATTACCTGTTCCAAACATGTAAGGAAGTATTGCTACCCATGGACCAACACCTGCAATTGAACCCCAAATGAAGGAACCCCATTTGATTTTACCATCATCTTTATTCGCATTGACTTGCTCCATGAGAAGACCAAACATGTTCATACTAAAGTTTAATATAAAGATTAAAGAAAGTGATGCAATATCATAAATACCAAATAACGTTGCAATGAGTACGATCATGACTGATGAACTAAGACCGTATTCAAACCATCTAAATCGATTGATGCCTTTTTTGAGGTCAGCAACATAAATCTCATTAGTTTTCTTTGGGATTGAGATGAGCGCATGAGCAAGTGCAGAAAGTAGTAAAAAGCTAGCCACAAGGATTCCAAAAGGTAATGTAAATAATGCTCTTGAAGCAGGTTCTAGTGATTGTGTGTCAAAATTGAATTCAAGAAAATTAATGGTGATGACAGGTTGAAATTCAGCTATTTTTTGGATCACTGAAGTAGCAAGAAAAATCATTAATACACCTTGGATGAAATGAAGACCACCCATAATTAAATTAAAACGACGTAATTTAGTAAAAGCATTTTGTTCCATATCTAAACCTCCTATTTAATTATATTTTATGATATTTGTTACTAAAATTGAAATAATTTACTTTATATTTGAATTATCCAATCTATGATGGTAGTGAATTCATGGGATTGTTATCATTTCATGATAAAATAAATATATCAGAACGAATTTAGGTGAAATCATGAATCAATCATATAAACAAATACCTTATATTGAACAATTAAAACTTAAGCAAAATCATGTATTAAGTGTTTTTAGTGAATCTCATATTAAACATCCTGTGAATAAGATCATCAAAAATGATCAAGAGAAGCACTATAGACACAAAGTAACTGCAAGTGCAACGACTGTCTTTATTGATAAAAGACCTAAGCTAAGACTTGGCATGTTTATAGAAAACACTCATGATATCGATCCTGGTTTTTCAAGTTTTATTCATGATAAAAAAATTAACGAATTATTGCAGACGATAGAAAAGGTGCTTAATCAATATAAAATAAGTGCTTATGATATTAAAAAACGACAAGGTATTTTAAAACATGTATTAATTAGAAAATCATTTTTAAATAAGGATATGCTTTTAGTGTTTGTTACACATGGAAATTTGTTTCCAAATGCTAAACATATCGTTAACGACATCAGAAAAGAACATGAATCATTAAAAACTGCGATTCAGATGATACAAAATAAACAAACACCTATTGTTTTATATGGAGAAGAAAAGATAATCTATGGTCCTGGCTATATTGAAGATGGTTTTGATGGTTTAAGTTTCAGATTATCTGCTAAATCATTTTATCAAGTGAATCCAGAACAAATGATTAAATTATATGAATATGCTATTAATCAAGCGAATATTTCAAATAAAGATGTTGTCATGGATTGCTATTCAGGGATTGGAACGATTTCATTACTTGCAGCAAAAAAAGCTAAAGAAGTCATCGGTGTTGAGATCAATCAAAGTGCTGTCAAAGATGCTATCATCAATGCAAAGCAAAATCATATTCAAAATGTGAAGTTTTATAATGAAGATGTTGAAAACTACATTGAACAGTTTCATGGAAAAATTGATGTGCTTATGCTTGATCCAGCAAGAGCTGGAGCAACACTTAAGTTTTTAAATGCAGTTAAAAAGCTTAAACCCAAACGAATTGTATATATATCATGTTATGTTGAAACACAAGTTAGAGATTTAAAGAGTTTATTACATATGTATGAAATTAAAGATATACAACCAGTTGATATGTTTTCATTTACAGAACATATAGAAAACATTGTATTATTAGACTTAAAAGAAAAATAAAAATGGAGGGAACAATGGATAAATTAGGTGAAGGTATTTCAGCCATTGTTTATACAGATGGGCAATTTGCTTATAAGAAGTATAAAGAAGGATATAGTTTAGATAATATGCGATTTGAAGTTGCTGTTCAAAATGAGATATATCATCATACAAAATTACATGTCGCAGAATATAAAATAGTAGATGACATGATTCAAATGACTTTGCTCAAAGGTAAAAATCTTGCAGATCGTATCATCAACGATAATTATCAACAAGGATTTTTAGATTTTATCAACTTACAAGTTGAGTATGTTTTATATAAAAACCTTAATCTTGCAGATTCTTATGAAACATTTGCTTATCAAATCAAGACATCCAAATTAGATGAAACACTAAAAAAACATGCATTACAATCTATAGATGACATTGAAAAAACATATCATCTATGTCATTTTGATTTTCATCCAGAAAATATTATGTATCATGAGGATATACCATATATTATTGATTGGACAAATGCTAAATTAGGCAATCCAGTTATGGATATCGCAAGTACATATATTATTTTTAGATTATATGCAGATGATTTTTCTAAACCATATCTGGATGCTATGATATCAAAAGGATTTGCATTAGATAAAATCATTAAAGCAATTCCTGTCATGGCGTTTATTAGACTTAGAGAAACTAAAGAAGAACATCTAGTTAATCAATTAAGATTATTCGTATTGGGATTAGATGACATATTTACAAAAAGTATTTAATATCAAAGAGGAGATAAACCAATGTTATCAAATATACAACCATTCATTCCAACGATAGATTTTGAGATATCCAAACAATTTTATATTGACCTAGGATTTGAAATTGCATATGAAGATGATTCATTGACTTTATTTAAAAAAGATAAGGTAAGTTTTTTCATACAAAAAGCTTATGAAAAAACTTGGGCAGAAAATACGATGATTCAGTTATACACGGATGATATAAATACATTTTTGGAACGCGTTAAATCAATTAAAAGTAAATATCAGATGATTAAACATACAGAATTGATGAACGTGCATTATGGAACAACATTCCATTTATTAGATCCAGCAGGAGTGTTATGGCATGTGACAGATCCAAGAACATAGGTGAAGAGATGAAATATTTAACAATTGACCAATATATTGAATCTTTAAATGAAGAAGGTAAAGTGGTTGCTTCAACGTTAAGATCATTAGTACATCAAAGCATGAGTGACGTTAAGGAAATGATTTTTGTAAATCATCCATTTTTTTATGTTCCTCAAGAAGGTATAAATTCATTTCATAAGCTTCCAACATCAATCATGATGTTCTTTTTTAAGGATCATGTAAATATATTTGCCAAAGGGATTGAATCTCATTTAGAAGAACTTAAAGCATTTAAAGTCACAGAGAAAATGACATTACAAATATATTATGATAAAAAAATAGATGAAGCTTTACTTAAAAAAGTCTTTAGAGCTTCATTAACAAAATAGAGGGAAAAGATGAAAAAAATAACAACTTTGATGATGAGCTTAATGATCTTGATTATACTTGGCGGATGTAACCAAGACACAGTCACACATACATATCAAGTATCATTAACATCAGAAGCAACCAATCAACTTTATGTTGGTGATGCTTATCCAGATTTAACAACTTGGTTTTTATTAGAAGATGAAGAGCAACAAACGATTGAAATTACTGATGACATGATTACATCAACCATTCCAAATGAAAACAACCTTCTTACAACAGAAGGTGTTTATGATGTTATCTTTTTATATGTATCAAATAGTGATCAAAGATATTCAGAAAGCATCAGTGTAACTGTGTTACCATCTGATTATGTAGAAGGTTTTGATTTTACACATTATATGAGTGATGGACCTTCATTTTATACTTATGGTGATAGTTATATGTCTATTGATTATGAAACCATCGATCATAAGACAGATTTAGTTGTTGATGTGATTGCACCATCAACTGTTGATTGGTATGCATATATTGGTTATCAAGGTTTTGAATTTAAATCACAAAACAGATATACATTTACGATAATTGCTAAAACTGATGTAACAAACGGTAGAGATATTGGTGTAGCGTTTGAAGATAATAATCATAACCGCTTAAGTGATGATCTTTTCACACTTAATACAGGTTATCAAACATATACGGGTTCATTTTTAGCAAGTTCTGATTTATATGGTGGTAAACTTAACATTTTTTTAGGAAACATTAGTGAAAGTCAACTAGGCAAAGTTTACATACAATCTATTAAGGTTGTAGAATCTAGCGAAATTATTAATGATGATAACGAAGGATCATTATCATGGACTGCACCAAATCTTGATCAAATGGATTCATTTGTTTATCAAAAAATGTCAACGATGACATTAGCAGAAAAAGTTGGACAAATGATTCAAGGTGAAAGAGGCAGTGTAACACCAGATGATGTGAAAAATTATAATTTAGGTTCAGTTTTAAATGCAGGTGGATCTATACCTGGGGATGCAGTAAGTGATTGGTATAATATGTATTTACTTTATCAATTAGGTGCTCAAAATAGTTCATCAGAAATCCCATTGATTTTTGGTACAGATTCAGTTCATGGTAATAATAACTTACTTAATGCAACATTATTTCCACATAATATTGGATTAGGTGCAGCAAATAATCCTGAACTTATGCAATCTATTGGTCAAGTTGTTGCAGAAGAAACAAGACTTACTGGTATTTCTTGGACATTTGCACCATCTGTTAGTGTTGTACAAGACGCGAGATGGGGAAGAACTTATGAGTCTTTTAGTGAAAATACAGCACTTGTTACAGGTCTAACAAAAGCATATGTTGAAGGATTACAATCTTATGGTTTAGCAGCAACCGCTAAACATTATATTGGTGATGGTGGGACGACAGGTGGTATAGATCAAGGTGATGTCAATATGACGGAATCACAAATTAGATCTTTGTTTTTAGCACCATATTTGGAAGCAATCGATGCTGATGTTCAAACGATTATGATTTCATATTCATCTATTTTAGGTGCTAAAATGCATGGACATACATATTGGATTCAAGATGTGCTAAAAGATGAATCAGGATTTAATGGTTTTATCATTTCCGATTATAATGCCATACATCAATTACCAGGATCATATTATGATCAAGTGGTTCAATCAATCAATGCTGGTGTTGATATGCTAATGGAACCAACAGATTGGAAAAACGCATATAATAGTATTTTACAAGCGGTCAATCAAGGTGATATTTTAGAATCTAGAATTGATGATGCTGTTTATCGAATATTAACTGTTAAATATAAGAATGGATTATTTGATAATGATTTATTTAGATATAAACCAGAACTTTTAGCAAGTCAAGAACATTTAGATATTGCAAGACAAGCAGTCAGAGAATCACTTGTTTTACTTAAAAATGATAATCAATCCTTACCACTAACTAAAACTGAAAACATTGTAATTGTTGGACCAGGATCTGATAATTTCGGATTACAATTAGGCGGTTGGTCTTTAGGCTGGCAAGGTGTTGTTGATCCAAGTTCAAATGATGCACTTGGTGCTTCACAATATGAAAAAGAAGTAAGATCAACAACGATTAAGGAAGGGTTTGAAGAAGCTCTAGAAAACACTTCTGGAACATTAGTAACAAATCTAAATTATGCAGATACTGTGATTGTCGTTTTTGCTGAAACACCGTATGCTGAAGGATATGGAGATGACTCATCACTTGATATCATTAATGGAAGAAATGCACATCCAGATAATGCAAGCGCATTAGCAATTGCAGAAAGTGCACATAATGAAGGCAAAAATGTCGTAGGTATATTATTATCAGGTAGACCACTGTTGATCAATAGTGTCTTACCATACTTTGATTCATTTGTTGCTGCATGGTTACCAGGAAGCGAAGCTGGTCATGGTATTGCAGATGTTTTATTTGGTGACTATGATTTTACAGGTAAAACACCATTTGTTTGGTATATGAATGCATCACAATTTGGTACAAATTCAAATACTATTGGATATAAGGAAGAAGATTATTTATTCCCATTTGGATTTGGCTTAAGTTATCAATAAAGGAGTTTATTTATGTATGATCAAATAGTAGAAACACTTGATTTTTTAAAATCAAAATATGCACAAAAACCAACCATTGGCTTAATCTTAGGATCTGGATTAGGTGGTATTATTGATTTAATTGAAGATAAATACGAAATACCATTTAAAGATATTCCTCATTTTCCTACATCGTCTTTAATAGGACATAAAGGAAGTCTCATTTTTGGAACATATGAACATAAAACACTTGTTGTGATGGCAGGTAGATTTCATCACTATGAAGGATTTACTCAAAAACAAATCACTCTACCAATCTATGTGATGAAAGCACTAGGTGTAGAAGAAGTGATTATCACAAATGCATGTGGAGGAATCAATTTAGATTTTGAACCTGGTGATTTAATGCTCATTGAAGATTTTATCAATCTTATGGGAACAAATCCGTTAATAGGAGACAATGATGATAGACTAGGTGTGAGATTTCCTGATATGACTGAACCTTATAGTATAACTTTAAGAAATAAGATGAAAGAGATTGCTCACACATTAAACATTGACATTAAAGAAGGTGTTTATGCTGGGTTTATGGGTCCTTATTATGAAACTAAAGCAGAAATCAAAATGATTAAAACTTTAGGTGCGGATGCTGTAGGCATGAGTACAGTACCTGAAACGATTGCAGCAAACCATGCCGGTTTAAATGTTTTAGGTATCGCAGTCATTACAAACATGGCTACAGGTATTCAAACGAAGAAACATGATCATGGACATGTAGTCAAAATGGCAAATGAAGCAGGAATCAAATTGACAGCATTATTAAAATCATATTTAAAAGCATAAAAAAGGCCCTTTAAATAATTAGGTGGTAAACCCAAAACAGGCCTTTAAATTCTGAGGTGGTAGTTTCCACCAAAATAGAAAGTTAAAGCACATCGATATGATGTGCTTTTTTTCTGCTATACATATATAA
>JBFWMH010000006.1:0-89366 GCA_050251655.1 Acholeplasmataceae bacterium
CCATTATTCATTATAACCCATTTTATAAGTTTTTTTAACCCTTTTTTTACTTTTTTCCATAGTTTCTCACACTTTGATTAAAAAACCGTAATCTACCTTATTTTTCTTATAAACAGTCTATAGTGATGGACATTTTATTTAATAAAAATAAAAAGAATGCACGATAGCATTCTTGTTTTTTTGATTTCTTGTCATTGTGTAGTTTTATTCTAAAATTGTTTGCGCTCGATGAAATTTTATTTTTTTGGACGGAATCAAAACGAGCGAAGTGCCTTACTTTTCATAATTTCTTTATACGTTCTGTAATTTAATATAAGCGCATATTGAGTATCTTGATTTAATATTCGTTATTTAATATACATCCATTCAATCATCTTATGTTCAAAATTTATGTGAGTTTCCATCTGAACTAACCAATAATTTTTACACGGTTCTAGTCTAAAGGATTCACGAGGTAATTCATTCAACTTTATCAACAGGATTACTTAACGTGCTTCATATGCTTGACAAAGAACCTAAATAATCAATTCATGGTCGCTTTATTAATTATAATTGAAAATATAATTGAAGACGATTCCATATGTATTCGATAATTGAAGATATAGTTTCTCACCAATTAATATTTCATACCCCTTGCGAGTATCAAAACTTCCATATGTGGTATGTGTAATGAATACTGCTCTAATTGCATTTTCATTTGCTGAATAGTCAATAAAATCACTAAAATTCTCTAAAATTGTATGACTGACTAATAAGTTATTCTCATCATATTCAAATATTTCATAATATGTAGGTATATTTGATGGATTAATCGATATCGTATAACTGACTTTATAATGATCAAGCCAATCATCATCAGGATTATTTAAGTTAGCTGATCCTTGGTAAGTTTTTGTTATCTGTGGATTTAAATCATCAACTGTGTCAACTAGCTCACTACCCTCACTTGTCAATAAATATATATAAATAGGATGTTCAAATAATTGCAAATCATAATACATTGAATAAGCATAAGAGATTTCATAAGTATAGTCTTCAATAATATAATTTGCTTCTGGAAAAGTTGTAAACATTCCAATCGTTAATTGTCCATAATCATGACTCATAAAGAAAACTGTTTCTTGATCGTTTTTTATTTCACCCACAGTATCATAAGGATCATTATTAGTAGAAACATAAAGACCTAACAATTCTTTTTCAATTGTAGAATCGATAATCGTAATTTGATCGATAATTATCTCATGATTGTGTCTTAATGTCGTTAATTTAATCTTATCATTTGATTTTAAATCAGTCCAATTGGCTGAATGTAAGTCTTGATCAAGAATATCAAGTTGATCAACATCAGTAATGTAAGTGACTATTTCATCGTTAGCAAGATTTCTAAAATCAAGTTTTAAATAAATATTACCTAAACCTTCTTGGTCTATTGAATTTATATTTTCAATGTAGCCATAATCTATCACACTTTCGTAATTGATTGGTTCTTTGAGTGAAAAAATAACTAAAAAGATCGTTATGATGATTGCAGTTATCGCAATTGCTAAAGAAGAATATAACCAATAACTTCTTTTTCTATTTTTGATAAATTCGGATATAGTCATTTTTTTTAATGTTTTTGTATCTATTAATTCATCATACTCTATGTCTAATATCTTACAAATTTTTTCTAGTGATTCATCGTCTGGAATAGTCTTGCCTTGTTCCCATTTTGAAACACATTGTCTAGTTACATATAATTCATCAGCAATATTCTGTTGAGTTAAATTCTTCTTTATTCTTTCTTCTCTAATTCTATCTCCAATGTTTACCATCATTCTCACCTCATCATCAATGTAACATTTTTTTATGCTTTAGTCACGCAACTGATGCGCAACTAAATTGCTACTTACTTTATTGATATAATATCACCTTTTGTAGTCGTTAATAAAATATCTGGAATTAATTTAAAAACTGGATTTAGAGTTCCTGCTGAAATCCATATCACTTCTAATTTAATGATGGAGAAAATGTCCGTTTAATCTTCGAGAAACATTCATACTATCACATGTTTTCATACATTGTATCACTTATAGCAAATTGATGCACTGAAATGTCATAAATAAAAAGGACTTAAGATAAAAATATCTCAAATCCCGTTTTCTCTAAGTTGTGGTAAAGAACTTACAGGGATACCATTTAGCACCCTTGTATGATTTTTAGCACCCTATGCAAATAGTCAACCAATATTCTATATGATTATTAACTATCTTTTTTTATAGCTTCAACAAGCAAATCGACTGCAACACCAATATCGATCATGTGGATCAGATCCTTTTCATAAACTCTTAGCGTCATTGTTCTATCTTTCATAGTTGCATATCCAACTTCAATCCAATAGAAACAAAACATAAATTCATTAGGTAGATTGTGTTCTTCAGGCATCTCTAATTTAACAAGGATTGGTGAAACAAGTTCCCAATCTTTGATGTTCTGATTATCAATATCCTCTTTAATACGTAATGAATAGACTCCATTTCTGAAAAAGTAATGTCTTGACTTAATCTGATTCTTTTTAAGATAAGAGATCAATTTGCTGTCATTTGTAATGGTGACAAAATCTCCTTCTTCTCGAAAAAATACATCAGTGTACATGTCGTTAACTAAGTCAACAACATAATCTCCATCTCCATATGGTTCTGGATGTGGGTAAAACTTTTTAATCAAATCTCTTGGTACGATCATTTCTCTAGTCTTCATGAACTAGACCTCCTGGCTTATGCCATATTATTTACAGGATTTACCTGCATTACCCTTCGTACCAAGATTTAATACTATTCTATGCTATATCAACCTGTTCACTTTCTTGATCGGCATTCTCAATTACGGTCCTTAACCCGAGAAAATCTAACTTATCCTCTTTTGATTTGAACTTAAAATTCCATCTTTCTTCCATGAACTTTAACAACTTCATCCCGCGTTCAAAAATTGCTTCTCTTGTCCATTCCGGATATTTTGAAACTTCTATCTCCGAATGCGAGCCATCAGCATATCCTCTTCTCTTAACGTTTAGTGGATTAACTTTTTCATCAAAACCATCATTTTGTAATGAAGCATTAATGCTTTGTGATAAAGGTAATAGATTTCCTAGAGTACCGTTAAGATAGTTAATTTGATTGCTGTCAAAATCTCCGAACCTTGTTTTCCAATATTCTTTTGATGGTGTTTGAGGAAAAATATGTTCAATAGATACCTTATCTTGCTCACCTGTTATGAACATCTTCCAATCTATTTTAGGATTACCTTTTTCTTCAACAATTTTACTTTCATACTCATAAAGAAAATAATGAATACCATTCCATCTATAAAAACCTTCATTGTTTTTAAATTTTCTTTGAATATAAGCTACAAACGACTGAACATCTATTCCACTGCTTGGTGTAAGCCAGCTTTCTATTCTATCATTCAATTGGTTGATTACAGTCTTTACAGAAACTTCTCCAGCTCTTAATTGCTTAGTAAGTCTATAAACGGCTGCGTTTCTGTAGTTAGCTGCTGCTCGACCTATTCTAAATGCAAGAAAAATGAACCTTTCAATGCTCTTAAATAATTCAACACGTTCATTAGAACTAATATCACTTCTCATAAAACTTGCACAGACAAGAGGTCTAAAATATGCAATTCCAATTCTATTCAGTTTTTCAATCCATATTTGCTCATCCTCTGTCAGATCATTGTTGTTTATTGGATTAAATGAGTTGTACCAGTGAACGGATGCAGTTTTAATGCTATTAATATATTTTTCAATTTCAACACTAGATAATTTAGATATGAGCGTAATTTTGGGAACATCACCATTTTCATATGGATCATCATCGGATGTGGCTAAGTCTCTAACTTCTTCAATTTCATCTATTGTTTCCATTTTAGCTTCAATTTTAGTAAAAACATTTTGAGGAGTGAATTTTTCATTCAACAGAAATTTAATATAATCATCGCCTTTTTCTCTAGAATACTGAAAATACATAATCCAGTGAGCTACTAAAAAATCATCATCTGCCAGAGGATTTTTCTTGTTACGACCAAGATTGTAATAGATGTCTTTCCATGCATCGTTAATCTGGTTTCTTATTATTTCTTGGCCATCCGCACTAAGTTCTTTTTCATCATATAGAGTCGTTAAATAGATTAATCTGTTCTTTAGCAATTCTAAGTTTGAAAGCTTTTTGCCGCGATTATTCATTGTTTCAAAGGCAACAAAAACATCAAAGTCATCCTCTATCTCGTGCAGATTAAACATTAGATTTTGAGTTACTTTTTTAAACAAACTTTCAATTTCTTCTAGCCCATACTCATAAAAGTAATTTTCAAGATTTTCCTTAAAAAATTTTCTTGAGTTTTCTAAATTTAAAGTATAAAAAGTTTCTGTAACAACTCCACCATCTGGTTCACCTAATATCTTGTGCTTCAAGTACTTAAAGCTTGGATTATCTACTTCATAACCAAATTTATAAGTACTTAAACTATAGTTTGGTGGCATCTTTATATAAATATAATCCTCTATAATTCTTTTTAAACTAATTGTGCCAATATATATATCGTCAAGAGGCTTACCCTTGTTGCCATCAAGGTTTTTAATCAAGTTAATAACTTCATTGATGAAAATCACAAATGTTGTCAGTCTTTGCTGTCCATCTACTACATGAAATGGCTTATAACCCTGATCATTAATTAACCATCTTTCGCTAGCCCAATTTCCACCATTATAATCTATACTTCTCACTTCTTTCAGCGATAGCAAACCAGTATAGTGATAACGATTTTTGGGTAAATTGGTGATATCTTCCCAGAAATCTTTTAGTTGCTCTTTTTGCCAAGCATAACCTCTCTGATAGTCTGGAATCTTGAATAATCTTTCTTTGAATATACTTTTTAAGGATTCTAAACTTTTCATTCTACTCTCCCCCTGTGTTCTTTGTACGTCTATTTTTATTATTAAATAAATGAAATAGTATTGGTATAAGAATTGACGCTAATAAAATCATGAAAATATTTTGAAGTCTATCAAAACTTGAACCACTACTCATATCGATAAATGAAAAGTCTGATTCAATCAAATAAGTTAAACCCACAAATGAAGAAACAATTACAATAAGGATAAAATGACTAAGTTTAGGCTTATAGATATTGTTAATGTTCGTTTTTGAGTTTAGCCTCAATCCAACCCAAAATAGATATAAAGTAACAATAATTGAACTAAAGAACAATATAGGATAAATTAATGTGAAAGTGTTATTTAAGAAAAATTCAGAGGTGTATATGCTTTCTATAATGGCTTCAAGAGAAAACTTAAAACCAAATAAAATAAGTGTCATAACTTGAAATTTAAAGAGGCCAACCAATGACATGAATATCATTTTCTTTGGTTCATATGTTGGTTTCATGCCATATTTATATAAACGCAATGAAGTAGTGAAAAGAAGAAAGACTAAATATGTAGCAATCGCATTATTCACACCATATCTTAAACCAATCCATATCGGAACATAGATTATTGCCCCATAAGCCACAAACAATAGTATTAGTGCGATGATCACTCCGGCAACATATGCTCCTTTACTCGTTATTTCTTTTTTTTCTTCATAAGTTTTTTCAATATCTTTGCCAATATTTTTGCCAGCTTCAAACGCTTTTTTAAATGCTTTAGTTTCTATAATCATTTGAAGATCTTTCAAGAAAGCATAAAAATAAACTAACAAATTTATCCCTGTTAAAATCATAAATGTCAAATACATCAAAATCACATCCCCTTTGACAATCAACTCATCATGTTAATTAATATCGCTATAAATACTTGCCCTCACCAACACTTATCTTAAACTTGCTGTCGCTTTAAGATTGATATTGTAATCCACATATGAACACATCAATCGTTTAGTACGATATAAATCCATCAAAAAATGATTTTTGCGTGCGGTTTTTGGGTGTACTAAAGTATACTCATGGGTATATCTATGTAAATTATTCTATTTAGATGTTGATGATATGCTATTTATTTTTTTAAGAATTTTCTTATACTTTTCGGTGTATCTATTAGGGTGGTACTCACCTGGAATTAAAGAAATGGCAACATCCAATGTTGTTAATGCTATTCCTAATCCTGGATTAGCAATACTAGCAACAATTGCTCCAAGAGACTTAAAAATCATCGCCTCCTTTGACTTAAATATCTTTTCAAATGTTGAACTTGACAAGCATGCTTTGTAAAAAGTTTTAGTTATATCCGCTGAACTAATTTTAACATCCGACTCATAAACACCGGATAGCCAACTACGAAACTTTTTTGCTTCTGAAGAATTTCTAATTTTGACAACATCATTTATAGAAAGTTTACCTTCTTTAACCAAGCTAGTTATATCTGGCAAGCTTTCAACAGAGTCAAACTTAACAATTGTGTCAAATAAATCGGTCATTCTCTCTTTCAATAAATCTACTACTTCGTAATAGTCAAACAAATCAATAAGTTCTTCTATTAGATAAAGGTATTCACATTGAATATGCTTAGTTAAATTTACATAGTAGTGAAAATGCAGAAGTCGATTCATTTTTATTTGCTCTTCATCATTTCCTTCTTGACTGATTGAGCTAGTATTCTTAATTATGTTCACAACCTTATCTTTCTTAATATCAGTTAAGCTTTGTTGAGCAGATGAAGAAAGAATTTTATCAAACTCGTTAACATAAAAAGAGGATTCACACAGTCTAATAATAGATTTAGTATACCATTCTTCAAACTTATTAGTATTGGGATATAGTTTTACAATTTCTTTAATCCTTTTTGAAAACTGAGTTTTATTTAAAGGACTAAAATTGGCGAATATCTCATATTTTTCTTTGAATTGATAAAGTGCTAACTTTACGGAAAATGAGTCATATAGCTTTATGGCATTAGAGTTAACTAGTTTCTCGGTGTCTTCTTTGCCCAATACTGAATATAAATATATTAAATCGTCTACCGAAATGTATACTTCATCATATAGCATAATCAAATCTATCAGCATTAAATAAGAGTTTGAAAAATCAATATTATCTTTTCTAATAATACCTGTTCTAAACATCGAAGAATCGAAACTCTTCTGACCTGGTTTCTTGATATGATACTCTTTTGCCAAATAAAATTGATGATCAATGTTTTCATGATACACAAACGGAACTAGTATTTTGCTCACATTATCCCACCCAGCCTTCTTCTCTAAAATTCGAAAAAATACAAAACACAAACAATAGTGTGAGTTTCTATTTAATAACAACATCACCTGTGATTAAAAAATCATTGGAAACATTTACATCAACTTTAAAGTCTCTTTTTACATTGAACCAATCGATATCATTGACATATCTGTTACTGACATGGTTAAAAGTCTGATTAGTAGACCCAACCAAGTTTCTTTGTTTATCTACTTTACTTTCAATGAACTGACCATCAATAATTAGATCAACTGATGATACCAATGCTCCGTTCAGTTGTTTAATCTTATAGCCTGTGAACAAAATTACTCCTAGATCAACATTGTGGAGTTCATTTGACAGTTCAGTTAAATGTTTTTGAAGTGTTGGTTCTCCACCTAAAAACGTTACTCCTTCAATAGCATTTTCCTCTTTAGATTTTTTTGCAATATCAATGATTTCTTGCAACGACATGATGTGAGCCTGTTTCATCTCTTGCAGTTCAGGATTGCAGCATCCAGGACAGCCTATCGTGCAACCTTGAAACCAGATGGCCATTCGTTTATGAGGGCCTTCTGCTTCTGTACATAAGTTGATTCTTGCCACATTAAACAACATCTCATTCGACTTCAAAACTAAATTCCAATCCTTTTTGATTTGTCTTAACTAATATTGATTGACCTTTAAGTGCGGCAAGTTCTTGTTTATTTTTAAATAAATACATAGCAAGTTCATCTAGCAATTTATCATTAATTGCATTTAGAATATCACGACCACCTTTGGTTATGTCTGCATCGCTTAGAATATAGTTTACAAACTTCAATTCATCTTCAAATACAAGATCTATACGATATTTTTCTAGTATACCTATTTGGATTGGTCTAAGTTTAGAGCGGGCAATTTTCATCATGAATTCTTTGTCTTGAATGAAGTTAAACGGTACGATATTGTTATATCCTATACGACCAAGTAATTCTGGCCTTTTGATTTCATTGTCAAAATAGTTTTTAACAATTGTGATAAATTCTTTAGCAACTTCTTCATGATTAGATGAAGGTTTAACTTCACTTGCACCTAGGTTAGATGTGAATATAATAATGCTCTCACTGAAATAGACCGTTTCACCTTTACTGTCAGTTAATCGTCCATCTTCTAAGATTTGTAAGAATATATCAAGAATTCTTGGATTAGGCTTTGCTGCTTTTTCAATTTCATCAAAAAGTATGACACTAAAAGGTTTTTCCTTAATGGCATTTGTCAATCTACCACCTTCTTCATATCCTACGTATCCTGGAGGTGCTCCGATTAATTTCTGATCGGAGTTGTCAGTACCATATTCGCTCATGTCAAAACGAATACATGCTTGATCATCACCGAATAAGAATTGTGCTAAAGTTTTAGATAACTCTGTTTTACCTACCCCAGTAGGTCCAACGAAGAATAAGATTCCTTTAGGCATCGAACGACTTGATGATTTATGAAGACCAGTTAAACCCATATATGCTTTAACGATGATCTTTTCAATCTTTTCGATGGCTTCATCTTGACCAACTACGCGTTCTGATAGCTTTTTCTTGATGTTTTTAACATCGTTATAATCCAGTTTTTCCCAAGGATTATCTTTTTCACCATATTTAAAGAGGTAAAAAAGCTTATTGAAGGTCATTTTACCTTCTTTTCTTGACAGTTTTGAAAGTTGAATTATCTCACGATTTGTGAAATCATCGAGCATATCAATATACTCGCTTTTCTTCTCACTCGTAAGCAGTGTCTCACCAGGTTTTAATTTGATGTCAAAAGCTGTTTCAATCTTAGAAAGCATATCTTCTCTCTCTAAACGATCAGGCTTTTGTAGGGTAATCGTTGTCACTTCTGGATTAGATTGGTAGAAAGAGATTGGAAACATCGATAATTTATTTGCGATTAAAATAACTACACTTCCGTTAGTATCTTCTGATAAATAGTCAACTTTACGATCTTTGATAGCTTTTCCTAATAACGTTAAATACTCTCTTTCATCATCCATCAATTGGTTATTATTACCAAATAGATAATCAGCCCAGTTTAACACAAAAGCTACTTTTCTTTTCGGATTAATCATATTCTTGAAGACTAGATTAAAGATTTCTGCAGGTTTCTTAAATAGACCAGAACCTGTTTTTTTATCTTCTTCATCATCATCTTCAAAATCATATGTATCGCCCTTAACTTCAACATCATCAACGAGATCAAGTTTTGTTAAATCACCATCAACACCATCCACTCTATCCCAATAGATAACGTCTTCGTATGCCATGTCTTTAAGCATATCCATTAAATATTCTTTTAGAGTAACAATGCGTTTTTTGTCATTTAAAAACACATCTCCAACATTACCTTCAATAATAACAGCTCGCTTTATACCAGTCTCTCTTCTAATACGATTGAAACTTGTTTGTATTGACATAAATACCCCTCCTAATTCGTTCCCTTATTTTTATTAACTGTTTGATACTTCATCGATTGATTTTTATCTGGATTACTCCAATTATCGACTTGTTTAACAACTTTAATATCATATATATCCGCCAAATCCTTCATGAAAGGCTCAATATCTTTTTGACACGCTTGACCTTCGTAGCCATCAAACTTATAGATAAATTTGCCGTCCAAATATATACGAAATTCCGCTCTTTCTCCACTAACCTTTTGAGCAATAAATCTAACTTCGTTCTTCTCGCGGTCAATTTTAATATTCTTCTTGTCAACAATAAACCCTCGTGTTTCAACTGTCTTCATAATTACTTTCAAGGTTTCTTTGCGGACAGTCTCACCAATGATTTCTGACGTGGCCTTATTACGAATCGTTTCTACATCTGATATATTGTTAATTTTTGAAGAAGTGATGTCTTTAATAATTTGATCATCGACTTTGGCATCTTTCAGCTCTTGTGTGATTTCCATCATGATATTGTCTTTATGTTTTTCAAGTGATGTTTCTAACTTTGCATCCAAACGTTTTTTCCCAAGTAATTGGAGTTCACTCCATGACTTGTTTGAGTTTTCTTTTTGCAATGCAACTTGATAGATACTTTCTCTTAACATGAAGTCATCAATTGCTTCGAGTTTTTTTAAAATATCTTGACTAATACTGATAATGCCTTGTGCTTGATTATTTAGCGTTTGTTGATGTCTATTTGTGGCATTGATAAGTTCATCATCGATTAAATCTTCCATCGCATTTAAGCGATATGAGGTTAAATTATCTACTATCTTTGATAAGTTATTCGCATTATTTGCTATACTGGCATCTCTAGTTTTTGCATTTGCTTTGGAAATGATTTGATTGAGCTCAGCTGTAATATTTGCTTGTTCTTTTTTCAAAAATGATTCATAAGAACGAACTCTATCCGTGATAAGCATACTAGCTTTATCTTTAATTCTCGCCAGTAATTCATCAATTTTGCATAATTGTTTAAGCGCCTGTTCACATGTTGCTCTTGCTGCAATAGATAGCGCTTCATAATTTATTGTTGCCGCATGACTCATGCTTTCAACACCTCCTTAAATACAATATCTGACCATTTGGTTATATTACCAGAATCGATAACTACCTCGGCACTAGTTGGATGAATCAAACTATTTCTTGTTTTTCTTAATTGATGCAATTCAGGAACGAACTCTTTCAATTCTTCCGCATCTTTGAGTTCATTAATCATAGATTCAGTGTTACCACTTAGCTTATACTGATTCTTAAGTATCCATTCTAGTTTTGCAAAAAGATATACAATGGCAGTGAAGTACTCTTTTTTGTTAATCTTCGATGTGATAAATGTTTTATCAATACCTTTGGGATTATTAGTTGCATTTTTCTCTTCTGTAAACACGCGACTTAAATACTTGAAATGCTTATCAAATTCTTTAAGTTCTGTAAATGCACTGACATCAAATTTCTCATACTTGAGCAATTCTTCAAGTTTAGTAGAAAATCCGCTGTAAACCTCTTGAAACTTCGTTCGGTCGATATCTTCCTTAATGACGAACTCGTAAGGTTTTCTAATATCTGTTAATCCCCTCAGTTGATTCAGACTGAACTGGATTGTCTTAATCAAATTTGAAAAATTACCTATTGTATTTATTTTTTCATTATTGATGATTTTTTGGGTGAACTCTTTCAAAGTATTGATTTGAGAAAAAATATCATTGAGTGAATAATTGAGAGATTCTAATAATTGAAACAGTTTCTCATTCTCTACATTGGGATTACTTTCAATAATTTTGTGAATCATCGTGATATTTTGTATGTTCAGGTGTTTAATTAACCAGCCACCTATAGCAATCTGATGTTCTATCGTTTTTATCGGTAAGGTCTTGAAGTATTCATCAAATAAATTCTGTACCTTTCGGTTAAACCAATCCTTGATAAATGTGATGTCTGTTGTATCTTTAATTTCTTTTAGTATGTTAATACTTTCTTCGGTATCTTTGGTAATGTATTTATCCATCATCAATTCTAGAGATTGTCTATCATTTAGGGTTTTGAAGATATGTATAGATTCTTTTGCATTTTCAATAGAATAAGTCTTAAAAATCTCCATTAGACCATTTGTCATCGCTTTTCTCTCATCATCCTTAAATGTGACTTCAACTAACAGATTAATGTTTATAATCCCTTTTGTTGACTTGTTGATTAGAGGTATTTGGACAGGCATGTATGCATTTATTTTTTCTTGAACGCCGATGTGAATTGTCTCAATATTCGAGTTAATCTTTGATATCAACGCGCTGGCTTGGATGACATGTGTTGTTTGTTTAGGCATGTAATTTGATTTTGTGATTATGACTGATGCTGTTTTATTTAAGATTTCTTCATATTCTTCTGGAAGCATAAGAACACCATCACTAATGGTTTCCGCTTTAGACAGTGAAGGTTGATTACCTTTAAATTTGAATTTTCTCTTCACACCAAGGCCATCTGATATTAATTGATTATCATAATATTTATCAAAAAATGATTGTAGTCTATCATTACCGAGCTCAAAGTCAATCGTATGCTTCTCGTTATCGATGGATAATGCAATGGGAAACGTTGTGTAAAAGTATTCGTTATTCATAATTGAAACATCTGTAATGATTTCATCTTTTTTGACGATAATTCCCTTGCCCTTAACGCTGTTAAGATAATCTTCTAGTTCACTAACGTTCCTATATTCAAATTGCTCTGCCAATTTATTGGGGAGTATGGAGGTATCAATCTTACCTACTTTCCAATCTGAAGGAATTTTATCCATTAATTGATTATGTGCTGGATCATAAAATAACTCTTGTTTAGACTCGATCGTTTTACTTGCTGGGATAAGTTCATCTCTGAAAACTTTTTTCCCTTTTTCAGTAAAAACAAAGTTCCCTACTAAATACTCTGAAAAGTGAGTTCTATTATACTCATAGGGTTTACATTTAATGATTTCTAGTTCATGGATCAACTTATATATCTCATCTGCAAATATCCCATGTAAGTCTACAGGGACGCCAAACTGGATTAATAAATTACTTAATTTTTCTTTTTTGTTCGCTGATTCATTTATTAACACTAAGATAATATAACTTACACCCGTAGGTTTAGATACTTCTGTATGATGAATTAATGTTGTTACCTTTACAATGGGAAAAGGGAAAGACGTTTCAAATTTAAAGATGCTCACTTGTTACTCCCCCTTTCTTTGATGATATCAACATCATCTAATACTTTGCCATATGTTTTAATCGTATCAATTACTTTCTCATACACTCTAAAATTCTTTTGATCTTTATTTGAATCGCCCATAACATCAGGTAAATCAATGACCCCTTTACGAACTAAGTAATCTTTGCTTCCAACAATAATGAGTAATCTTCTGGCTCTTGAAAATGCGACATTGATTCTTTGATATGCTTTAATAAAATCTGGATTACTTCGACTTGGATCTATAGGATTTCGAACCATAGACACGATGATAATATCTCTTTCATCACCTTGAAAATCATCAACAGTACTTATGATTAATCTAGAATCGCTTTTTTCATTAAATGATTTGAAACTGGTTAGTTTGTTTGCCTTTAGTCTTTGTTTAATAAGACGTGCTTGATCTCCATACGTACAAATTACACCAATACTCATACGCTCATCAATGCGTTGATGCTTATTGATTCTTGGGTTAAAATCTTTGTTTTTTTGATATCCTTCATCAATCTTTCTTAAGAGTTCAGTAATTATATCTGCTTCACCTTTGTTTTGAATAGATGTTGAATCTTCAGAACGACTTTCATAGTCTTTACTGTCAACAAAATAAATATGTTTGTCTTGCTCAATAATTAATCTTTGATTCCCTTCAACATTTAAATAATGCTTTTTGTTGCTGTTTTGGGCAATGTCACCGAGTTCAAGATTTTTATTGTAAAAGTGATTGAATACATTCATAATATGCTCGTGACTTCTATATTGCTTAGTGAGCATAATTTTATAATCGTTAGGTACTTTTTCAAACAAAGTTTTAAAGAAACTCTCCTCATACATAGAAATATATCGCCTATTAATAGCTGAATTAATGATATTTGGATCAAGTCCTTCATAATCCTCATCTCTAAAATTGCGATATTCATACATCGGCGGTAGTTGGCGATGATCACCAACCAAGATAACTGTCTTTCCATATAAAATAGGAATGAGTAATTCAATAAAACTAGATTTGCTGACCTCATCAATGATAACGACATCTATACCTTGTTTTCTTAAGTCAAGTTCTCCAAGATTATATGCTTCAAGTTCATTCATAGATTTTTCATCAAACCTGTCACGGCTTGTTGTAGTTGTTCCAAACAAATTTACTGTATCAAACAATGGCTTCGTATAATGTTTTCTATCTTCTAGTATAATTTCTTCTTTTTGAATATAGTCGCTGATTTTTTTATATACAGGTATTTTTATTTGATTCTCTTTTTCTTTTTCTTTAAAATTCAATTCTAAGTCTTCCCACTCAAATTGAATCACATTAAGTGCTTCATCTATAGATTTGTAGTTAGCAACAACATCAAACTGCTTAAAGAAGTTTTCGAGTTTGATTTCTAGCTTGTTTTTACTGTCTTGATAATCATGATAAGACTGATCTTCACGTAAATCAGCAATAACATTTGAAATATCCTTTAATTTTGAATCAAGTTCACTTATCTTGATATTGATTTTAGTGATCTTTTCATCTTCTTTTTGGATTTTTATATTAAGTTGATCAGAGACCTCATTTTTTATGTTTAACATTTTGGTTTGAAGCTTTTCTAACTGTTCGAGAGCGCTCTCTTGATTTAAACCTAGCCATTTTGGATTGAATATTTTACCTATGGTCATGCTAGATAAATCCAACTCATCATCCGTACTTTGAAGTTGCTTTTTGACTTCATTAAGTTGCTTCTGTTTGTTCTTAATCTCATCAGTCACTTCTCCATCGCTTAAGTCAAACAACTCTTGTATTTGCTGAATCAATCGTTGCTTTTGTTCTTGAAGTTCATAAGATGTTTTGTTGGATTGAATTAGATTTAATTCACTGATGATTTCTTGGGGTTTAGCACTAAAAATAGTTCTAATAAAGTCATCGATTTGAGTCGTTTTAAATATGGAAGCATCTATTGCTGTTTCGATAGTCTTCTTGTAATTTTCAATACTTTGCATATCTAAATCTTCATCATAACCAAACTGATGATTTTGAATTCTTTTATATGTGCTGATAAATTTGTCTTTCTCATAAACATACACTTCTTTTTTGTCTATAAATGTGCTTCGCTGTTCTTTTAACTCATCAAATGATTGTTCAGAAAGACTTATTTTTTGTGTAACTTTATCGCTTTGTGCTTTATTCTTATTTAATATTTGATTTAATAGTTTGAGTTCATGAAAATCCTCACTGAATTTCTCTTTGTACTCCGTGAAATTCTCATATGATCTGATTGTTTTTTTCATTTGTTCAGCAATATTAAAATACAAATTATCTACTAAGTTTTCAGGGCTAAAATCACTGTTCTTTCCTGATTGCGATGTCATGAGTCGAATCGGTCTAATCTCAGCTATTTTAGGTAGTCGCTCGAACACATTGTCAATAGCTTTATGGGTTTCACTTGAAATTAAAACTTTCTTTCCATCCTTAACAAGATGTCCAACTATTTCTGCAATAACCTGAGTTTTTCCCGTGCCTGGAGGACCTTGCAGCAGGAAAACCCCATTACTAGTAACGGCTCTTTTGACAGCTTCTTTTTGTTTGTCGTTTAGTTTTTCTAAAAACCAGTTCCAATCACGATTTTGGTATAAGTTGGGACTTAAATCTACTGGAGAAAAGAGAAAAGTAGATAAATATGGGTTCTTTACATTGCCTTCAAAAAATGATTCAAGTGCATTTCTTTGTCTATCGATTTTTGCCTGTTCAGCTCGATTATTATATATAAGATAGCGATATTTCTTATTATGAAGCGTATTTACAACACCATACTGGTTTTCTGGATCAGTTTTGAAATAAAGTGAAAAGCGAACAATTGATTCTTCCCTGACACGCTTTGCTATTTGCTTTCTTAATTCTTCTTCAAGTTCTTGTTTCTTAGTATTCTTATCTTTTCTTATTGCATCTTGATAATGATTGATTCGTTGTTGTTGGAAATTTTTAGCGAACTCATTAAGATTATGTTTTTGTTGAGTTTGTAATTCGACTCTTCTTGATTGAACCAAACCTTCATTTCTATCAACAAACATTTGCTTAATGTCAACATTTTGATATACCTGTTCAACCTTATTCTCATATGCTTTTTTAAGCTCGCTCATCTGGCTTCCTATAGTTTTTTGCTTGTCTTTATTATTTTCTTTTTTAAGTTTTTGATTAAGTGCGTTTAACTGCTGATCATAATCCTTTTTCAATTGTTTTTTTAATCTATCAACTGCATCGTTATACTTTTGCTTAATAACACTGTCATTTATTTCTCTTACATCATTATTAAGTTGATCGTTCAATAAAGTAGTGTACTCATCCAGTTCTGATTTTAAAGCGTTAGATAACTCTTGTTCCTTGATTGTTAAAGCTGCTGATGTTTCACTTTCAATTTTCCGTTGATAAACAGTATCGATTGCAGCTAATTGTTCTTTGATCATTTTCGCATACTTTTGTTCAAGATCAGCGCAATCAGGCTCAATTTCGTTTTTTATAATTTTGAATCGTTGTTCCAATTGAAAACTGTTTCTTAATTGCTCGTTATACTTCTCGTTTTTTGGAGGAACATCTGATAACGCTAAGTTATCGCGTGCAAAAGAACGAATGCTCGTTTCAATCTTATTTTTCTTTCGTTCATTTTTCTCAACCGTCTCTTCTAAATATTTAAGTCGATTGTAATCAATGTCTACTCTAATTAGATGGTATGGTTCGGTATCATCAAGTTCTTTTTCTAAAATGATGAGTTCCCCTTTTGAAAAATCGTGATGTGAATCAAGTAGGTTGGCGTCATACAATTCTTTGTTTCTTTGATATCTTCTTCTATTGATTGAGTATGCTTCTTTATATTCTACATGGGAGATAGGAAAGTGTCTTTGCGTTTGTGTGTTCAAATAATATTCTCTAAACTTCAAGTAATTATCCCATTTATCATAGAACTTGATGACAGTATCATAGTTTTTAACTGGATAGTTCGTTTCTATCAAGTTAAGTATTGTATTAGGCGTAAAATAGGTTTCATTGTAATCGATGTGTTGAATTGACCATGTGTGCTTTTGAAATGCAGAACATGCGTAAGAGTTCATAATTAGTGTTTCGCCATATTTCGTAAAACCTTCATCGATGAGTTCTATGCCTTTAACGGATAGCATCTTCAGCTTTCCACCTTCAATGATATCTCCAATTAATATAACACTCATATTGTTTGGTAGTCTTTTGGATAGTTCAGATCCATCGGCTCTAAGAACAACATTTCTTAAAAAGCTTGCAGTTGTACCTTGTATTACTTCTCTTTTATAATTCGGGCAAGAAATATAGTACCTCTTTGTTAATCCTGATGGAAATGCATTCTCAACAAAAGACCTTATATCACTAAATCTTGTATTTAAAGGTAGTCTATTATTTATGAGTTCAAATTGTTCCATCAAAGGTGTGCTGTATATGTTTTTGTTTTTATAATTGTTTTTTTCTTTCGCTTCTAAGTTTGTATAAAAATCTAAAAAAATAACCGGCAAAATGTCCACCTACTTCCTTAAGGCATTTTTAGAATATACTGCATACACTTGCAGATAATCTAAAAAATTCTTAATTTCTAGTGAGTTCATTTCGCAGGTAATTTCAGAGACTTTATCAATAATCACTTTTTTTGTAATGTCATCTAAATGTTCAAGCTTCATAGCAATTGCGGTAATGTTTCGGCATGACTCTAATTGTGCGGCCGCTTCATTCAGTCTTTTTTGAAGTGTTTCAATCGCAATTGTATCATGAGAAGCTTTTTCTTCTTTGTCTTGAAAAATACTATCAATTCTTTCCGTATATTTGACTAAGACGTTTTTATCATTTTCATCTAAAAGACGAGATAATTCATTCACATTTTCTTTCCCAAACAAATAAAATATTTTGTATTGCTTATCGTTTGGGATTTGATCAAACGCATCAAAATTACGATAGTTATATATCGTTGCTTTACTCACTTCTAAGTATCTAGCCAAATCGTTTACCTTAATCGAAAACTTGGTGACAAGACGTTCAAATAGTTTTGATTGAATCATTTTAAACACCTCTTTATTACATTATAATTCTATTATACTATTATATTGTTTTAGAAACAAGAATTATTAATAAAATTAAAAAATGGTTTTCTATTAGACTGTTTTAGACTATTTTATACTTTTATGTACGTTTCTTAATTGATATTAGATTTATTAATTGATTTCTACTTATACACATTTCGTTTATACTTCAAAACCATTCTTCAATTTAAATGTTATCGTTTCATCTCTATAAACAGTGCCGCTCTCAACCATCATTGTAAAGAATGAATCATTCCATTCCGACATTTTATCTTTGGCATGTTTTAAGTTAGATAGAAACTCATTCATGATATAAACCCGAGCCTTTTTGTCGTCTCTTTTATTGATGAGTTCATTCTTCTTGATTTCTAATTCTTCATATCTTATTGTTAGTTCACTGTATCTTCTATCATATTCTTCTAAGCTCATATTGGTCTTTGCATGATCGTTGATCAGCTTATTAACAAGTTCAGTAATTACGGTTATTTCATCACCAGTTTTATTAATCTCAACATCTATGTCTTTAGTGTCTGATAAAAGTTCAATAATTTCTTTAGTGTCATCCATAACTCGTTTCTTATCTTTCATGGTAAAGTTATACGCTTGAATGAACTTCATTTGAATCTCTTCTTCTGATAAAGTAGGTGTCATACATTTATGCTTACCCTTATCAAATTTCCGATTACACCTATAAACTAGCTTAGAGTACTTATCTGTTGAGTGCCATCTTTTTCTGCCATAAAAACCACCACAATCTGCACATATGAGCTTTGATGCAAATGTACTACTAAATGAATTGTGTTTACCTAAACTTGTCTTTTGTTTGACTAGGATTTGCGTGAGTTCCCACATGTCCTTATCAATAATCGCTGGATGATTATTCTCTACATAATATTGTGGAATCTGACCGGTATTTTTTACTTGTTTTTGTGTGAGATAGTTGTCGTTATAACTTTTTTGTAATAAAGCATCACCTTTGTATTTTTCATTGGTAAGGATGGATGCTATGGTGTTTTGAATCCATCTTTTACCTTTACCAGAAGGGGTCTTAACATTTGATGCGTTTAGATGATGTGCGATAGCGTGCATCGATATCCCATCAACTAAAAACATTCGATAAATAAGCCTAACAATAATAGCTTCATCTTCATCAATCACCAGTTTATCGTTTTCTTTCTTATAACCTAAAAACCTAGAATAAGCAAACGTTACTTTACCTTGTTTAAAGGCTACCCTTTTTCCCCATCTGACATTTTCACTAATCGACCTTGATTCTTCTTGAGCAATCGATGCCATAATAGTTAGGATGAGTTCGCTCTTTGGATCAAGTGTCCATAAGTTTTCTTTCTCAAAGAATACTTCTATACCTTTATCTTTTAACTTTCTAACATAAGATATGGTATCTAGTGTATTACGTGCAAACCTAGAAATGGATTTCGTAATGATTAAGTCAATCTTTCCAGATAGTGCATCAGAAATCATCTTATTAAATTCTAAACGCTTTTTAGTATTGGTTCCAGTTATGCCTTCATCTGCATAGACATTGATATAGCGCCAATCTGCCCGATCTTGAATAAACTTCATATAGTAATTAACTTGAGCTTCATAACTGGAGTATTGTTCATCAGTATTGGTAGATACCCTTGCATAGGCTGCAACATTTCTAATATCTCTAGCACCTAATGTGGCTTTTGTATGGGGATTTTTAGTAGATGGAATCAGTGTTACTTTTGACATGGGTTGTACTTCCTTTCAGATAATTAAGTCTATTGATCCTTGCTTGTGCTCTCATTTCTTTTGTCCATGAGTCACTTCTGGATTGTTGCCAGGTATATTCAAGTATCTTTTCATCATGCATATGAAACTTCAATAATTTATCTGCCATGACTTCAATCCATTTTACTTTTGATTTAAAATGAGTTTCGTTAAAGTTATGTTGTTTAAGTATATGATTTGTACCTTCAATGACTTTACTGTTTGGTACTTGCTTATTATCACAATAAGATTTGCCTTTGGTCCTTAAGGTAGAGCACATCCATACGGGTCCATTAGCAGCATGTTTAATCGTATATGCTTTATGACATAACCCACACTTCATTAAACCTTTGAATGGGTAATTGTGATTCTGGACAACCTTCCTTTTAGCTGACTTACTTTTTCTTAAATTTTGTGCTTGATTAAATACTTCTTTACTAATGATGGGTTCATGAGCATCAGATACCAAATATTGATTCATTTCACCATTGTTAGGCTTTTGTTGCTTATTGAGATGATCTTTGATATAAGTTTTTTGAAGAATTAAATCGCCTGTATAGTTATAGTTTGTAAGTATCTTCATCACCGATGTTCTTTGCCATAACTTGGCTTTATGAGGTTTAATCTCTTTATCATTTAGTATCTTAGCAATCGCATTATCACTATAACCTTCTAAATAGAGATCATAGATCAGTTGAACAATGCTTGCTTCATCTTCTACAAGTTGGAGTTTTCGATTGACCAACCTATACCCTAAACAAGCATTGCCTCCCCAGATCAAACCTTGTTCAAAATCCTTTTTGATCCGCCACTTCATATTCTCTGATACACTTCTGGATTCTTCTTGAGCAAATGATGCTAGAAATGTTAGGACCATTTCACCTTCACCACTTAATGTATGAATATTTTGTTCTTCAAAAAAGACATCAATGTTGAGATCTCTTAGTTCTCTAACCGTTTCAAGTAATGTGACGGTGTTTCTTGCAAACCTTGAAATGGATTTTGTTAGTATCATATCGACTTTCCCAAGTCTACTAGCTTCTAGTAACTTTTGAAATTCTATCCTTGAATCTTTCGTACCAGTGATTGCTTCATCTGAGTATACACCTGCAAAAACCCAGGCCGGATTTTCTTTGATTCTTTTCTTATAGAAGTTAACTTGAACAGCTAATGAATGCAGCATTGCATCTTTACCATCAGATACTCTAGCATAAGCAGCAACCTTAAGTTTCTTTGGTAATTTGGGTGATATGTTTAATGTCGTTACTTTCTTCATTTTGTACCTCCTTTGTAGGTACTCTATCTATCACTCTACTTGCTGGAATAGTCAAGTCTATTTGGCGATAAAGATTACCCTTTTGGATACAATACTTATCCGCCAAATAGCTTTCAGCTTTCAAATAATCAAGTTTTCCGATGATTCCTGAATCTTTCATATTTTTAACCTGTATCATCGATAATAAGTACTTCTCTAAATTCGTTCTATCCATGTTTTAAATGCTCCTTATTTTATAATGTGTCCATGTTAACATCACTGACACCTATTATTCATGTCATTTACACATAAACTATCGCTTCTTAATGCTATTCCAGTAATCCCAACGACATCTATCAGAACAAAACCTTTTTCGCTTTTTACCTTTGATAGATTTAGTCTTGACACCGCAGTATTCACAAGTACCTTCAAGTGGATCAACTTGATCAATCTTGTAGCACGCATACCTCACCACACTGAGTGTCAGATCCAGTGCTTTAGCAATCTTTTTATAACCATACCCTTCTATCCTTAGTTGTTTAATTCTTTGTTTCATTTCTGTATTCATGGTTTCATACCTCCTTTTAGTCTTAGTCCGCATAATTTAGAAATGTTTGGGTTTTTGAAAAAGATAAAATTCCTCCTCAATGGTTAATGGCACGATTTTCTAAAATTGCCGGAAATTCCCCAACGATTTGTTCATTTTCTTTATTTGACTATGACTTCAAGGTAAAAAGAAAAAGCCCTTACGTTAAAACGTAGTGGCCTTAAATGCAAAAAACACACCTGTAGAGTTGTATCTCTCAAATAGATGTGTCATTAGATCGGATTAAGTTAATTGATAAAGATATTTTGTAAGGCGTATTATTGGCTCAACGATTTGACTTCATATTAAAGACGAGTTTATATTCAACCGGACAGATAAAAGCCCACACATCAAATCGTTGAAGGTTTATATGGTGGATTAACTTTGATGCTCACTTACTTATGTTTGTATGAATGATTTGTAGTGGAAAAATTGAAATTATCTCATATTTATTGAAATAGATTCGTTTAATCTGAGTATTTATCAAAATTTAGAAGTAATTCTCAGATTTTCAAAAAATTGGTCTCGTGTTTTTTAAAAGCCCTCCGCACGGTACCCTAGCAAGAGGTACTATGCATGACCGGGGGGGTTACTTCTCTAATAATAAATCCAAATATTCTCTAAACTTTTCTTCTGGATAATAACAAACTTTATAATTATCTTCACAAACCATTAACTGATTACAAAACAAACTCGCATGTCTTTGTTCAATGGAGTCCGCGTGATATCCATCAGTACCTAATATATGATCTGCCATTTCTACTGCTTTATTTAATCTTGCTACCAATGCTCTATTCTTTGTTTTGTTAAATGATAATGATTCAGGTCGTCTATCAACATAGGCTCCTATTGCGTCTAATGGTATACCAGCATCCATCATAGCGTTCATTACACCAACACTAATCATTGGATAGAGTTCTTTAATGTGACTTTTCTTTAATCCATAGAAGACAACTGTAAATCTTGATAGGTCATGCATCAGGACGAGTAGATTCTTCTCGCTTCTTTTTAAAAAGTGCGCATGCCAAGCATACATGTCATTATCTGTGTTGTGTTCAGTTAGTGCAGGTTTGATGTAGTCTAGCATTGCCTTCGTACATTGTATGTGCATGATTAATACCTATACCTTTTGAATGTTCAAATAGACATCATTAATAAATTCAATGAAATATTGTGCATTCCATCTATGAACATTCGCATGTCCTTTTGGTGATTTCCTATTAATCGTTTCAAAATATGCTTCATATTTATCCCGATATATATCAAGTGTTATCTTTTGATTGATTAAGTCATTAATAGAAAACCCACAATCCCTATTGATACTATACATAAGATTAGAGCCCATAATATCAGGTCTTTGTATATTAGGATAATTTTTCTCCATCCATGAAACGAATGCTCTAGCATATTCTTTCTTATTAGATTTTGTAATCAGTATCTCTTTCATAAGTCACCTCGACAATTTCATCTACTATTATTATACCAAAGTAGGCGTATGAAGAACAAAAGAATATATGCTTAATAACTACCAAAAAAGCTGTAATAGTTAACCACTTTTTTATTTTTTTGTTGAAGAAAGGTAGTGCTGACGTTGATGCATTTGTTTGGGATAGGGCAGGCTTTCAAGCCCTATCCTACAAACGATGCGTCAGCGTGTTGGAAGCAACATCTATATATAAGACCTTTCTGCAGTATTATGCAGATAGGGATTTACCTCCTATTTTCCAAAATGCATTATGTTAGAGGTTTTCCTTATTTTTCAGTCTAAAAATATTACCTTTTGAACTTATATATTCATCACTAAACTCACTTAATCTTTGTCTAATTGTTCGTTCTGATAAGTTCAAATATTTAATCAGATCTTCTATCGTACAGTTGCCGACTGTATCTAATAGTGTTTTGAATGCTTTATCAAAAACTTCTTTTCTATCTTCTGGTGTTTGACTTCTTTTACTGCTTTTTTCTAAGTTTGCTCTTGTATCTCCTGCTGCATACTTCTTATCTAGCGTATTTTGTTCATCAACTTTATGAATAGGGTACTCAAACCAAAAGTTTAGTGGCTTGAAATTATTGAATTCTCTTAGACTACTTTCCATACGCCATGCAGTAGATGTTTGATCACGATTGTTATTTGATCTAAGATCTTCAGTAATACTAAGTTCGATTAAATCCACGAGTGCATCCGGATCTCTAGAAAACACACCTGAACCTGATGCTCTATCCATTGCTTTCTTAAATCCTTGAGGTCCTTTTGAATGGTGATGACTGAATATAATTGTGCAGCCAGTTTCTTTACTAATCGTATCAAATAGATTTGTAAATATACCCATATCAGATGCACTGTTCTCATCTCCAGTAATGACCTTATAAATTGGATCTATAATGATTGCATCATAACCTCTTGAAACTACTCTTCTAATCAGTATTGGAGCGAGTTTATCAAGTGGCATCGCTATTCCTCTCAAGTTCCAAATAGAGATATCATGACTATGTTTTGGTTTAAGTTTCAATGCTTCATAAATTTCAGTAAATCGATGAATAAAGCTCGCTCTATCAATTTCTAAATTCACATAGAGAACTTTTGATTTCTTACATTGAAATCCTAACCACTTTGTTCCTTCTGATAATGCAATAGCCAGTTGCATCAGTAAGAAACTCTTACCAGATTTTGAAGCACCAGAGATCATCATTTTATGACCTACTCTAACAACACCTTCAATTAGTTCAGGTGGTAGTTTCGGAAGATTATTTAGAAATGTATCTACACCTATCGGTTCTGGTAAACCCTCTGAATCTAAATCCTCATCTTTGAACCCGTCATCAACATTGCTTTCCAACCAACCATTTTGATTTAAATCATTTAACTTATTCATTTTGACCTCCTGTAAGTCTATGATTACATTAAACCTTTACATATCCTAGTCCGCATTTTCTAAAATAGTTCGGGTTTATGAAGAAGAAAATTTCTTCCTCATTGGTTAATGGCATCTTTTTTTGATTTTGCCGGTATAAAATGAATGTTACAGTGATGCAGGTGTTAAAAAGAAAAAGCGAATGTATTCATTTAAGAATAAATCGCTTAATATTGGAGTTATTTTTTAGGTGGTCTACCTTTTTTCTTTTTATACAACTTTATTCCCCATATAGCTCCTACAGTACCGATGATAGTAATTGCTGATGCTACATACGAATAATCACTTTCATCGATTCCAACCGACCATATTACTAAGACTGAGACTATATATGCAAAAAATATATACTTATAGGAGATAAAAGATATTTTCCTTCTAAAAAATCCTTTTAGAATTGCAGTTGAAACTATCCAACCTATAATAAGATTAGTCGTCCAAACAAGTATTCTAATTATTATTATATGATCATTTGCCTTATATTCAGTTAGCAATGAAAATACAATTCCTAAAATTATTATAAAGATCGGTGTTAATATGATTTGAAAAATGCCACCAAGAGTTGCAGTTTTGTCTATATTATTTGACATCAATTTTTACCGAAAAAATCGTTAAATGCTTCGATTATTTTATCAAAGAAACGCGGAATCCACGGATCATATTTGTCCAACGATTTATTCAGATTTATCATTTGCTGCATTTGGTTTTTAACTTGCTCTTTTTCGGATTCGTTGTATTTTTCATAATTATCCATCAAATCCTCTACAACTTCTTTTAGTTTCTTTGTTATTTCTTTTTTCGAATTAGCCATATTTTGTCCTCGAATAAGTATATCATTCTATTCCAAGTGCTTTTATAACTGCATCCTCTGGACTACTGTAAAAAGATATTTGGAATTTAGCAAACAAATCAGCTGGTACTGTTGCAATATCAACTGCACTCGACATTGGAATCAAAACACGTTTAGCTCCAGCATCTAAACATACTTGTAATGAATCTGATAAGTTTTCCACTTTATTAATTGTTCCACCTATACTGAATGATCCTAGCACTACTAATTGTGTTTGAACATGTTTATTTAATGAAGCACTACTACATGCAATTAATGTTGCCATTGAAATGCTACTAGAAAGACCAACACCTTGAGCATCATGAATATGGAGAACATACTCCTTAGAATCAATCATAATACTTGGACTAATTGCTTTCGAATTGGCTCTAAAATACATTTCAGCAGTCTTTACTGATTCTCTTGCATCCTTCACATTACCTAGACCAGTGACAGTAAATTTACCATTACCATTTGAGATTTGAGTTTCTAATTTAAATGTACCTATCATACCATTTGATCCTCGTGCTACCGTATAGACATGTCCCGGTTTCATCGGTCCTTCAGGAATGATTTTTCCGCCACCTTGTTCAAATACTGGAACAAACTTCTCATCCATTGTATCTAAGTCAATATAGGATAACTGAACATCATAGAATTCCATACCGCCAATTTTCTTTAATTGTTCCTTAACACGTCTTCTACCTTCTATAGCATAAGCTAATAATTCTTCCATTTCTTCTTTGGTATAGTTTCCATCAGGATATAAAAGTTTGGTAAAGGCCGAGGCAACTTTTCTAACTGCTATGGTATCTCTTTGATTTAGCTGACTTCCAAGTTTAAAATACTTATCAAAGGCATCTGTCATTGGAACCTTTCTCATTTCTCTTAAAAACTCGGAAAAATAATCACTAATGAAACCATAGTTGTCAGTAAAATATTCTGGTCTCATTTTAGGTACTTCCCAACCCGGAACATAGATATGCATTCTATCAAAGAAGGCACTATCAATCATCGCTTCTGGAAATGGTTCAAATAGATGAGATGTCTTTAGAAGAGATTCTACAGATTGATTAATATTTCCAACAAACACCATTGAAGCACTTGCTGGTATCATTTCTTTACCTCTAGCAAAAGAACCAGATGCCATATAGTCTTTCATGATTTGAATACCATCTTTATCCTTAAAAGTAATTCCTGCCACTTCATCAAATGCAACCGTATCCCACATACTAACAAGCCCTGGTGTTCTTCTAGCTAAGTTATAAAATAGGTTAGCAACTGTGGTTTGTCCCCCAGATATTAATATCGAGTTTGGTGATAATTCTTTATAAATATGGGACTTTCCTGTACCTCTAGGTCCTAGTTCACACATATTGATGTTATTTTCAATTAATGGTGTAAGTCTTGCAAGCAAGTGCCATTTTTCTCTTGTTTCAAACTGCGTTGGTTCCATCCCTGTAGAGCGTAATAATAAGTCCATCCATTCATCTTTAGTGAACTGTTTTCTAGCATCAATGACTTCATTAAGATCCATATTGGGAACTTGTATTGGTGTTAAATCCATGAGCTTAAATGGCGTTCCCTTTTCATCTTCATCGTAGAAATATGATAGCGAAACAATACACCAAATACCATCACTTAGTAGTTTTTCATACTCAGTTACATAACGTGTTGGCACTACAACCTCAACCCCTAGTGAATGGATAAATCCGCGATACTCATTTTTCTTTAAATCAAGTTTAACTGAAACCCTATCAATGACTGTATAAGCGCCAGTTTCTCTGATTTTAGATTTGACCATTTCAGCTTCATCAGGTCTAACATAATTTTCTTGCAATATTTTTTTAACTTGATTGATACCTTCTTGAATTTCTTTATCATCATTTGAAGAGGAGTATGTTCCAAGTAGGTACTCTAAAACATAGGTAGGGACATTTGCACTACTTTTAATCTTTTTTGTAGCACCTTTTTTAACTACTCTACCACTAAAATTATCATAAACTTTTTGGTCTAATTGATCCATGTGTTACCCCTCCTAAATAATCGCTTTATAATTGGTTATATCAATGATGAATTGCTGTTTATCAATCAAATCATCCGTAGTAGCATCTTTGATTAGTAAATAATAGCGATTATTTCGATCAAAGAGTATGTTGTTTAATGTGAATCTGATTCTTGTTAATCTATCTTCAATTTCGTCAGATGATGAGTTTGCCCAAAATCTGGTTTCAGGTGAAACTGGATTATTCAAATCATCTACTAAGACAACTGCAATCTCACGCTCTCGTTTCTTACCTTCTACTTTTTCAAATTGTTCAAACTCTAATACAATACCGTCTCTACGTGTTATCTTTCTTTGAGTAGATTTTAGCCTTACACCAACTTCAGTAGGTTCTGAACTCACTGTTCTACTTCTTAACTCAGATATTCTAATTAGCGGAATCATAATCTCTTGAAGTGATGCACCACCATGAATGTATTGAGTACCCCCACCTTGCGTCTTAAAGAAATCGTAGCTTTCCGGAACAACTACTTTAATGCCGTATGAGTCAAACTCTTTGGTATATGGAATATCAACAATCTCATCTGTCAGTAAGAATCGTTTAGACGTTTCCTTTGATTTTAAAGCCAATATATCACTATACTTTTGTGCATCATCTACTTTTCTTCTCTTATAAATAAACCCATGATCCGCAGTAATGATAAAATTGGATGTTTGAACCCCATTATATAATTTTTTAACAAGTTTCATGATTTCATCAATAGCTTCTGATGCTGCATCAAAAACTTTTGATTCGTTATTTTCTCCCATACGGTCAATGACATTGTGATAAATGTATACAAGCGTTTTATCTGACATGTATTTTCTTAATTCATCACGTCCAAAATCAGTTATCTCTTCATATGTAATAGCGGCAAAGGATTCATTTTTAGATTTTAAAATCTTGTCTCTATTTTTGGTTCCAGTTGTCGGAAGATTATCAACAAAAAGAGTTCCTTCATTATATTCTATTTTCTTATTAGGCAGTAATGATGCCATTCCAAATCTTGTTTCACTCGGTAATGCTGATATCATTGGTTTTATTGTTGTATTTCCACCTAGTACTGGATCAGTTTTAATTTCATTTAATAATTCTACCCCAATTTCATACCTTAAAGCATCTGAAATAATGACAAACATTTTCTTGAATCCAATCTTCTGAATTTCATTATAGAAATCTTTACTCATTGGTGCATTTAAAAATTCCCACTTATCTTTCTTGTTAAGTGCACTCGAAAAATGATTGCCTAATACTGATAAGAACTGCTTTTCATAAGTCAGTTCAATCTCATTAATCAATTGGTCGAATTCGTTACTTAAATCGTCAATTTTCTTATAGTCACTTAAGATATGTCTATATAATGTATCTATCTCATAAAGTTCTTCGGCATAATTGTTAACATATTCTTCAGCAATCGCATATTTTTTAATCGATTTTTGCATTAGCTTTTTGAAGTTAATAATGTTAGTGAGTATACGATATTCATTTCCATAATATTTATACCATTTTGAATTGATACGGTCATCGATTATGTTTTCATAGAAATCAAAATCGATGCTTCCTGTACTTAGTGATTCTGTGATTGATTTTATGATATTAAGATCAAATATTTCAAAAATATCAGAATCACTAAAATCTTCAATACCTTTAAATTTAACTAGGTCTTCAATTTTTAATTCTTTAGTATATTTTTCTTGCAACGCTCGATATCTTGTATCATGTTTAATTCTTCTAATGAAGTTTTCTGCATCAACAGCACCGCTATCAGCGTTGCCTTGGATAACAAAGTGTTTTTGATAGGGAGGCAGATCTTCTAGTTTTGCACTCCTAAATACAGAAGTCATTAAAAATCTTTTACTGAGTTCGTTAATATCTTGAATGCCCGTATAGTTAAATGATTCTGATATCAAATTCCATAGTTCATCTTCAAAACCAAACTTAGTAAGTTCTTTATACTTAGTTTGCTTATCATCATCAAAAATCAGTTCTGTTAATATATCTTCTATAGTGTTAAACTTGGTTTTCACTAACGATGCCATCATACCTGTTATGAAGTCTTTCTCTCTTGTATTATCAGAAAGATTAATGATATTTCTTAAGGATGCGATTCTGGATTGATTGTCAAAGAACTTTGAGTGTCTATCAACAACACCTCTTAAATCTGTATTGGTTAAGTTTAAACGTCGCATTGTTAAAGCAACAGTATCTGCATAATACTCATCACTATAAAGTAGTATATCTAACAACCAGTTTTCTGTATCAGATGGTTTGGCTATTGGTAGATAAAGTAAAATATTCGTATCCGGTTTCTCTACTTCGATATAATACTTAATTTTAAATGGATTATTATCATAAATAATAGTTTCAACATTGTCAAACTTATAACTTTTTACTGATTCATAAAAGTTTTTACCTTCGTCATACCAAAAGACAATCTTTCTTGAAGAATGAGCTATCTCAAATATCTTTTCTAATTCTTTTTTTGCTTCTAGAAAGTCAACACTCATATTTGATTACTCCCTTCTTACTTGATCGGAACTAATAAATCTTTTTTAATCTTAGTTCCTCTTTCATTTACAATTTCAACATTTTGGAATTTCTCATAATTAACCTTTACACCATCATCTAAATCTAGATTGATGTAACGGTTAGCCATGTGATCTAAGACAAGTCCATATTCAACTGCTTCATAATATTGTTTATTGACTATATCACGTTCTTTTTCTAATCTTCTTCGAGTAATATCATCACTTGTTTTAATCGCATTTTCAAGATCATTTAATTCATTTCTAAGTCTTGTAGTCTCTGGTAATAAATAATTTGAATTAATCATGGCAAGTGTATCTTCAGTGTAACGATGTAGATATATTAGAACTTTAAATCCTTTTTCTTTACCACTCGAGAACATCCAATAAATAGGTCGTTTTTGATATGTTTTTAAGTGATCTTTATAAAACTCATCGTTTAAATATCTATTCAGTGTCTCTTCACTTGTTTCGTTTTGTTTTTTCCCTAAACCTTCAGCAATGAAGTCGATGTTTTCTTTATATGTGTCTTCGCCATAAATTTGTTTTACTAGAGTGATAATTTTTGCAGTTAGTCCGTCTTCCATGCCTAGTTTAGAGTAGATTGGAATAATACCATCCTCGTCTACTTCATAGTTACCATATCTTGTACTATCAAATTCACCGCCAGCATAGATTAAACCTTCTTCAACAAGAGAATAGCGCCCCATTAGTACTCCTGTTAAGTAAGAGATTAAATCTTTTACTTCTGTTAAATCTACTATGTTAATAGTTATTTCATTGTTTTTAACCTTGGTTTCAACTGTTTCTAACTCATAAATGCATTTAATAATTTGGTTTAGTTTCTCTTCGTTATCTTTAACTTTTGTGGCATTAAACACGGATTCATTTCTTACCTTGTCAAATATTAGAGGAATTGATTTCTCGCTAAAATCTATTAAAATATTTTTTGAAAATTCCCATGTAAATTCCTTAAGCATCCAATCTCTATTCATTAATTTAACATTTTCACTTACTAAATATTTAATTTCATTATTATTTAGTATTGATTGAACAACAGGAATCTTCTTTAAATCTCCAGCATTAAAAGTTAAGGTTGGTGAAAGAAATTCTAGATAAATTTTTGAAATATTTGAATTCAGTAAGGCCATTAATGGATAATCATAATCCTTGTTTTTAGTGAACATAGCAGAACCGTTTCCAAACACTGATCCAGTTATTAATCTAGCTCCAAAAGAACCTGTACCAACACTTGACCAGCTAATACAACTCTTAAAATATTTATCAGTGTTCTGTGGTCGTGATTTAACCTTACCCTTATTATCCCTATAGTTTCTAATTTTGTCTCCTTGGTTTTCCCATAAAACAATATCTAGTACATTACCATACCATCTTCTATAGCCACCACCTTTAGAGAAAAGAAACCATTTTTTATTTTCATGATAACCATCAAATGATATTTTTTCACTTGATACTTCATACCATTTCCTTTCAAACAAATCTTGATAACAAGTATCTAAACCTTTACCAATATATGCGTAATCACCAATTGTTTTATTTTCAAAAGAATTTATAATTTCGCGTTCAGCCCAATAAGCAATTGGATGCCCTGGTATAACTTTAGTATTTTCAACTTTAAACGTATATTCATTTTGCTTTGCTCCATTAAGATATTCATTAAATCTTTTCTCTTTTTCTAGTGGGGATTTGAATTTTGTCAATCTAATAAAAACAGATTTTACTTTTACATTTATATTTCTGATTACAAAGGAAACGCTTTGAACTTTTTCACCACTTATAGTTTCAAATGCTCTTGGTCCTAGGTGTAATAAGTTAACTATCATTTTTTCTTTCATTAAATATTTTCTGTAGTCTTCAAAAGATGATACAAACATCCACTGATGTTGATTTATCAGACTTATAAAACCATTTTCTTTAATAAAATTAGTGTCCATAAACATACTATACATATCAAGCTTTGTTCTTGGATACTCTTTTGAAGCGTATTCTTTCATGAAATCCTCAGTGCTTCCAATTGCTTGATATGGTGGATTGGTTATCATAACATCATATTTCAGAGACATAAAATGTGCCAATCTTAGTAATTCACTAAGTCTCTTAAGTCCATATAAAACAAACTCATTGGTAAAAACACCACCTACTGTAGTTTTTCTAAGTTTATTTATTTTATTTGCCACGACTAGATAACCTTTGCTTGGTTTAACTTTTAAAAGAGAGCCAATCACTTTCGCATCTTCAAAAGTAGTAACCAAGTATTCAATTAATTTCAAATCATTTTCTGATAAGTTGTGCTCAGATTTTTTCCAATCATTTTCAATTAACTCTTTGAGGTTTTCCCTATAATTTAGTTTATTCAATTTCTTTGAGTCTTTAATCTCAAAAACTTTTGGAGTTATTCTTCTTGTGTCATTAAAAAACCTTGGATCAATACTACGAGCTTTCATCATAAGCGCAAACTGTGCTAATTGTGATGCTCTTTTATCTACATCTAGTCCTACTAAATTATTCTTTAAAATTAAAGTTGGAATGTCTCTTTTTGAGTGTCCGTGTTCTTCATACATCTTTAATAACAAATCGAATGCATATACTAAAATATGCCCAGATCCAGCGGCTGGTTCAATAATTTTAATATCTTCTGGGTTTGCATTTTTATATCTTATTTTTTCAAGTTCTTTTTGTACTTCTTCAGTTTGTTCTGCTTCTTCCACATAATATTTCATTCCATTTTTTAATAATGAGTTTGGATAACTCTCAAGCCATATACGGCCAATTGAATTTTCGGCCATGTACTTAACAATCCAATCAGGAGTAAAAAGCTGTGTAACAGCTGGTAGTGTGTCTTTTGTTATTCTTTCTTTGGATGCAAACACAGCATCTTTTTTACTTGAAATATAAAACTGATATAGCCATCCAATGACTTCTACATCACTTAGAAAGTTGTCTTTTTCAAGTTCTACGATTCTAGTAATGATTGTCTCACCAGTTAATAATACTGATGGTAATAAATACTCTAAATATTCGTATTCATCAGAAAACAACATTGGTAGTATCCTAGATAGTGCATTACACTGCTTAAATAATACGTATCTGTATAAGCCTTCAATGTTATCTTCTTCTTTAAGTTTTATGTAGTAATCAGTATCTAAGTTTAAATCATCTTTAATAAAATGTAAGTTTCCTAAGATTTCTGGTTCGACTGTTCCACCATCTGGAAATAGTTTAAATCCATGATCTAAGTAACCATGAACTTCCATAAATCTTAAAGCAACTATTCTATTGAACCAAGTATAGGCGAATTGTTCAACAACATTCTCATAGCCCTCATCCTTAATAATTCTAACAATATTATCTCTACTTACTTTAAAGTTTTTAGGGAATGTCTTTGATTCACCTTCAATAACCGTAATATCGCCTTGAACAAACGCTCTTTTAATATTTTTATCACTGTGGATACCCATTAGGTTTAATGATACTTTAATTTGATTTTCTAAATTTTCTTTTGCCCAAACAGCAAAATTTTGGAGTTCTCTTTTATTCATTACGTCCCCCTCTATTCAACATCAATTTCATCTGCATCAGATAAAAGTTCAATTAAATTTCTCTCGATTTCATTTAAAACCTTTTTTACATCTTCTTTAGTTTTTATGCGTTTATTTGCTACTGAAACAAATTGAGCAATCTTGACACGTTTAACAATAGGTTTGGGTTCATCACTTGGTGTATCATCACTCGGTCTTGTTATGATATTTGCTATGTAGCGTTTTACACCTTCAACTTCACGATCAGATGCATTTTTTGTTGAATCTAGTTCGTTTTGTGATGCAAGACTCAAATGATTGAACCATTGACTAAATTTATCTTTTACTTCATCAAACTTCGTGTTTAAATCCGATTTGTCAGCCTCTTCTAATTCCAATTCCAGTGCTTGGTTAATTTCATATTCAATAGCTTTTAAGTTTTTATTTAGTACGTCTTTGATTACTTTGATTTTTTCTTGTTTTATCTTATCTTGAATTGTTTTTGCCTGGAAAACTAAAGTACCTAGCTCATTCATTCTTGCAAACGGTAAGTCAAGGTTTAGAATCGCATTCATTTTTTCTACAACTTCATCTAATCCAACTAAGTTCTCGAATAATTGATTTTTTAAATACCAATCAACAATTTCTTTCGCATCATTGAAATTTTTCTTTTGAGCTGAATTACTTTGATAGAATGAAATGATTTGTTCTAAGACTGGTGCATTATCAATTAATGCATCTTTATTACTGATAACACTGTTAAAAATAATGCCATTATCATTAGATTTAGTAATCTTTTCAAAAACAGTATAGATATCCGCAAGTGCTGATTTACCTGCAAAAGATCCTGGTCCATATTTTGTTTGAATATCTTCTAGTATCTTCTTTTTACCTCTAAAGAACTCTAATACATCATTTTTAAGTTGTTCTTCTTGGATAGGATAAGTTTCATCAAATGCATCTTTCATAATCTTTTTAACTTCGAATAATACTTGATCATCCATTTTTTCTTGGATTAGTACAACCATCGTATCAAGCGATTCAGCTTTAGAAAATTTATATTTAAAGTTTTGGTCGTTTAATGCAATAACATTATCATGTATTGAGATTTTTATTTGATTCGCTTTTAACAGTGATCCAATCATGCCTCTAACATCAAATTCTTTCCATCCATAAGGTGCTTTGGCAAAAATATCGATGAGTTGTTTAACTGAAGTTCTTCTGTGAATTTTTTTGCCGTCTTTTAGTTTGTCCAATATTTCTTTATAGGCAATATAATTTGCATCTTGTTCTAAGGTATCTATGGATGTACGACTATCATTTAACATGGTGTTAATAGCGTCATTGCTATTGTAATATGATTTAACATAGTCTAATTTGTAAAACTTAGATTCGATTTGATTTTCAATCGCTTCATGAATTCTATCTTTAGCATCTTTTTCTCTAATGTTTAACAGTGAAGAGTTTGCATATATTGGTGCTTTCTTCAGGACTTCTCTAATAATTTGTTCAGCCCGTTTTCTTCTGTCACTTGCTTCTCTTATCTTTTTATCCATAATTTCTGCAAGTGAGGCTGATGCATTTGTACTATTATTTCTTCTAAAGTTTTCTATTTTTGCTGCTTTAATTAATTCTTCTAAATAAGTACCTTCTCTAAGATCAATCACTATGCCACTTAAGCGCATTGACTCTGACATGAACTCTGATTCTTCAGATAAGTTTTGATTGTTAAGTTGACTAATCACTTTGATTGTTATGTTATCCGGATTATAAGACCCCTTGATCTCATCATCCACATAACGATTTAATGAAAAATCATATCTTGATTTGTAACGGTACTTGTTGCTATCTAAAACACGGTCATAAATAATTTCACTAACCGTTCTCGTTACATCACCTTCGTTATATGAGGTGTTATTTATTTGTCTATTAACATCCTGCTCTTCGTTTGTAAGGAAGTCATATTCAGGTCCATTTTTTTGAATGAGTGTTTCTTCTTCTAGTTTTTTAAGTGAGTTTAAGATCTTATCTCTTAATACTAGTTTATCTTCATTGATACTTGACACCATTAAGGTAGATAGTCTTTCTATTGTTGCATCCATTTCTTTAACATGCTTTATCATAAATAGTAACTTTAACACTCTTAAATCAAAATCGTCTAAAGATGGTTTTCTTTGAGCATTAGTGAATACAGTTTGAATTGGATAATCAATAAAGTTTTTAACAGTTGCATAAAAACTATCAAAAGGCACTAATATATTGGAATCCGATTCTGCTACTTCTTTTGCAGCTTCTTGGAAACCATTTAGTAAAGATCGCTCATTTTGAGATAGGTGTTTACCTTCTGTCATACCATGTTCCCTAATTGCTTCAAATACTTTTTGAAGTAATTCAAATTGATAAGGTACAAATGGATAAACATCTTTGAACTCTTCAGCGTTTTTAAAACCAGTCCATGTAGGTTTTGCATCAAACATAATCAAATTACTCAATTTGGATTGATATTGTTCATATAGTGATTTAAGAGGTGTTACTGCATTTTCACTTTTTTCTAGTAGACGTTTTTTAATAACTTCATCGGCATTTGAGCCACTTAATAGAATTCTTGTGTCAAATCTACCTTGAATTTTAGAGAAGTCATTTTGCGTCCCTTTGTTTGCATCAACCATCGTAACAATATGCTGTTGAGATGTTACAACAACCCAAGCATCACCGTGGCATAGTTTTCCTAAGTCTTCGACAACAGTTTGCAGATTTAGCATTAAACTGCCACTTGTTCCAATAAACTGCCCCACTTCGTCCATTAGAAAAATAACTCTTGTCTTGTTTGCCTTAGTATAGTCATTAACGATTTTTGCGAATTCTTCAGTTGTTTTTGTATGGTTAAGTGTAGCATCCGTTACAAATGCTTCTGCTGATTCTACACTCATACCTCTAACTTCTACTAATGATTTAATAATCTTGTCGCGATTTAGTAGTGCGTGATTTCTTCCATCAATCCAATCTTTTTTAGATAACTTCTTGAATGAATCTTTAAAACCTTCATAAGCGCCTTCTTTTATCAAAATACGTTCCATATCAGCAACCCATGGTGTAGTTGAACATAAACCTACTGCTTCATTGAAACTTCTGAGCATGATGTCCATGATTGCTTGACTTTGTTGTTTTGAATTTGATTTAGCTTTTGAATCAATATTAAATAAGATAACTTTGTTCTTAATCTGTGCACTTTGCTTAATATAATTCATAACAAAGTTATCTTGAATTTTATCTTCAAAATAATCTATTGCACTCTTATCGCCTACTTTTTCGTTTTCAAGTAAATAACCCATGATTTTTAAGAAATGTGATTTACCTGAACCGAAAAAACCGGTTATCCAAACACCCATTTTATCTGTTGGAGTTTTGATTGACTCGCTATACTTCTTAAAGAATTTTCTGAACTCTTCGGTAATTTCTTTTGTGACTACATATTCATCTAGTTCTTGAATTTTTTGTAGATCATTTTCATTCCCTATAGTTACTACACCTTGAATACTTCTATCAATTTGTTTTTTAAATAAATTTCTTATTTTCATGTTTACTTAGTCCCCTTTACAAGATTAAAAGCTCTATAATAATTATCATCATCTAATCTATCGAATAGTCTTAACGTCATTTTTTGATTTGAGTCATATGTACCTGGATATAACATAACAACCGGATTATTTCTAAATACACTTTGAAGGTTATTTAATATCGTATGACTCCTTATGATTGGATATACTTTTCCAACACCTACAATCAAAACAATACTTTGTCCATCATCTTCAACACTTTCTCGAAACTTTCTAATGATTGGATTATCCTCTTGTTCTAAGGCAAGTAATGGTTGAAAGACTTGAGTTAACATTACGTCTTTAGGAAAATCCTTCTCTACATCAATAATGTTCTCGAAGTAAGATTCTTCTTTAATAATTTCAATCATCATTTCATATAAGTCATATTTTTTTATTATCGGATTAGCTTGAAGTATTTTATCAACTTCTTTTCTAATTCTTAATTCATCTTTAGGTTCATAATCAAATATTGCAAACTTAAGTTCACCCGCCATACCTGGTGAGTTAAAATATTCAATTGTTAGCTTGTTACTTAATTGATATATTCTTTCTGTAAATGACATTTTCATTATTTATACCCCCAAAATCGCTTTTAGATAGATTTCATCTTTGATGAGTTTTAAGTGATTTATAACTTCTGGATGAATCAGTATCTTGTGTACAAGAATATTTCTTTTTTCTCTTTTGCCTAAACCTGATTCAACTAATATGTTTCTATAACCTTTACCTAGTTGATCAATTGTATATGCACCCCAGCTGTTCACAGTATAATTATTTTCTTTTTTACCTAAGAAAAATAAATCAAAATCATCTAATGAAATATATTGCTTTTCATTTAGTAATGCTTCTCTGTACACTTCAAAGAGAAAATCAAGGAAAAGTGAATCGCTTTTAGCTGTTGCATACACCAATATAAACTTAGAAGTAACAATGTCTCCATATAAAAACTGCTCGAGTAAATATTTATCGAGCAAGATTAATCGATCGTATATGACATTTGTTACTTCTCTTCTTCTTTCAAGTGAATCCACTTGTATTAAATTATTACTAAAACACTCGTTATAAACTTCTATTCTGTCTAGTCCTTTATATATCAAATCAGCTATTTTTTTAGCAATATAATACTTATATGGAGTCTTTTTAATTGCAGATGTATGTTTTTGATTATCCATTTAAATTCATCCTTCCAACATGCTTCATTTATATTCTATATGAAAAGGTTTACAATTGCAATAAAAAGTGTTCCGTTTCACATGCATAATATAATTTATGTGTGTTTGAATCTTGAAAACCTTTAAAAATACGCTTATATTTGTCATTAGTCTCTCCGACCACAACTTCTGAATACTTAAAAGCAAACAACTTCTCTTTGATTTTTAGCTTTTAAATTTTCAATTTGAGTTGAGAATCATTAGAAAGTTCACCATTATCCGCCATGACCGATTTTCAACCCCTACTTAAAATTAAAATGTAATCGTGTATTTAAGGCCATAATCGTGTTACTAAATATATGATGTATACAATATCAACTGATTTATAGTTTTAATAACGATTTTAATAACTCAACTGATTTCTGAATATAGGAGAAACTCCCCTAAATGCACGAAAAAAAGGTCCGATACAATTGTATCAAACCATTTAGTGTTATGTGGTGCGGGTGACAGGATTTGAACCTGCACGCCATAGGCGCTAGATCCTAAGTCTAGTGCGTCTGCCAATTTCGCCACACCCGCGCAAGAAGAATTATACTCTATTTTAAATAAATAGTCAATTCTTTTTGCACCCTAAATCTATTTCTTTTTTCTTACGACAATAAATATAGTTATCCCAATCAATGGAATCATCCCTAACCCATAATACCAGTAATCTAACCAAGTGTTTTGTTTACTGACATCAACTAATATTCTTGAAGTGTAATCTATGCCATTAAGTTGATATGAAAAATATACATAATATGAACCTTCGTTATTTTCGTGATCTAAATATTCATTATATAATATAGAAACATTTTCGATATTATGATTTTGTGAACTCATATAATTCTTAAAATATACAATCATATCTGTTTCATTCATCACTTCTGTAGTAATCAAGTTTAAAATAGGTTCATCATACTCAAAAATAGGTGCTTGATTATCAATCACATGAATGAACGATTGATATGTTCCTATATTTTCATGTGCATCACTTGCTTGTAACAAAACTTCATAAACTCCAGCAATTGTTGTTTGTAAATACTGATCAGATAAAATCGTAATCTCAACATTTTGGTCAACATCATCATTTGCACTAAACAAATCTAGAATTTCTAGTGTTGATAAGGGTTGGTCATCAGTATATAGAAATATTTGATCAGGTCCAAAAATGGTAGGTGCAGTATCATCATTGATATTGACGACAAATGAATCATAAGCTGTATTTCCTGCATGATCTGTAACGCTAAAATAAACTGTATATGATCCTATTGAATTTGCAGTTGAATAATTTTCTTGTTCAATCAAGATGTCACTTTGATCAAGTATATCCACATTATCAGTGATGGTAAATTGATCAAATAACTCCATCAATGATGGTTCATCTCCAAATGTGACATTTATCACATCGGGACCTATGATGATTGGTGCTTCTTTATCAATAATAATGATTGATAACATCAAATATTTTTTGATATGATTAAGTTCAGACATGAGCATGAGTTCATAAGTACCTGGCATTTTATCGCTACCAAAATAATTATCACTCGTGATACTATAGTTTAATACTTGATGATTTGAGTCATAAGCATGAATCAAATCCAATAACTGTTCTTCTGTCAACTGCTGATCATAACTCATCGTGATTTCAGCATAATCAATTCTATTAAATGAAGTATCCAAGAACGGTTCAAATCCTGGAAACTCTTCATATGATCCATGATATAAAATAACTTCATAGTTTGGGTTTACATTATCAATATCAAAAGGCATGCTAAAGACAGTAAAATCATCTTGGGGTTGGAATTCTACATAAATTCTTTGGTTGACTTGATCATCAAGATAAGCATAAACAAAAGGAACAGCATCTGGAACAACTTCGATTTCTAATTCTTTACTTCTTACTTCACTTAAATGATCACCTAAATACTCATATGACATCACTAAAGTATAGGTATCATTAGGTGTGATATCATAAATGTCATCACAATACCCATCAATAGTAAATCTTGTCTTTTTAAATCTTGATAAATTAATATAATTTCTAAAATCATTGGGTGCTTGATTTTCTAAAGCGAAAGTTTCACCAACACTTATAGACACCACTAAACACAAAAGTGTTATTAATATTATTTTTTTCATTTTTAACGCCTCCTAACACATAATAGGGAGCAAATAAATAAATTACTTGTTAAAAAGCATTGCGCATAAAACAAATTGATACCCATGATATACTTTAAGAGAAAAGGAGGTTTTAAATATGTCATTTCAAGCTTATATTGACAATATTACAAAAGCAACTCAAAAATCACCAGAACAAATTAAAGCTCACGCTGAAAGTTTAGGATTATTAAATAAAGATATAACTGCGACAATCTTTGTTGATTTTCTTGCAAAAGAATACAATCTAGGACGTGGTCATTCGATGGCATTGTGGAAACTCTTTGTAGAAAACGATTGGATTACACCAAAAACAACCAAATTAAAAAAATAAAGATAGAGATGACGTTCTCTATCTTTTTTCTTTATTATGAGAATTTATCGTAATAAACATTCTCTTCTTTAATATCATGTTTATTTAACACATTAATGCATGCGTTAATCATCCCTGGTGAGCCACATAAATATGCTTCGCTTTTTGATAGATCACCTGTTAATCGATCTAAAACATCAGTGATAAGTCCAACTTCACCTTTCCAGTTATCTCCTTCATCAGGTGCCGATAATGCTGGAATATACTCAAAATTAGGATATTCTTTTTGTAATTCAAGAAATTCTTCAGTGTAATATAAATCCTTTACTGATTTTGCTCCAAAGAAATATTGAACTTTTCTTGGCATACCTAAAGCTTTTAATCTAAATAAGATTGAACGAATAGGTGCTTTTCCTGAACCACCAGCAATACATACAATCGGTTTATCTGAATCTTCTTGTAAGAAGAAATCACCAAATGGGCCAATAAGTGTTGCTTTATCTCCTACTTTTAATGCTTTATGTACATATGTCGTTGCTTGTCCGTTTGGAACCAAACGTATAAGCATTTCGACATAATCTGTATGTGCAGGATCAGATGCAAGTGAGTATGCACGAATCACTTCAATACCTGGCACTTTAATTTGCATATATTGTCCAGGTTTGAAATCAACGTGATTTGGATCTTTTAATTCAAATCTAACACGTTTAATATCATATGTTAAATCTTCCATTTCAGATACAACTGTTTTAAACTCTTTAGCAGTTAATAATCCTGGGGGTAATACGATTTGCATCTTATCTTTGACTTTAACTTGACAAGACAGACGTACACCTTCTTCGATCTCTTCTTGAGATAAGAATGGTTCTTCTGTTGGTTTTACGCCTGGAACATCGTCAAGCAATCTAAATTTACAAAATCCACAAGTTGCTTTTCCACCACATGCTGATGGAATATATACTTCATTTTGTGCTAACGTTGATAATACTGAATCATCACCATATACAACCATTTGTGTATCACTATTGACGGTAATTGTTTTTTCTTGACTGCCTCCAAAGATGTAGTCAAGAAGAATAAGTACACCTGTGATCAGTAGTAATATACCTATGATGATGAGTGGTAAAAATATATTCATTTGTCTACCTCCTTAGAATGATAAGCCTCTAAAACCAGCAAAAGCAAGTGCTAAAATACCTAAAATAACGAACACTATTGCTTTACCTCTTAAACCTTTAGGTAAATTACCATAGATTGCTAGTTTTTCTCTAATTGATGCTACAAGCACAATCGCTAGTAACCACCCGACTGATGAACCGAACGCAAAGACTGCTGTTTCACCATAGTTATAATCTCTATTGACAAAGAATTGACTGACGGCTAAAACAACACAGTTTACGGTAATCAGTGGTAAATATATACCAAAAGCTGAATAAAGTGATGGTAAATATTTTTCTAGTAATAATTCTAAAATTTGAACTGTTGCAGCAATTGTAATAATAAATGCTAATAAACTTACATCTTCTGTTCCAGTCATTTTTAACAATTGGTAAATTGGATAATTAATCACTGCAGTAAGCGTAACGACTAACACAACAGCTAATCCCATCCCACGTGCGTTTTTAACATTTGTTGAAATCGCAATGAGTGGACACATACCTAAAATTAAGGTTAAAGCAATATTATTACTTAATATCGAATTAATAAATAGTTCTAACATCTCTTATACCTCTCCTTCGTATGATTTAGCCCAAGTTCTAAGAATCCAAATCATAATACCTAAAATAAAGAACCCACCTGGAGCAATCTTCATAGATGCCCAAGTTGTAAATCCATCAGGCATGACTTGATAACCTAAAATGGTACCAAATGCTAATGGTTCACGAATCAATGCAACAAGCACTAAGACGAGCATGTATCCCATACCACTTGCAAATCCATCGACAAGTGAATATCTCCATGGGTTTTTAACTGCAAATGCTTCTGCTCTACCCATAACGATACAGTTTGTAATAATTAAACCTACATATGCTCCTAGTGAATTATAAATATCAGGAAAATATGCTTGTAAGAATTTTTGAACGAAAATAGTGAATGTAGAGATAATGACCATATAAGTTACAATTCTTAGTTTTGATGGAATGTAGTTTCTAAACATAGATACAAACATTGAACTGATCATCGTAACAAATGTCACACCTAAACCCATCGCAATTGCATTTTCGACAGTATTACTAATCGCTAATGCACTACATAAACCTAATGCTGCGACATAGATGGGGTTATTGGTTTTCATACCACTTTTTATAATGTTATACCATTTTGTATATTTGACTCTTATAAAATTCATATGATTAACCTCTACTTTCCCATAAATCTTTATAAATGAAATAACTTTCATTTAATATACGCATAAATGCGTTTGATGTATTTGTCGCTCCAGCGATTTGATCCACTTCATTAGGTAGATTACCTGTTGTTCCTAGAGGACCAATCACAATCGGTGTTTCGGATGTATCATCAAACTCTAATCCTACAAATTGATCCAAAAATTCTCTTAATACAACCTTACCACCTAAACCTGGAGTTTCTCCTTGTTGTAAAATCGTGATATCAACGATGGTTTTAAAATCATCTTCAATGGTTAAAACACCTACGATATCATTGATATATCCACTTTCAGCAAAAATACCAAAAATGAATGAAATATTATTTGTTTGATTATCAATGTATAACTTAACGTCTTCACCATGCACTTGATAATCTTCAACAGTAATTTCTGAGTTAAACACATCAAACAATGTTTCTTCTGTATACGTTGCATCATTGTGATTTAAGATGGCTTGATATAATGCTTTATTTTCGTTTGCTTCAATTCTTGCAGAAAATAATAAATCCATACCAACAAACGCGAGTGATGTGATTAAACCTAAAATACCAACAAAGATAACTAATTGTATATATTGTTTCATACTTCACTCACCTCCTCTGGACTTTTCTCAAGCATTGGTGAGACAGCATTCATAATAATAATTGCATAGACAACACCTTCTGATGCATCTGCTAAACCTCTAATCACGACTGTAATTAAAGCAATACCAATACCAAATAACACTTTCCCTCTTGATGTTTGTGGTCCAGATACTGGATCTGTAGCAACAAAGAATGCTGCAAACATTAATTGTCCTAAGAAAAGTGAGAAAAATGCATCATGGAATTGATCAGGATAAAATTTACCTAAAACAATTGTGAATATAGCTGCTGATAATAAAATGGTTAATGGAATTCTCCAGTCTGCAATCTTTAAGAATAATAAGATAGCACCTACAATCCATACACCTAACATCACAGTTGAACCAATCGTATTTGCATATTGTCCTAAAAGCAATCCAAATAAGTGATTGGTTGTTCCTAAAAATGTCATATCAGAAATATTTAATGACTGCATCACATCCCCAGTTACTGGATCAATAAATGTTTGACCTACTTCTGTAGGAAATGTGACTAATAAAAATAGATAACCAACAAGTGCGGGATTGAAAATATTTCTTCCAAGTCCTCCAAAGACACTCTTTCCAAAAAATGATGCAAATGCTGCACCAACCATGACCATATAAAGTGGTAATTGTGGTGGCATAAGCAACGTAAACATCAGTGCAGTGACAAAAGCACCATAGATGTCTTTGCCATAATCAAGTTTTCTAACTCTTGCAAAAATAAATTCTACAAACACTGAAGTCGCAATAGCAACGAGACCCATGATGAGTACATAATATGTATAGACTAATGCACCAACAATGAGTAATACTGCTAGTAATATAGTCATAATGATTAAGTTTTTATGACAAACCCTTGGTGTTTGTGTTTTAATTTCTTTATCGTTTGTTTCGATTGTTTTCATCATATCCTCCTTATACGCTTAATCCAAGTAGGATTAAAGCTATGATTGAAAGGATTATAAGCTGAATGGGTAATCCTTTAAAACCTTTTGGAACTGGTGCTTGGTGTAAATGTTTTTCAATAAAAGTTAATAAGGTTAAGACAAAACCATAACCAATAGCTGCAAATAAACTTAAATAAAAACTATTTTGAATGGTATCAACACTGCTGATATTAATCAAAAGCACACCTAAAACAATTGTATTTGATACAAGTTGTGTCGTAAATGTCCCAATAAGTGCATAGAGTTTTGGAAATAATCTTTTAATAAGCACATTAAATAAAACAATGACGACTGTAGATGTAACGACAAATACAAAGGTTTGGAAATAAGTGAAATCTTTAATAACTTCGCCTAATTCGTTTGTTGAAAAGAGTAATGTATGATAAATCCAAAATCCTACCATACTTACAAGTGGTAAAACAAAGATTAAAGATAAACTTAATTTAAGTGCATTTTTAGGTTTTTCTTCTGTTGACACAAGTGATTCAAGTCCTAAAAATGAGAATAATAAAACATTATTGATAAAAAGTGTAGCAACAATCATCGTTGCTAATGAAGTAAATTCAATCATTTAGAATCACCTCTTTGTTGAAAAGTTTTAAAAATGCCTAATAATAGTCCAACAATGAGTAATGCTCCAAATGCCGTGTTTGCTAAACTAAATGAATATACTGGATCAAATAAACGCATAGGGATATTTAACAAAGTGATACTTCCAGTGGACGCGATAACTCTAATGATTGTGACAATCACTAAAGCACCTAAAAATCCAACACCATATGCAAATCCATCAACAAGACTATGAAGTGCGTTGTGTTCATTGGCATATGTTCTTGCACGTTGTAGCACTAAGCCACTCACTGCAGTTAATGGAAGGTAAATACCTAAATCTTGATATAGTCCTAAATTTCTCACTTGCATGATCATTTCTGCAACACTGACTAAAAATGCAAGTAGCAAAATAATAAATACATTGAGCATTTCTTTTGATATCTTTGTCTTAAATAATGAGATAAACAGATTAACAATGATCATAATCACCAAAACTGTAAACCCTAGTGCAAAAGCTTTTTCTAATGTATCAGAAACTGCTAAGACAGGGGTTAAAGATAAAGCTAATACAAAGAGAGGATTGTTCTTAATTAAGCCTTGATTCAAAATATGTTTAAATTCTTCTTTAAAATCATTGAACATAAAGACTGACCTCCTCATTGACATAGTTATTTCTTACATCTGTGACCATGCGCTCTAGTGCAGGGAATGTATAATCAGATGTCACACCTGCAATTTCATCAATACTAAAGTTTAAAACATCTTGATTAATGATGGTATCAATATACGTTTGTGTCATATATTTACCACCAACGCTTTCAGTTTCATTTTGTGAAACGACAACATATCCAACAATGGTGTCTGTATAAGGATCAACAGCAATGACAATATGAATAGGACCATTATAACCATCAGCAACCAAATCATAGATAAGCACTGTTAATGTTTGATCATCATTATTCATGACTTCATAAACGCCGTTAATCGTATCATATGCACCGACATTATAATCTCTAGTTGGTGTTAAATTTTGTGTATATAAATCTTTACTATATGTATCTTCAAAATATTGTAAGACATCAACCTTTGGAACACCGATATTTGGACTGTAGTGATTCCATGCTAATTGAATACCAGCAATGAGCACAAACACAGTTAATATGTAATTCATGACTCTTCTTACATGTATTGTTTGAAGACCTAGATCTTTTCCCTCTTCATCAGTAAACCATTTACATTGATTTAAAAATGGAACAAATAAGAAAGAAAATAAACTTGCAAATACAACTGCTTCATGTTGACCAACAATGATGAATACATTAACCATAAGTGCTAAAATGATCGTAAAAAATATTTTAGAACTTCTGCTTGTTGGTATGAGCACTTGATCAAATAAAACAAATACAGTCACAAATAAAAATGGGATTTGCATCATCTGTTCATATATGCCACTTGATGAGACCATTGATTGATAGAAAACAACAAATAAAAATATAAACAAAAGTGGGGTTAATGATTGTTTAAAGTTTTTAATCACAAGTATAAGTGCAATCACACCAAAGATAAATACACCACTTGATAAAGCAAGACCAAACCCTTGAGTAAAATCATAATTGACTGAAAAATAAAGAATATTTGAAAATAAGTTTGTTTGTGATAATGCTGCAAATAATTGATTATCAAATGTTTGAGCACCTATAGCATTTGCAAACCCTAACTTTAGTAATAAATATCCAAATAATGCTGGTGAAAATACTTGAAATACATATCCACCAAAGAGTATTTTAGTAATAAATACAGCAAGTGCTGCAACTATAGCAACAACCACAATAGGTGTATTAAATGGAATAAGGATTGAAAGTGAGAGTGCAGTGATTAAAGCATAATCATTTTTAACAAATGTTTTTGCATCATTTCTGCTTAGTTTTCTATCATGAGAATAAAACAAGATTTCTAATTCTTTAATAATAAAAACTGCAACACCAATATTTAAAACATGTTTAATTCCAAAAATAAATCCTTCTTGTAACACAGTCATTAATACAAGATAAGATAATACAATCAAGAGTGCTGTTTGTATGAATTTAAGTGCTTTTGGATCAATGAGTAATTGTCGATCAAAAAGCTTTCTAGTTTTAGCTTCCATGATTTTCCTTATCCTTTCTAAAGAAATATAAGTATTTATGACCTTGATAAAGTAGGACTACAGGTAAGACGATTAAGACAACAACACTCATAACAACAAGTGCAGTCTCTGAAGCCATGGCATCTTTAATAAGCATACCTTCACTAAATGCTACTTTAGAAAATAACACATATGGGTATGTTCCAAGGAAACCACTCGCAAAAAAGAGTAATAAACCAAGAACAAATGAACCATATAACCAAGGCGCTTTCTTTAAGTGCCCAAATAGTGTCATCAAAATAAAGAACAATAAACTTGCAAGTGGTAATGCTAATAAGTATGGGTTTGCTGAAAACAATTGATTTGAAACAATAGAAACAACATTGTTGTTAATACCCATTAAAATGATTGCAAATAAGAATGGTACTGCATAAATCAAACCATATTTCTTAATTAACTTAAATGCTTTTTCACTTAACTGCTCTAATCTGTTGAATTTTATCCATACTGAACCCATGATCAGCGCAAGCACAATCATGAGGATACCACCGCTTAATGAAGCGGTTGTAAAAATAGCAAATATGTTTGTACCCATAGAACCATTTTCATATGGAAAGCCTGTAAACAAATTAACGATGTATACACCAAGAACGAACATGAGTAACATACCTGAAATACTCCAAGCTAGACTCATATATTTTAACCATTTTGGATGATCATCTTTAAATAATAATTCAACACTTAATCCTCTAAAGATTAACGCTATTAAAAGTAAAAATGCAGGGACATAAATACCACTGAAGATTGAACCAAATGCAGCAGGAAATGCAGCAAAAGTTAAACCAACAGCAACAATCAACCATACTTCAATACCATCAGAATATAATCCTGAGATCAATTGAAGTCTTCTTTTTTCTTCTTTTGTTGGTGCAATAAATATATTTAATATACCCACACCAATGGTTGGAATTTCTTGAACAAGATAAATAAAATATGCTAGTCCAATAAGTCCAAATGCAATAATTCCTAATATTTCATGCATCAGTATTCTCCTTCAAAACCTTTTTTAATGGCTTTTATTGATAAGTAGTAATCCATGAAAAATAATAAAACATAAAATACTACAAGCAAAATGATACTAAACCACACTTGTGAAACTGGAACTTGTGAAATACCTTCACTAACCTTCATCATATTATAAATAATCCAAGGTTGACGTCCCATTTCAGCAACCATCCATCCAGCGATAATAGCAATATATGGAAGTGGAATCATCCAAAGTGTAATGCGTTTTAGATTTGGTGATTCACTGATTTTATTAAAGAATAAAACAACATATAATCCAAAAGCAATAAATAGTCCACCTAAAATAGTCATCGTATGAAAAGCACCTTTGACAACAATAGGGAGTCCTGTACTTAATTCTGGCATATCAGAAACACCATTGGTTATCATATTAAGTTTATCGGGTTGAACTGTAGCAATAAAATTCATATAAACATAACCAGTTATTGGCATTAAAATGGCTGTGATGAGAATGACCCAAGCAGCTATTTTAGCACTAATCTTAAAGATTTCTGTATTGTATTTCTTTTGAATATGGTACATAGATACTGCAAGCACGATAAATCCAGTCAGTAAGATTGCAGATAAGTTATTGTGAAGTAACATATACCAAGAATAAGGATTAAATATAAGTTCGCTGAAACTTGAGAAAACCACTCTATTTTCTGCAACAATCCAAGTTGCACCAACTGGATTTTGCATGAAACCATTGGCAGATATAATCCATAAAGCAGAAAGCATCACACCAATAAAGATCATCCAGACAGTAACAAGTCTAAATGTTTTAGAAATTTTATCTTTTCTAAAAGCCCAAATACCAGAGAATGTAGCTTCTAAAAAGAATGCTAATAATGCTTCAATAACAAGTGGTGATCCAAAAACATCACCCATTGCTCTTGCATACTCTGCCCAATTTGTACCAAATTGAACAGTCATAACTATACCCGTAACAATACCAAAAGCATAATTGATGATAAATAAATTACCAAAGAATTCTGATAATTTCTTATATCTTAGATCATCAGACTTATTGTATTTGTGTTCAAAAATGAGAACGAAAATAATGAGTCCTATTGTAAATGGTACAAATAGGAAATGAAATGCAACTGTAAATGCAAATTGCAAACGACTTAAAACCTCTAACATAAACATTCCTCCATATACTTTTATTACATAAAAGCGTTTAAAATCATTTATATTTTATCATATGCATTTTTATTTAACCTTTAAGACACTTTGTGAATCTAAGGCTTTGTTTTTAAAATATATTTTTTATAATAAAGCATCATTTTATAGTTTATTTTATCCATTTTTTTAACTATATGCGTCTACACATGCAAGATGCTTGTTCGGCATTTAAAACTTTTGATCGCTTTTTTTCATTTTAAGATTAAAAAAAGAAGCCGATTATGCTTCTTCTTTTGCATGTTTTATTTTGTTTAATTGATGCGTTAATATAGGTGGGAGATATAGAATATAAATGCATATGATCATTAAATACTTGATGACGACTGGAATGTCAAAACTTGTAAAATAATTAATCATTAGAATGATAAATGATACCAGCATCGTGATATATTTAACCCTATGTTTTTTAGGTTTTAATAACAGTGAAAGCAATGGAACAAAAAAATATATAGCACTAGCAGATTCAAAATCACCTGTATTTATTCCAATAAGCAAGTAAATCAATATAGCGAATAAAGGTAATGTATTCAATAATCGATCTTTCAATGATCCAATTAAAAATAAAAATGAAATTGGCCAAGTTAACCATATAACTGGTATACTATAATAATTTTGATGATTAAATAGCGATATAGATATCACAAACAATATCATTGGAAATAAAAATATAATGATCATTTTCAATGTTTTTTGAATGGCAAAATGTTTAATGGTTAAAGCATTTATTTTAGAAAATGGTTTTTTCACTTCATAAACCTTCCATAGATCAGTATAGGAACTTTATTATATCATAAAGATTTGAACATAAAAAAAGAAGCAAATAGCTTCTGTTTTATTAATGGCAGGCCCAGCTGGATTTGAACCAACGATGAGGGAGTCAAAGTCCCTTGCCTTACCCCTTGGCTATGGGCCTATATAAATATAGGATGTTACATCAAATTGATTTAATATCTCAATTCGCATAAATGATTTTAGCATATACAAAAAATAATTGCAACCTTTAACAGTTATTTTTTTACTCTTTTTATCGTTAAAGCTTTAAGTTTCACTCATATAAAAAACAAAGACTAGATATATGGATTTAATCTAGTCTTTTTAAAAAAATATAAAAGCTGAAAGAATAATGAAATGGGGCGGCTGAAGGGAGTTGAACCCTCCAGTGCCGGAGCCACAATCCGGTGCGTTAACCGCTTCGCCACAGCCGCCATCTTATTTGCGCAGTTACTATTATACAATATATTTTATTTTTGTAAAGTGAAATTGTGTAATTTTTAGGATTTTATTATGAAACAAAATGTTTTTTTGGTATCATAGTTTAGAAGGATGTGATGATATTGAAATGGGTAGGAAGATTTCTTTTCATGATGGTTGTCTTATTTGCTGCCTTATATGTAGTCCAATTGGGTTACATTTCAAGAAATAATGAGTATTACACACAACAAGTAAAAAATAATTGGAATGATAATCAAGTCTTTTTAGAAGGTGTATCAACACTTCAATACCTAGATTATTTCCAGGAAACACCTATTTATACATTTAACGCAAATACAGAAAGTTCAACCTTTGATGTGAATATCTATGCGATTGGAATCACTTATAACGACGCGTTTTATAATGGATATATGATTTTTGTGAATAATGTTGTCATTTATGAAAATGATGAGATTGTTCAAAATCCTATATTAATGATTACTGTCAATGTAACTGCAGATACCATTCAAGTAGATAACACTTACCAAAGTCAAGGCTCTGTTTTATTTGATCCACTTTCAGATTCATTTTATGGAAATTCTCCAGTATTAATGTTATTTGATGTTGCTGGCAACTTAATCAATGATCAAGGTACAGATGATACTGCTGATGATGTCTATGCTGATTTGAGCAAAATTACGATTGATTATTCAAACCGTACGGTTGAAGATGACAATACTTATTTATTTAATAGTGAAACAACAGATGGTCAATCATTATTCGTAGCTTCAACAAATCCAATCGAAGATAACGCCTTATATACAGATGATACATTATCAGTTACTGCAAGTGATTATCAATTATCAGATCAATTCATAGGTGATACATTATCAGACCAAGATATCGTTGCATTAGGTTTAAATACGACTCATGGTGATTTAACAGACTATAATTGGCAAATTTGGCGTACAATGATTATTTATGTGTTTGCAGTACTTGTGATTACTTACTTCTTATTCTTCCATAAGCATGTAAGATTAAGATTTAAAAACAAACAATTAGACACAAGTTCTAGTTTAGGGCAAGCAAAAGTGGAACCAATCTTTAAAGATGCACCACCAGAAGATAATGAAGATGGAAAATAATTCCATCTTTTTTATTTGTATCGTTGCAATTAAAAAAAATATTTGCTATACTTATACATGCCGTTTAGGGATATGGTGTCAACGGTAGCACAGCGGTCTCCAAAACCGTTAGTTCGGGTTCGAATCCTGATATCCCTGCCATTGTTTCAAACAATCATCCTAGTGTTCCCACCCAATCCAGTGAACTCTAGGATTTATTTTTAATTTTTAAGACCACTAATATGTGTCAATAAGTCAAGACTTTTTGATAACCAATATGTGTCATAATTCAAAAATAAGGAGATTTTGTCTATGAATGAACTAAAACTAAAGGCTTATAGAGAAAAATTGAAAATGAGCCAAAGAGATGTAGCTGGTGCTATGGGAATCGCTCAAGCACATTATTGGAAATGGGAAACTGGTAAATCATTCCCAAATGCTAAACAAATACTACAACTTTGTGAAATATTCAAATGTTCTCCAAATGATTTATTTGGATTTAAAGGTGTATACAAAATTGTAGGAAGCAACTTAGATGAATAAACCCAACTATATATTGTCAGCTAAACAACTAAAACTTATAATGAATAATGTTTATCCTCGTGAAGTTATGATATTAACAAATTCGTTAATTGATTATTCAGCTTGTTTTGCCTATATAAATAAACACGAAAATCATTTTAAAGAAATTGAATATCGTTTATTTTCATCTCTAAATTTAATACATATTCAAATCACAAAATTGGTAATCGATAATAAAAATGATAATCTTTCGATAGGCAACATCTTAAAAGCTCAAGATAAAAACTTTTTGGATCATAAAACAGATGAGTATAGATTATTAGTTGAAGCTTTTGATAAAATATGTTCTATTCACTCTGAAACTTTAGTATCAATTAAAGATTTTAGGACAATATTCAACGCACATTTATTATTAAAAGAAACACCTGCATTTAAATCTAAAGTAGATGCTATCCTTAATGATGAAATCAAACTATTCCCTTTCATTTCATTACTGTTTGATTTTTTAATTCTTTTCTTTGAGTATTATGATTCTAATTTCAAACCCTTTACATTTAATCAAATTATAGATATTACTAAAAGAAAAAGCGATGAACTTAACCTAAAAACCATAGATATATATTCAATCTAATTTATATTTTTGATATGTTTTTTTAATATGCTTCTTTTTAGCATGCTGATACCTTTGTGTAGTCTCCATATTTTTATGCCCCATCACTTCCATCACTGAAACTATATCAGCACCTTCTTGTAACCAAAGTGTAGCAAGCGAATGCCTAAACATGTGAGCATGAAGTTTATTGAACCCAAATATAGATCGTAGTTTTTTCATATAGTTATCTACATCAAAATAGTTTGCTTCTCTATTCATAACAATATGATGCAATAGATATGGATGATCGTGTTTTATATCGATCATCTTTTTTATATATTTAACCGATGTTTCTTGAATAAAAACAACACGATCAGTTTTAGTTTTTGTTTCTGTTAGAAGTATTTCTTGATTAGCCAAATCAACATTTTCTCTTCTAATATGAAGTATCTCATTGATTCTTGCTCCTGTGTCCATCAAGAAATGGAAAAAAATATTATTATTGTTGGGATATTGATCATTTTAGACCAAAATCAGATTTTGAAAATGAGTCAATGTCAGAATCAATGAACAACTATGAACCGATGCATCACAATAATAATCAAGAAAAGTTTGATAATTATCCTGGATTGAAAATTGAAGAAGCCCTTACTCAGTAGTTAAGAAATCTGATCATACATGTACCTAACCATTCTATGGTATTCAAAATTTGAAAAGTGAACAAATTGATTGCAAGAGTAAAAAGAACCTTTGTTATAAACAAAAAATGATAGATTTTAACTATCCTAGAACATTTTAGGACATATACGCCCTGTTTTAATAAGGTTTTTGACTTTATAATATAAGTATACTAAAAACCTTGAGGAGGTAAGAAATGAAAAAGTTTTTGGCTTTTATTCTTTTATTGGGAGTCTTTGTGACTTCAAGTACTGTTTATTCGCCTGTAAAAGGTGCATATTTTCTACTTGAAGAAGATAATGGTGGAGGTGGAAGTGGTGCCCCTTATACGGTAGATGTCACTATATTTGCTATTTCTGATATCATTGAAAATGCATCTACTTCATCAAATACAAGTTCTGTCGGTAGTGTTTTCTTAGGATTTTTAGGAATAAACACATCTGGTCATGCCTGGTTAGAAGTTACTAATAATTATAGTTGTTCTATAACTGTTGGACAAATGACTGTAGGAGCATATGAAAGTGTAACTTTAGGGACTTATGGTAATAAAGATCATGAAGGTTTATACTACAATTTAGAGTATTATTATGAAGAAACTTTAACAGATGCGTATTTAAATCGTGTGTCTTATACTGAAACATTTAGTATAACAGATTTGGTCGCATTAAATGAATTTATCATTGACAATGATGAGTGGGCTTACAATGATAATTGCTCAAATTTTGCAATTAGTACTTGGAATGAACTTTCTGCAACTGATTTTGCTTATAGTTCACCTTATACTACTCCATCAACTTTGATAAATCAAATTTGGGATTTAGATTATTTATCTAATGCTGAGATTAATGGAAACATAAATAATGTTGGTTATTATAACGAAGAAACTTTCATATATTCAACAACATAAAATAATTAACCTTGAGGAGGTAAGAAATGAAACAAATAATTAATTACGGATTAATAGCAGTAAATTTAGGATTAATCATCTTGGGAACTATTTTAATTATTCAAGATTCTATTTTTGTAAAATTTGCAATAATTTCAATTCCAATACTTATATTAGAAACCGCGCTGACAATTCTAGAATTATTTTTACTGAGTAAAAATGATTTCAGATTAAATACTACGTTAGTAACATTCTTAAAGTGTTTCTATAATATTATGCTTTCAGTTATTATAATTGGTTCATTTATGGCATTAAGTTATCCTCATTTATTAAGAATCTTTACAGATGTAGTTCCAATTTTTGGTATGATACTTTTAATTTTACTAGTAATCTTCATATATTATGATTTAGCAAGTAATATAAAAATTAAAAAAACATCTTAATAATAAAAATTAACATCAACTTATACAGTTGATGTTTTTTTGTTTGAACAAAATATATCTTTAGAACAAATGTGTAAATCTTAAATGATTCAAATGAATAATATAAACTTGGTTCTGCTTCAACTTGTTTACTCATTTTTTCAAATCATTTCTCAAATCAATCAACCCCAGCAAAAATAAAAACACCCTGATATTGGGTGTTAAGTCATACTTCATGACCCCAAAACCGTTAGTTCGGGTTCGAATCCTGATATCCCTGCCATTGAAGAAATAAAAGTCTAACTACTTGTTAGACTTTTTTATATATTTATTTACCTACTTAATCCTATACATGATATAGATCAAAAACAAAATCTGTAATTTTTTCTTCATCTTTTACAATAATCCAAATTGATTTTTGGCTCATCTCTACATCTGCAGTTAATGTATATACACAAGTGATATATGCAAATCCATCAATGATTGAAAACTCATTGATTTTAAAATCTGTTTGATTAAATACATATTTTGTTATGATTAAAATCTGTTGATTTTCAAAAAATGATTCGTCATAAGAATCTAAACTAAAGTGAAAGCGATCATGATTAGAAACATATAAATCTAGATCATCAACACCAGAAACAATTAATTGTTCATCATCATAAGTACCTTGTTCATTATAATTCCATTCAATCGTGTATATACCCACTCTAAAATCAATGCCATGTGTTGCATCGCATGCAGTCAAGATAAATACTAACAGTATAAGAAAAATATTTTTTTCATTGTCAAAACCCCCTTATTTTAATTGTCCTTCTTTTTGTAATAATATAATCCGATCATGTGGCATCTTTGGTGCTCTTTGATATGCTCCTTTTGAAACAAGTTTAAATCCCTTAAAACGGTCAATCCATACCTCTGTGGTTAAGTTATGCGCTCTAAGGATACCTTTAATCGCATAAGTATCTTGTTCCAATAGTTCCATATTTAACTTTTTAATCAAATCTTCATCTAAATAAAAGTTGAGTTTGAGTAATACATACCCTGATGGTTTTACGATTCTAATCATGGAATCAATCACTTCTTGACTTGTCTTTCTAGGGATGACATCTAAAAAATTTGAACAAAATATACCATCAATTGACTCATCTTCAAACTGTTCAAGATAATGATGATCATTTGCAATAAATTCTAAATCACTCATATTTGAAAGTTTAACAGTTTCTTTTGCAAATTCAATCCCTTTTTCTGATGTATCAAAACCATAACCTTTAATCATCTTTTTGCCTAATAACTTTGCTGTCATTAAAGAAAACCCTAAGCCACAACCAACATCAATAATTGTTTCACATCTATCACCTAAATCTTTTAGGTATTGGTCAAGCTCATTTTCAACTTTAACATCTTCTTTATTGATTGTCATTGGTTTTATATCTTGAAAGTATGAATCCCAAAATTTAATCAGTTCACTATTTGTTTGATCAATATCCATAGAAAACCCCCAGATTTTTCTTTTATTATATCACATTAAATCATGTTATAAATATAAAAAAAGAGCCTAATTGCTTATGAACAATTAGGCATTTCTTTATTTTTTACCAACGTATTTTTCCAAAAATTGTGTCACTTTTGATGGTTCAACATTAATTAAAACATCATCCTCGCATATAAGCACTGGTAGTGATAAGACACCATATTTCTTAACCATTTCTAAATATAAGTCTGTACTTTCTTCTTTATCAACGATTTGTATATCTTGACTATACTTATCATTTAATGCATATTTTAAAAACATTTTAAGCTTTTTACAGTTTGGACAATCTGGTTTAGTTAACATGTATACTTGACTCATTCTTTTCCTCCTACTTTAGGTGTATCAAAATAAAAATCTTGATCCTTCAAACTTTCTGATTTCATTTTTTGATAACCATTTCCCTTCATTGAGAAATTATCCATTGTTTTTGTTTCTGTATTTAATCCATTTAATACAACAGGGTTTACTTCTTCAAATGGATAAATTGGATCAAAACCTAAATTCATTAATGCTTTATTTGCATTATATCGAACAAATACTTTAACATCATGTGTAAGTTCAACTGGATCATAAACTGTTTCAACTAATTCAGATTGTTCTTTGTATAGTTTATGTAGTAAATTAAACATCCAACCTTTAAGTTCTTCTTGTTTTTGCTCATCAAATTCATTAAAGATTTCTTGAGATAAACGTCCGACATAAAGTCCATGAATACTTTCATCTCTTAAAATCAAGTTAATGATTTCTCCTGCTTGCATCAATTTACCTTGTCCATAAAAATATAGAGGATAATAAAATCCACTGTAAAACAACCAGGTTTCTAAAAAGACACTTGCAGTCATAGCTTTCCATTGGGCTTCCTTAAACTCTTCATCTGAAAAATTAATATGCTCTTGATCATATTTTCTTAAATAGTTATATCGATCTAAGATTTCATAAGCACCAACAATAAGACTCATGATATTTTGAAGATTTTGGTTTTGCTCACCCCAATTAAATAATTCATCAATATCTGTTGTTGACATATATGTCATAAAGATATTTGAATAACTTTTAGCATGAACAGCATTTTCCATGGCTGCCATGAAATTAATAACAGCTTTTCTTTGGTGCCATTTTTCATCTAGAGAGCGAGAAACAACAGGCATACCAATATCACCTTGGTATGTATCTAAAAACGTTAAAACAAGCAAATTACGTGCATATGCAAGTTTTACATCTTCTGGTAATATATGCCATACATTTAAATCAGGTTGAAGTGAAATATCTTCTGGTCTCCAAAACTGACTTAAATTTTGTTCATAAAAGAATTGAGTGTATGGATCTTCATTTTCATTCCAATTTGCACCACTAAATTCTAATGGCGGCTCAAAATATGGTTTTTTCGGTGTATTTGATTTCTTCTTGACTTCTTTTGACATAAACCCTCCTAAACCGCACAAGCTTCGCACTCTTCAACTTTGAGTTTTTGAGTACGTGTATAATATAAAGTTTTAATGCCTTGATAATGTGCATATAAATAATATTTTTGTAAATCTCTTGTTGTTTTATCTGAAGTAATTGCAAGTTCAAATGAAATCCCTTGATCGACATGTTTTTGAGCAGTTGCAATCACATCAATCACTTTGTAGTTATCCATCTTATAAGCAGTTTCATACATAAATTCTGCAACATCTAAAGCTGGCATTGGGAAATATGTTTTAGAATTACCATAAGTTCTTTCTTCAACCAATTGTTTAATTGGGGTTAAAGATGGGGTAGCACTCATGACATATGCAATACTTCCATTAGGCGCAACTGCTAAACGATGTGAATTATATAATCCATGTTCCATAACATCTTTTTTAAGCTTAGCCCAATCTTCATCTGATGGAATCTCAATGCCTTCAAAAATTTCTTTGACTTTGTCTGTTTTAGGGTAAATTGCCCCTCTACCATCAAAGTATGAACCATCTGCATATTTAGATTTTTCAAATTCAAAAAAGATTTCTTTTGTCTTTTTTGCATTTTCCATTGAATGAACTAAACTATAATAATTGACAATATTGAAAAAAACATCAATTAAATCAATATTTTCTTCGCTACCATATGAAATATAATTTTCCGAAATAAATCCATGATGACCCATAATACCAAAACCAACACTTCTGTTTAATCTATTGGCTTTTGCAACAGCTGGTACATATGAAATATTAGTTTGTCTAGAAACTGAATTCATAATATCCATAGCAGCAAACACTGTATCTTTAATGGTGTTATGTTTAATCATATTTCCCATGTGTCCAGAAGCAAGATTACATGAAATGTCCATACCGATTTGATCTTCATCATGCTTATCATAATCTGCATAATATGAAGTAATTGTGGGTTGTAATATTTCTGTACATAAATTTGAGAATTTGACAGGATTACTCATCGCATTTACTTTGTTCACATTGTCTGCAAACATAATATATGGATATCCACTTTCTCCCTGAAGTGATGCAATTGCATCTAAAAGTTTACGTGGATTAATTTTTCTTTTTCTTACTTTTGGATTATCAACTAGTTTATCATACCATTCATCCATTTTAATCGATATATCAGCAAAATTCATGCCATATTCTTTATAGACAGTATGTGGATAGAAAACATACATATCTTTGTTTTCTCTTGCCAGTTCGATCATCTTATCAGGCATAACAACACCCATCGATAATGTTTTAACACGGATATCATCATCTGCATTCAATTTCTTCATATTTAAGAAATCTTCAATATCTGCATGAAACACATTTAAATAAACAGCTCCAGCACCTGTACGTTGACCCATTTGATCAGCATATCTAAAATTATTGTCCAGTAATTTAGCGACACCTACAATACCTTTTGAAACATTAGGTATTTCTTTAATGGTTTCGCCTTTAGCTCTTAAATTTGATAAGTTAATAGCAACACCACCACCAATTTTTGATAGTTGCATTGAAAACTCAGAAATTCTAGAAATATCATTTAATGAATCGCCTGCTTCAAGTAAGAAACATGAAACAAATTCACCGCGCTTCATTTTTCCTGTATTTAATAACGTTGGTGTAGCAGGTGTGAAATCTTGAGCAATTAAACTCTTGATTAATCGTTTTGCCATTTCAAAATCACCATCTGCATGGTATAAGGCATTTACTGCTAAACGATCTTCATAGCGTTCTAAAAATACTTTTTTATCTCTAGATTTAAGTGCATAGTCATTATAAAACTTAAATGCACCCATGTACGTTGGAAATCTAAATTTTTGAGCATAAGCATAATCATATATCTCTTGAATTTGTTCAAACGTATATTTGTCTAAAAATGCTTTTTCATAATACTCATTATTCACTAAATAATGTAGTTTTTCATGTAATGAATGGAAAAATTGCGTCTTCTTATTAATTTCATTTAAGAAATAAGATTTTACTGCCTCTTTATCCTTTTGCAAGTCTTTAATATGACCTGTTTCATCAACAATCTGATTGTTTAAAATAATCCACTCTGGTATCGTATTTCGATCCATAAAATCAACCCTCTTTCTTATCCCCTTCTGGATAAATAAATGTATGAGCCTCGTAAGGTATGTTCTTATTATACAAATCATTTAAGCTCATGATAAACGATTTGCACTCTACAAATGCACTTTCATCTAAAAAAGGGTATTTCACACTTCTAATTTGACTCAATCCTTGGTCGTTTTTTACAACAAATTTAATCGCTTCAATTAATTTATCAATTAATTTCAAATCTTTGAGTTTAATACCCATCGTATGTTCAATCAAATCAAGATCATCTATGGTTAATAAATGATATGGTAACTTCATATCGATATGATATCCATCGACTAAATTTTTATCCATGAGTACCTGCATTTTATGAAGTTCAATACCTGTTGTATAAACAATGATCTTCTTTGTTGTTGCTTGTCTAATTTTAGTTAAATCTTCAATCAAATCTTCAAGTGGTGCAAGTAAAAATTCACCACCACTAAATAAGAGATAGTCAAAGAGGTCTTGTTGCTTGATGATGTATTCTAAAACATCTTCAATCGTATAAAATTGAGGATGTTCTTTAACAATTAACTCATCATAGTTAAAACACTCATAACATTTAAACATACATCCAGTAAGTCCATGAATCAGGAGTGAAGGATGATTTTCAATTTCAGAAAATGTTAATATTAATTTTTTATAATACTTAATCATTTTTATCATTCCTTTAAAAATAAAGTCCTTCAAAGTGAAAACTTTAAAGGATTTTATCATTTTAGTTTTTGTTGACCTATGGTCAAAGTATCGTTTTATTCTTCTTTTGTTGCTGCGTCGTTTTGTTCAAAACGTCTACGTTGAGCCCAGTCCAATCGTCTTGCTCTACTCCAGAAGTTATAATCACCTTTGTAGTAACCTTTTTCGTCTACGTTGATATTTTGTCTAGCAATCATTCTTACATATCCAATAACTCTTGAGAATGTTGCGATATCATGTGATCCACAAACTGGACATGCATCTACGTTTTTAGCATCTTTAGCAACAATCTTAGTGCCACATTCTTGGCAAGCCGTAATGGTTGGAGTTAATGTAATATAATTGATAGGTTTTTTGAATAAATTTTGTAAGTAGTTAGAAATAATTTCAGGTTCAATTTGATCTTCAATAAAGTGGTGAAGAATAGATCCAGATGTTGCATATCCTTGGAATTCAGCAGCATTCTCGATTTGTAAAGTGAAATCTTCTTCACTAAATGGTAACATGCATCCTGAAGTTAAGAAGACATCATCATCATGTCCTTGAACAAAAATCTCTTTACCGTGATTTTTAGCCCATTTAACATCACTTCTTGCAAGTTTGATACCAGCATTTTCAGCAGGTGCATATTCAATACCACAAGCCACATGGTCTCTAACAATAAATTCGTTAATAATCTCACTCATATATTGCATAAGTTCATGTGCAAATAGTTTACCTTCTTTATCGCTCATGCCATCTTTAAAACCAATATTAATTAACCCTTCATGCATCCCAGTAACTGCAAACACATTGAAGTAATTTCTTAAATCATGATTAAATGCGAAGAATGTAGGATATAGTTCTTGGTGGTTTTCAACCCATGCACGTTTTGCCATGTGTCCTTCTTCCATCACTTCTAAATATTCTCTCATTTTCATTTTTAATAAATCATGATCATGTCCAAATTCTACTAGCATACGATTCATATTAAGATTAAGCACTTGAATCGCACCAACATTACCTACTGATGAACCGAAAATACCACCACCTGCTCTTGATAAAACAGATAAGTCAATATTTAAACGACAACATAAGCTTCTTGAAACACTTGGGTCTTTAGGTTTAATAAAAGGATTTAACTTCGTATAATAATGATCCGTAAATGGTCTAGTTCTAAAGTTTTCAAAATAGACACCACCCCATTGATACATTTGTTTTAATAAGTGAAGGAATACTTCATTATCATAATTGAAATTATCATCAATTTGAACAGTAATTAAAGGGAATGTTAATGGAATACCTTTTTTTGTACCTTTAGCCATTGCATTAATAAATGCTAAATTGATACGGTCAAAAAATTCAGCAGGAATATCTTTATATTGATAATCCATACCTTCACCACCAATAACAACATACTCATCTCTGATTTCTTCTGATGGTTTACCAAACTCTAATGTACAATTAGAAAATGCTGATTCTGAACCAGAACGAAGTGGTAAATTTAATTCATAAATGAGTTGATACATCATTTTAGTTAATGTATGTTCTGTATAAAATTGACGGTTTCTTTCTTCTTCATAAAGATATGATGCTAGAATAGTTGTCATTTGCGAAAGCATAACAGCACCTGAAACTTGTTGACTCATTAAAGTAACTACATTACTAAAATGACGAATAAGTGTAGGTAATGAAGATGCAGCATCAGATTCTAACATGTTTTTTGCAATACTTGGAATACCTTTAGTTGCTATATCTTTACAACTGACTGATTGGCAATAAGATGATAATTGTTTATCGTGAATATAAATGACACCGTCATTATATAATTCGACTAATTTGCGTGGAAATATATTTTTCATTAAATATTCTTCTTCTGCTTTATTAGAAATATTTTTTCTAAGAAGCGGAAGCGAATATACGAAATTACTATTTTCACGTTTTAAATAGTCAGATCTCTTATCCTCATCATTTCCTATAAATTTGTTAATTAATTCTTCTGTAGTTTTAAACATTGACATAACTCTGATCCCCTTTTTGATTGATTTGGTCTTTAATCCATTTTTTTACTAATTCGACATCTCTATCAAATCCTGATGCTTCAAATTTTAAAACGAGAGGAATTTGATATTTTTGTTTAATCTTGTCGCCAGCTGCGCCATAATTGGTACCCCAGTTTCTATTACCTGAGACGCATACACCTTTAACCATTTTTGCAAATTGATTTAAAAATGATTCAGTTGCTTTGGGTATCTCTCCAAAGTTAAAGGTTCTAGTGACTAATAAAACATCATCAGATGACATTTCATAGTGGTTAATGTCACATGTTTTAAGATTTAGTTTTTCTGCAAATTTCTTTGCTTGTCCAGTTAAACTATCGTAGACAATGATCATTAACTCACTTCCTTTATATGAAAAAAAATAAAGCATACATAGTATGCTTTAGGATACAGAGTGTGTGTAAAAAAGAACACAAGATGTTCGTGTTTATACATATTCTAAATATCCCCTTAAGCACAACTGCGCATATCCCCATGCACATCCCATTGCTGTGTTCTTATTATAGGAAATTTTTTTAGATTATGCAACACTTTTTTTGTAAAAAATTTATTTAATTTATATCCTGTAAAATGATATCAATTTTAGTACCATAACCAAGTGAAGATGTCAAGTGAATATGACCTTTATATTTTAAAACAATATGTTTCACGATAGCTAATCCTAAACCTGTTCCACCATCAAGGCGACCCTTGTCAACTCGATAAAATCTCTCGAAAACGCGTTGTTGGTGCTCTATACTAATACCAAATCCTTGATCTTCAATCGAGATTTTAATTTGATCGTTTTCTTTGTGTAACATAAGGTGTATTTCTTTATTTGGATCACTATATTTGATAGAATTTTCAATCAAATTCTTAAATAATTTCTGAATATCTAATGGATCGCAATGCATAAACACTTCATTTTCGTTTAAATCAATATGCATATTTTTATTTTTAATTTGAGTTTTTAAACTTTCAATTGTTAATTTTAAAATAGCATTTAAATTTTGTTGTTCAAATTGGCCACCTTTTAACTGTTCCAATCTTGATAACATGAGCATATCTTCAACAAGCAAACTCATGTTCATTGTTTGTTTATGAATCGTTGAAGCAGCTTCAATAATTTCTTTTGGATCTTTGATCATTTGATGTTCAATTAACTCCGCATTACCACTGATTGCAGTTAGTGGTGATTTCAATTCATGTGAAGCATGTGCAAAGAAATCACGCTTTACTTGGGATAATTGTCGCTCTTGTAATACATCTTTTAAAATCACTAATACTGTTGGTTGTTTATTTAAATCACTTTGTTGATAAAGTTTTATAATTTTAACTTCATAAATAATATCTGAAATGGTTAAGTCAAAAGATGCATCAATCTTATTGGTATTGGTTGCTTCAATGGCTTCTTTTAATACATGATTTCTTAAAACGGTATAAAGCGGTTTATTTAAATCATTTTTATGTAGGTCAAATAAAGTTTTAGCATCATCATTGAAATATGTCATAAGATTATTTTCATCAAAAAGCAAGACAGCTTGTTTTAATTGATTAAGTACGACATCAAGTTGTTTTTGATACGACTCTACTTGTTTTAAATATTTAGAAGTTTCTAAATTAACTTGATTCATTTCATATAACAAATCATTAATGTCTCCATATTGACTATTTAGACTCATGACTTGATATCTACCTTCATTTAATGCAACCATGCCCTCTTTTATTTTTTGTAATGGCATGAGTAAATTCTTATTCATTCTATTTAAACCAAAATAATAAACTGTTGATATTAAAATAGCACCAATAGCGAGTAGTGTAATGACTCTATTATAGATACTTGTTTGTATTTCAAGTGGTACTGATACTCTTAAATATCCTCCACTATCTAGTTCTGTAGCGATATATAAAAGTTCAACACCAATAGTTGCTGAAGTTCTTGAATACACTGAACCTAAATTAAGTATTTCTGGTCGTTCACTCTTATCTTGTCCAACACCTTCATCATGTGAATCTGCTAAAACATAACCATCGCTATCTAAAATAGTAATTCTACGATCAAGATAACTATAAGCACTAACAAATTCTAAAGGTGTTCCATCAAACTGATCATATGATATTTCTACTTCATTTAAAATAAATGTCATAAATGCAGTTTTATTCTTATTTTCAAAATAATATAAAGAAAAAAAAGCGACGATAAAAAATAAAACGAATGCACTTATTAAAAGGATCATGTTATTTCTTACGATTGCTTTTCTCATTGAATGTGATAACCTACACTTCTCACTGTTTTGATACTTATTTGAGCACCAAAATCACTTAATTTCTTTCTTAATGACTTGATATGCATATCCAGTGTTCTTGTTTCACCAATAAAATCAGTGTCCCAAACAGCTTTAAAAATTTGTTCTTTAGTAATGACTTCATGTTGATATGTCATAAGCATTTTTAATATGTCATATTCTTTTTGTGTAAAATAAACTTCTTGATCATCTACTAAAACAATATGTTTACGATCATCAATGATGACATTTTCAATTTGAAGACGTTTGTTATCCTGAATTTTTCTTAGTTTTGCTTGTATTCTTGATGTTAATTCTAAAATACCAAAAGGCTTTGTCATATAATCATCAGCACCTAAATCAAGTGCTAAGACTTTATCCATTTCACTTTGAAGTGCCGAAATCATCATAATTGGAATTTCTTTATCCATTTTTCTAATTAATTTCAAAATATCTAATCCAGAATAATCAGGCAACATAATATCTAAACATATAAGATCTGGTTTATTTTTTCTAAATGCATCTAAAAAAGTTTCACCAGTAGAAAACCCTATACCCTCAATACCAGCATTTTTTAGAGTTTTATCTATAATGTTTGCGATAGCTTGATCATCTTCTACAAAATATACTAATGCCATATTTAATCTCCTAAAATAGTGATGTATTTTTATGCGTACCTTGATTCATAAAAATAATCCATTCAGCGATATTAACCGCATGGTCTCCAACACGTTCAAAATACTTAGCAACCATTAAAACATAGATTGCTTCATTCGCTTCAATTTTATCATTTTTAATTTCTGTTGTCATTCTATCAATCACTTTTTTAAATAACTGATCGACTTCATCATCTTGTGCTATGACTTTTTTGGCGATTTCTTCATCTACTTTAACTAAAGCTTTAATACTTTGAAGCACCATTTGCTCAACAACTTCTGCCATTTTAGTTGTAATCGGTAAAACCCTCAAGTTTCTCGTCTCATCTAAATGAAGTGTCATTTCAGCAATATCAGATGCATGATCACCAATGCGTTCTAAATCAGTGATTAACTTTAGTATACCAGTTACAAGTCTTAAATCTGAGGCTACAGGTTGTTCTTTCCAAATAATTTTTAAAGCTTGCTTAGCAATTTCTTCTTCATAATTATCAACTTCATCATCAGCTTTTATGACTTTTTTAGCCAATTCAAAGTCTTCAGTTTTAAAGGCTTGTAAACCATCTCTTAAATTTTTAAGTGCTAAATCTGCCATACCGGCAACATCTTTTTTTAATATTTCTATTGATTCTTGTAAAGATTGTCTGAGTGTCATATAAATCCTCCTATCCAAATCTTCCTGTAATATAATCTTCGGTCTTTTGCTCTGATGGTGTCGAAAACATTTTTGATGTATCATCAAATTCAACAAGTTCACCAAGCAAAAAGAATGCGGTTTTATCAGATATACGTGCTGCTTGTTGCATGTTATGTGTAACAATAACAATCGTATAGTCTTTCTTTAATTCTACAATTAAATCTTCAATTTTTGAAGTAGAAACTGGATCAAGTGCTGAAGTTGGTTCATCCATGAGAATAACTTCTGGTTTCATAGCAACCGTTCTAGCAATACAAAGTCTTTGTTGTTGTCCACCTGATAAAGCTAATGCTGAGTCTTTTAATCGATCTTTAACTTCATCCCATAATGCAGCTTGTTTAAGTGACGTTTCTACAATTTCATCTAAATCTGCTTTCTTCTTTAATCCTTGACATCTTGGACCATATGCAATGTTGTCATAAATACTCATTGGAAATGGGTTTGGTTTTTGAAATACCATACCGACTTTAATTCGTAAATCAATCACATCAAATTTATCTTGATAAATATCATCATTTTGATATCTGATATCACCATTGATTTTACAAACTTTAATCAAGTCATTCATTCGATTAAGGCTTCTTAATAAAGTTGATTTTCCACAACCAGACGGTCCAATTAATGCTGTGATTTGTTTTTCAGGTATATCCATATTGATGTTAAATAACGCTTGTTTTTCACCATAAAACAAATTCATATCTTTTATTTTAAATATATTATCCATAGTTAACCTCACTTATTAAATCTTTTCATAAATCTAAATGTTAATAATTTTACAATCATATTAAGCATTAATACAACTGCTAAAATGATAATTGCTATTGTTGATGATAATGCAACATTAGGAATTTCTGCTGCCATGGCTGACCATATATGAACTGCTAGTGTTGTACCATTACTTGTAAGACTTACCTGATCTTTTACAACAACACCAATCGCAAATATTAATGCTGCTGACTCTCCAATAACTCTACCAATAGCTAATAATGCTGCTGACAAAATACCTGGAGTTGCATTTGGTAACATGATTTTGAATGTGGTTTGTGTTTTATTTGCACCAAGTGCAAGTGATGCTTCTTTATATTCTTTTGGTACAACATCAAGCGCTGTGTCAGTTGCTTTAATAATGACTGGTAATACAATAACCGACATAGTCAATGCTCCAGATATTAAAGACCCTCCAGTAACAACATCTGATCCAAACATGTTAATAACAAGTGGAACGAAAAATGCTGCTCCCATTAATCCATAGACAATTGAGGGAATACCAGTCAACATATCTATAAGACTTCTCATGATATCAACAATTTTATTTTGAGGTGCTATCTCGTGCATATAAAGCGAGGTGACAACCCCAATTGGCATTGCAATTACAAGTGTTAACGCAACTATATATAATGTTACAATAATTGAACCTCTAATCCCTCCGCCTGCTGTTGAAATTGGAAGTGTTGAAAATGAAACAGCCATATCAAATGTTTGACTTACTGTTTGTGCACCATCACTTGGATAATAAGCAACTCTATTGCCATCTATATCATAAATAAATCCTGCACTATTGATTAAATCACCTGCAACAATAGGTCTGATATCTCCAGAACTACTATCGATTAATTGCTTTAATGGTGAATCATCATCAACATATGCAATCTTAATAAGTTTCTTACCTTCTAAAGATTTAGTATCTTCTAAGACAATACCTAATCTTTGTGAAAAATATTGACCATCTTGTAATTCAGGTGATGTAAATGAATATGTCGAATAATCAACATTATCTAAAGATTTGAGTGTGGATATCACAGTCGCATTATCACCTGTAATGATATCCCAATTTAATAATTGTAATCCTCTATCAAAAATGAAGAATAATATAGCCCCAAGAATAAGAACTGAGATCAATGACGCTAAATATGTCACTGTTTTTGATAAGGTATCAATGACTTTTCTGTATTTATGTCGCATAATATCTACTCATCCTTTTCTTAACAGCGTTCAAAATAAAATTAGTAATCAAAATAACAACAATTAAGACAATACCAATAGAAAATCTAATATCATAATCTAAACCTGTTGTTTCTTTGATCCCAATCAAAATTGTTGATGTTAACGTTCTTGTTGTATCAAATAAACCAAATGATGGTCCACTACCAGCATTACCTGAAACCAGTGAAACTGCAGTTGCTTCTCCAAGTGCTCTACCGACACCTAAAATGATACCTGCAAATATCCCAGGTTTTGCTGCTTGAATACTAATCTTAAAATATGTTTGAGTTTCACTAGCACCTAAAGCAAGTGACCCTTCTTCAATATTACTCGGTACAGATTTTATCGCAGTCACGGATAACATCGTAACAGTCGGTAAAATCATCATGGTTAAAACAATTACAGTAGATAGTGTGGATAGTCCACCAGCTGTTGATACACCAAACATCGATGCTAGTGCTTTAACACCAATAACAACATAACCACTACCAAAAACACCAAAGATGATGGATGGTATCGCGGCTAAAACTTCTACAACAGTATTTAAAATACTACCTACCCATTTATATGACATTTTGACAATAAAAAGTGCTGTCAAAACGGCAATAGGTGTTGTTAATAATATAGATAAGAACACAACATAAAGCGTGTCAATAATCACAAATCCAATTCTGTATAGGGGCGCGTAATAACTGGTTCCGCTTATAAACAAGAAAAAGTTTACTGTTGTACCATCGTAATCATGGAAAAAAGGACGCACACCGCGTCCTGAAATTTCTCCTATGATTAAGATGATCATTGAAGCGGAAATGATTGTTGCTATTAATAAAACTATGGTAACAGTTTTATTGATAATTTCATGTCGTTTCCTAATCGAACTCTTAATACTAGACATAACTTAACAGGTTAAGCTAATTCTGACCACTTAGTGATTGCCCCTTCATATAGTGATTTAAGTTGAGCAGCTGTAATATTTGTAATTGTAGTGTTTGCATTGTTAACAACAGCAACTACAGCATCCCAAGCTAATTGACCATATGAACCATTAACTGCAGTTAATTCATCTCCTGAGAAAGATCTTGAAGCAAATCCAATATCTAAACCAGCAGCAGCATCTTCTTTATCTGCACCTTGAACACCATCATAAGCAGCACCTGAACCAACATGATTATGTTCAGCAATGAAACCTACTGTTTGTCCACTTTCAGCTAATAATGAAGCGAATGCAGCACTTAATGCTTTAGCAATTGATTCAACTGAAGTTGAACCACCAAATTTAACAACAACACTACTTGTGTCTTGTGCAACTACTGGGTAATTTGCTTTGATATCATCCCATGATTGATCAGCAGATGATGTTGATACAATACCACCATGATCTTTAATGATTGCTTTTCCATCTGATGTTTCCATGAATGCTACAAATGCTTCAACAATTAAATTTGCTGTTGCATGTGAAGTTTGAGTTTCAGATGCAGCATCTCTAGTCATGTACATAAATGGACGTTTTAAACCATAAGTGTCATTTAATACGTTTGCTTCACTAGCAACAACACCTTCATATGATAAACCAGTTAATGTATCATCTAATGCTGATAATGAAATATATCCTAAACCGTATTCATCATTAGCAACTGCAGTCATCATTGCAGCGTTTGCTGCTACTTCGACATATGATGATACTAATACACTGTTATCATCAACTGCATCACTAAAATCAATACCTTTGAAAAATGCTTCTCTAGTTCCTGATGTTGTATCACGTGTATAAACGTTAACTGTTGACTCAGGATCAAATGCGTCTGCAGTATTACATGCAGCTAAACTAACTAATCCAACTAAAACTAATGCGAATATTGCTATTTTCTTCATTATAATGTCTCCTTTTTTGTTCTTCACATTCATTATATTGAAAATTGTATTTGTAAAATACCAATGATTAGTAATACTTATGTAAAATTTAAGTAAATGTAAATTTGTTAGCCTTAAATATAAAAAAACACTCTCAAATGAAAGTGTTTATGTAAGAAACTTTACAAAACTAGAACCATTTCTTCTTTTTGAAAAAGAATAACATGCCTAAAGCAATTAATAAAAATAGAACTGTAAAGATTATCACTGCATATTTCTGGTCTAAAATACCAAAATCATGGAAGTTCATTCCAAAATATCCTGTCATAAAAGATAAAGGAATAAAAATAGCTGAAAACAATGTTAAAGTTCTCATGATTTGATTCATCTTAGTTGATTGGTTATTCATATGAAGGTCAAGTAATTGACGCATCATATCTCTTGATTGATTGAGTTTGACATCTAGTCTTTGTAAATGGTCAACTAGATCTTCAAAATATGATTGATGTTCAGTATGCATAAGTGGTAATTTTCTAAGTAGCATTTTATCAAGTTGTTCGTACATCGGAGAAATAATGTTTTTGAGTTGTAACATTTGCTTTCTTATGAGATAAAATGCTTCTTGTTCCATATCTTTTGATTCTAATATTTCTTCTTCAAATAGTGTCATTTTACGATCAAGCGCTTCAAACACATCTAAATGCTCATCAGTAATCATGTCTAGAATGTGATAAAACAATAAATCGACAGAATGTGATTTAACTTCTTGATATTCTTTTAATAATGGAATGAGTGCATCTAGATACTCTGGTTTTGTTTCATGAAAAGTAAGTACTGTATTTTCTAAATATAACATACTCATGTAATCTTTTTTAATTTTACGTTCTTGATCAAAATATAAAACGGTAAATGAACTAAATATATAGTTCTCTTTGTATTCAAATTTATTTCTTTGGTTCACACTCAAAATATCTTCCATAATAAATGGTTCAATTTGAAACATTGTTTGGATTTCTTTAATTTTATCTAAATCATTAAGTCCAACCACTTGAATGTAATTTTTAGAATCTTGTTTTTCTTGTAATTCATCATTTTCAATAAATACTTTTTCTGAATATTGATAATGATAAATTTTTGTTTGAACATTTTGAATTTGACCTTTATATATAAATGATTTAGGTTTATAATATCTGTCTAATTTCATTTTATACCTTCTTTACTGGTTCATTTTTTTAATCATATTTCTATATGCTAAGTATAGCATGAGACAAGCAAATACAACAATACCAACGAATATCCAAAGCATTGAGATATCTAATCCAAATACACCGATAGGCATCATTCCATAATCTTCTTTAATGGCTAACATGGTCGCATCATCATTAATATATGTAGATAAAGTTGTCATAGGTGCTTCAAGTAATACATTTTTAAGAAGAATAGCCATATGTGTAAATGGAACGATGGATGCAATATTTTTTACTGAATTACCTAAAATCGTAAGTGGCATATATATACCACTCACAAAACCTACAAAGGTGCCTAATACACCAGAAAGTGTACCAAATGCATTGACTGATTTAAGTAGTGTGGTGATATAAATCATGATTGATGAAGAAATAAACGTGAAAAATATGAGTAATCCACTTGTTTTTAAAATAACCGATATACTATACCATGTATCATTTAATAATCCAGCATAAAGTATAGTAACAATCCACATTAATATAGAAAGTGCACTTGTTACAATATTTGCTGCTAAATAATAGCTTAAGATTATTTTATACCGTTTGGTTGGTGTCACTAGAAAAGCATCTAATGCATGATTGTTTAAATCTTCAATGATATTACCCATCATCCCTAGTGATAAAGACATTGAATTGATGACCAAAACGCCACCCATCATCACGCCAATGACGAGCATTGACTTTAAGGATTCATCTGTAAGTTGTTGCATACCACCATAACTGGTGTATGATTTTCCTATAAACAAAAAATACAGTGCAATCAAAATAAACACACTTAAGAATGAAAAGAAAACCGCTGTTTTGTCTCTTAAAAAACGAATCATATGTCTTTTTACGAGTGAAATGATCTCAAACATGTGCATCATCTCCAATCACGTGAATAAAGACATCATCCATAGTCCCTTTGATCACTTCAAAACTTTTCGTGTATGGTCTTAATTGATTAAGTAAATCAAATGTTTCTTCGGTTTCACTAACTTTAATAATAAATTGGTCTGCAATTTTATCAAAACTGATATGTTCTTTATTTAAAAAAGTTGAAAATTCTTCTTTATGTTTAGCTACAACTTTGATTCTATCAAAGCTATATTGATCTTTTAATGTTGCAGGTGTACCTTGTGTAATGATTTTTCCATGATTAATAATAATAACATGGTCAGCATTGGCTGCTTCTTCCATATAATGCGTCGTTAAAAAGATTGTTAATCCTTTTTCGGATCTCAAGTGATCAATGACTTTCCACACAACTTGGCGTGTCTCAGGATCAAGTCCTGTCGTTGGTTCATCTAAAAGTAAAAGTTCAGGATTTGAAAACAGTGCTCTTGCGATTTCTACTCTTCTTTTTTGCCCACCTGACAATGTTTTAAATTTCTGATGCTCAAATGATTCAAAATCCAAATAAGATTTTAGTTCTTCATACCGAGCTATAACATCTTTTTGGTTATTTAAATATAAGCTACCTCTTAACACTAAATTTTCCTTTACAGTGAGTAAATCGTCTAAGACATTATTTTGAAATACAACACCGATCTTACTTCTAAAATAATCTGCATCACTCTTATCATTTAATAAAATGCTACCTTCATCTTTTTTAAGTAGTGTTGTAATCATATTAATTGTTGTTGATTTGCCTGCACCATTTGGTCCAAGAAAAGCAAACAAACTTCCTCTTTTAACTTCAAAAGAAATATGATCAACTGCTTTTAAGTCTTTATATGATTTTGAAACATCATTTACTTTTAATATTGCGTCCATGTGTTACCCCCTCTTTATGGTTTAATGGCTAATGTTGCATAAAATGTTGGTATATGTAATTGAGATAAATATCCTTCAATATTGTAATCTTCATAAATGTCTTTAATGATGAATCCTGCTTTTAATTGACCACCAATTTGATCTTCTAAAGTATGTGAAAATTGTATACCACCATCAAAACTATCTAAAAATGCTTTTTGTTCTGGATTGATTAATGGATTGTACGGAAATTTATGAATAATCGTTTTCTCATCTTCTCCGACCATGAAATTAACACCATTATCTAATCCTGATAGTAATCTCCCACCTTTTTTTAACACCCTAAAAGCTTCTTTAAAAACCGCATGTACATCTTCCATATACACATTTGAAACTGGATGGAAAATTAAATCGAAAGTTTCATCTTCAAAAGGTAGTCGTTCTGTGACATCACCTTTTACAATATCAATGTGATACCCTTCTCTTTGTGAAACCATGCGTTCACTTTCAAGCTGTTTTCTAGACATATCGATAATCGTTACTTTAGCACCTAGTGCAGCAAAGATAGGCATTTGTTGTCCACCACCACTTGCAAGTCCTAAAATATGAATATCTTTAAATGGTAAAAACCAATCTTTAGGTACAGGTATTGAAGGTGTTAAAACAACTTCAAACTCACCTTGTTGTGCTCTTAAGTAAGTTTCATGAGAAATTGGGACACCCCATTCCCAACCTTCATCAACCCATCTATCGATTGTGATTGAATTATCTACAACATATTTTTTCATGAGCCACCTCAATATATATATTGATATTTTACCATGACAAAGCTTATATATACATAAATAATACGTAAATAAAAGAGCCTTGTTAGGCTCTATTTACTTTCTATCAATTCATTCATTTCCTCAAAAGAAGCATTTTTTAATTGATTTATGGATTCTTTTTTAATCATAAATAGATCTGGGTAAATAGGTTTACCAATACTTACAATGATTTTTGACTTCCCAAAAAATGGTAAGCTATTGGTTGGTTCTCTAAATTGAATACCAACTGGAATAATAGGTGATTTTGTCTCTTCTGCTAATAAAAATGCACCTTTTTTAAATGCTCTAAGTTGAGAATCCTTTTGAACAAGTTCACCTTCTGGAAAGAAATGAACAATACGTCCTTTTCTGATTTGTTTAGAAAGTTGATGGAAAAACACTTTGATTTCATTTGGTGTTTCTGGAATAGGTGTTGTCCCTAATATCGAAACAAACTTACCAGCAATTGGTAATTCAAAATTATCTTTAATGCCAGTAAATATAGGTTTTTTAGGAAATGCTGAAATTGCACTCATGACCGAATCAAGTGTATGCACATGATTTGAAATCATAATTGCACCACCTTCAATGCCTCTAATATTTTTCCTATTTTTTATTCTAACGCCTTGAAATAAATATAAATATATTGATAATATTGGCACCGCGATCCCATAATAAACGATTGCAGATAAAAATCTTTGAGTTCTTGATTTAACAACAAGTTTTTTATATTTCTTTTCAATCATGTCATATGCTTCTAATTTTTGTTTATCTTCAATGGCTTGTTTAAACATTTGCTCTAAGAGTTCTACAGAATGATCAAGTCGATAATTTTGAGCATATAACTCATATTGTTTTGACATTTGCTCTTTTTCTTCCAAATGATCAAACCAATAATCTATTTTTAAGGCTAATGTTTTATAATCATTGGCTTCAAAAAGACTTCTTTCATCAAGTGCAAATTGCGAAGTTGCACTTTTTTTAGCCTTTGCAATCACTGGTACAAGTCCACATGCGACTGCTTCTAAAGCAGCAATACCTTCAATTTCAGCATCTGCAGCATGAACATATAAATCACTTTGATGCATGATATTTAATAGTGTCTGTTGATCAAAAAAACCAAATGTTGTGTCAACATCATATGTTTTTGCTATGCGTTCATATTTTTCTTTAAGTGGTCCTTGTCCAGCAAGCACCAATTTAATTTTATGTTTGTATTTTGATCTTGAGATAGCTTTTATGATAATATCTTGTCTTTTCTCAAGTGCATATCGTCCAGTCGATAAAATTTGAAAATAGTCTTTTTCTGTTTTATCGCCTCTTTGATAAATTTGATCAATACCATTTGAAATCACATGTGTTTGATTATGATAGTGATGTCTTTTTAATTCTTTAGCAATAAATTGTGTTGGACAATGTACATGAAGTACTTTTCTATATAATTTGAATTGGTGTTTTTTATAAATCAACCAAGCAATAGGTTTCCCAAGTCTTCCTAATCCCATACCATAAGTGATGCTTTCTGGTTGCGAGTGAAATGCAGCAGTATAAGGAATATTCATCTTCTTACATAGCCTTACACCTTTGACACTTACATCCCAAGGCATGAAAAAATGAACAACATCTGCACCTTCAAATGCTTCTCTCATGACTTTTTCATCATATTTAGCAAAAAACATATGTTGTTTTTCAGACGCTTTTGAAACAATTGGGATATTTCTCTTTTTTAAATGATAAATATCTTTACCTGGATAATCACCAGCAGTGACAATTCTAACACTATGTCCAAGTGCTTCAAGTTTAAGTTTTGATCTTAATGCTGTTATGGTAGTTCCATTAGAAAACTCACCATAATTATCAATTACATAGACAATAATCATTTTGTATACCTGCCATGTGATGCTTGTATTAAAATTATAAACCTATAAATCTAAGTAAGCAACTCATTTTTAAAAACATCTATGATATAATAAAATTACTTTAGGACACTAAAGAGCAAAAGTGAGGTGCAACGCATGGCATATAAATCTAAATTTTCAAATAAAGAAATTGATACATTGTTTGAAGCAATCTTATCATTAGAATCTATTGATGATTGTTATCGTTTTTTTGAGGATGTCTGTACAATTAAAGAAATTCAAGACATGTCACAACGCTTTGAAGTTGCAGAAATGTTATTTAATAAAGAACCCTATCAAATAATTACATCAAAAACAAAAGCTTCTACTGCGACAATATCAAGAGTATCTAAATCTTTATCATATGGCGCAGATGGCTATAAACTTATATTCGACAAACAAAAAGGCAAATAAAAATTGTCTTTTTTAAACTTTTTTCAATTTAGTGCTTTACAATGCTAAAGCGTTAAAGTATAATGAATTTACGAGGTGAATTAAAAATGAAAAAATTACTAACTATTTTTGTATTAATGATTGGTGTGTTTACACTATCTGCATGTCAAACTGAAATTCCAAACACATGGGCTGCCATTGAAGACAGAGGCTACTTTATCGTAGGTCTTGATGATGCGTTTGCTCCAATGGGATTTAGAGATAATGATGGAAATTTAATTGGATTTGATGTTGATTTAACAAAAGAAGTCGCAAGTAGACTTGGTGTTGATGTTGTGTTCCAACCAATTGATTGGGATTCTAAAGTTTTAGAATTAAACTCTGGAACTATTGATATGATTTGGAATGGACTTACGATTACAACTGAACGTGAATTAGAAATGAGTTTTTCAAATCCTTATCTATCAAATAGTCAAATGATTATGGTTAAAAAAGGATCTACTATTGATACACTTTCTGATTTATCAGGTAAAACTGTAGGTGTTCAAATTTCAAGTGCAGCTCAAGATGCAGTTGAAGCAAGTTCTATTTATGATTCTTTAGGTAGTGTTATTAAATATGATAACTACAATCAAGCTTTATTAGAATTACAAAATAGTGTTATTGATGCAGTTGTTATTGATGAAATCATGGGTAGATATATTATCAGTCAAACACCTGATTTATATGATGTTGCTACTGAAAACTTTGGTGAAGAACAATATGGTATTGGTTTTAGACTAGAAGCTACTGATTTAAGAGATAAATTTAATGAGGTTTTAGCAGCAATGGTTGCTGATGGAACTGCAGCTACTATTTCTGAAAAGTGGTTTAACGAAGATATATTCCTTAGCTAATGGCATATATTTTAGAAACGATACAATATTTACTTAAAGGTGCAAGTGTATCAACACTCATATTTGTTGTCACACTTGCCTTTTCTTTTCCTCTAAGTGTTATATTGTCAATCGTATATCGAAAAAACGTCATATTAAAAAAAATCGTAGCTTTTTATACTTGGTTATTTAGAGGTACACCTCTAATGCTCCAACTCTTCTTCTTTATGTACGTTCTTCCTGCCATTGGGATTCCTACAGATCGTATGATGGTCGCATATATTACATTTATTCTTAACTATGCTGCATATTTCACTGAAATATTAAGAGCAGGTATAGAATCAATTGATAAAGATCAAGAAGAAAGTGCTGCAGTTTTAGGTGCGAACAAAAGACAAACATTTAGATTTGTTATATTACCTCAAGCAATAAGGAAAGAGATTCCAACCATTACAAATGAAGTGATTACACTCATTAAAGATACATCTTTAGTCACTGTCATTGCCATCTCAGATTTGATGCGTAATGTTAAAGAAATTGTTTCTCGTGACTTTACATTATCTCCATTTGTATTAGCTGCTATATTCTATCTCATCTTTAGTTTTGTAATTGTTAAAGTGTTTAAAGCAATCGAATTGAAATATGATTTTATGGATAGTTATTCAATCTAAAAAAACAAGGCATTAAGAGAGGGTGCCTTGTTTTTTTATTTATAAACGACTTGTTTTCCGCCTCTTTTTTTGGCTTCATACATTGCTTGATCAGCACGATGAATGGCTTCAAATAAAGTCTCATCATCTTTTTTAATGACTGCACCTATTGATGCTCCTTGAACAAGAGATTGTTCTCTTGGCCCTGTTTTTTCTAATAATACTCTAAATTTTTCAGCGACTTCTAAAATATCTTTATCATCTATATTGAGTAAAAATACAACAATTTCATCGCCACCATATCTTACAGCAACATCGTTTTCTCTAATATTGTGAAGTATTGTTTGTGTAAGTGATACGAGTACACGATCCCCAAATTGATGACCATATGTATCATTAACATCTTTAAACTTATCAAAATCAATAAATAATACACCAACTGTTTTGATATGATGATATGCCAAATGATTAAGTAGTGCTTTTTCAATCACTCTTCTGTTATAAAGTTTAGTTAAAGGATCAATCATCGTCAGTTTTTCGTGCTCATCATAAAAATCAAGTGATAATGATGTTTGAGTTTGATTTGTAAACACTTCAATGGCTCCAACAACTTTTCCATAAGATATATACGGATAAACGCGCACCAACACACGAACACGATGTCCATTTTTATGATGAAGATAAACATAATGTTCCATCATCTTATTTTCATTAATCGCATCCACTAAAGGACAATGATTTTTACATAAATTAACACCTTGATCATTAACATGATTTAAGATGTTTTGATAACAAAAAGAACCTTCAGTATCTTCTTTCGTAAATCCTGAGATTTGTGTCGCCATCGGATTAAAATATAATATTTGTCTATGTTTATCAACAATATATACAGCTTCGTTATAATGATCGAACATTGCTGTTAAATTGTCAAAGTTTTCAAATTTCTCCATTGCTATACCCCGCTACCCTCTTGTCCTTATATTTTACATAAATTTATGAGAATTTGCAACGAATATCATAACTTGGTTTGAGATTAAAAGTTTATAAGAGTAAATTAAAAAGCTTGACTCGATAAAGAGCCAAGCTTTCATTTGTTTAAAGTCTTATATGATAGATATATACTTATTAAGAAACCGGTTGAATAATCACATTGAATCCATATTGTTCAAATGTGAAATTGACAAATTCAAAATAAACTGTTTCACCTGCAGTTATTGTAAATGATAATTGAAAATCCCAACCAGAATAATCATCATTATACGTAACATATTGGAAGTTTTGATCATATAAGTTCACTCTTGGATCGCCATTATCAGTATATGAAGTAATTGTATATGTTCCAGAAGTTGTTGCAGTAAACTGATAATATGTAAGTTCTTCACCTGCTGGAACTACAACAAGTGTGTCAACAAACATTTCAGGGCTATTATAAAGCATATCTTCAAAAGATGGTTCGCCTTCTAATAATGCAGTAATACCATAACTATCCATAAATCCAATAATAACATCTAAATCAGCTGGTGATAAATTTGCATAATCTAATGCAGTAATTGTATCAATATCATCAAATAATTGAGTGATGAAATCATTGACTGTTGTTTGCATATCATCAACTTGTGTTGAAGTTAAGTTTAAGTAAGTAAGCAATGCTTCATTAGTTAACACATCATTGAAAATCGCATAGACAACTTGTCCAACTAAAATACTATTTGAAAGTGTATATGATTGGTCTATAGCATCAACTAACATAAGGAATGATGCGATTTGTGGATCTTCTGTATAACCAGTTGTACCTAGATATAAAGTGAAATCAAGGTTATCAATCGCATTGACTAATGCAGTTTCTAATGCAACTACATCTTCAGCGATTGAGCTTACATCAGCAATTAAAGATTCAAACATAGCATCTAGTGTAGCAATTGAATTTTCTTCAGGATTTGATTGATAAATAGCAATGACCATTGGAATCTTAACAAGTGATAAGATTGCTTCAATTTGAGCTGCATCAAATTGATCAGTAACGATATTATGATAAACAACAAATGCATCGATTAAATCATTAATTGCCAATGCTGTTTGATCCATATCTTGTCCATCAAGTGCTTGAAGTGCCATAATTGCATCTATAATTTCGCCTTCAGAAGTAATCAATTGATCAAATGCATCTGTTCCAATAGTATGAACAAGGTCTACTACAGTCTTAATATTTGCATAAGATCCTGATAATTCTGTTAAAACATAATGTAACATATCTAATTGTAAATCATATGGATTTTCAACTTGTAATGTTTCAACATAAGTAATTGCAAAACTTATATATGCATTAAATACTAATGCTGGTTCTGGTCCATTCAATAAATCATTAAATGCAGTGATTTGATCAGGATGAGCAGCAACAAATGCATCGACTTGATCATTAATAAATGTCAAGAATGCTAAGATATCATATGGATCAGGGTTGAAATTACCATATTCATCAAAACCATTTTGAATTAAAGTCATCATAGACTCAATATCAGTTTGGTCAATATCACCTAAGAAAAGATATTCTAATTCAATCATTTGACCTGATAATTGAGAAATAAATGGATATGCTGAGTCATATAAATCTGAAATGTCTTCAAGTGTAAAGCCCATGTCATCATTGATATACATTGAAATCACATAAGGAATTTTAGCAAGTGCTAATAAATCTTGGATTTGTTCTGGTGTGAATTTAGAACCAATGACTTGATTATATAAATTAAATTCTTCAACAGCTTGTGTAATAAATGCTAAGACAGCTTCTGAATCTTCTGTATCTAGTGTTTGATATGCGTTAATTAAATCAATGATACTTGCTTGTGAATCAACAAATGTTGAATACACATCAATACCTATTGTTTTAACTAAATTAAGTGCTGAAGTGATTTCATCATATGAAGTTGCGAGTTCATTTAACGCATACATCATCACTTCATATTGAACGCTTTCTTGAGCAGCCATCAAATCTACATAGTCTGTAACAACTGTAATGATATCTTCATATATAGCTTGAGGTGTTTCTGAACCAGTTAAGTCAGTTAAAGCTTGAACTTCAGTTGGATGATTTGCAATAAAGTTTTCAATATAAGTTTGTAAGAAATCAAGTAATGCAACAAAATCATCTGTATTGTTTAAAATGTCAGGTTCACCATTTACCATTAAGTTGTTTGCATACATACTTACAACTGCAAAATTAGTTTCACTGAAATCACCAATAAACAATAATGCTAGGTCAATACTTGCTTCATCAACTTGACCTAAGAATAATGCATATTGTTCTAGTGAACTAAAATCCATACCTGACATAGAACTTGCAACTGCAAACCCCAATCTATGAATAGCTGCAAAGTCTTCTGCATCTGGCATTGCAGTATCTAATAAATCAACAAATGCATTTTTAATAATAAATATTTCAGTAATGCTTAATTCAGATTGACCTGACATTGCATCATCTAATAAATCAACAACAGTTTGAGGAATATTATTCTTAATTGCAAACATGAAATCAATGACTGCAGATAATGCCATGATAGTATCATCTTCATTTAGTGCTAACATTTCTTTCATTTGTGTCATTTGATTTAATGTTTCTTGTCTACGGTTTAATTCTTCTTGTTGCCATTCTATATCCCAACCATAACCATTAAGTGTATTAATGACAGTTGCTAATGGACCTAAATCATTTAAAAATGCTTGGTCTGCACCATTATTTATATTGAGTGCCACTTGATATAAATTATCAATAACATCGTTGTGTTCGTAATATAGATAGTAATAATAGTTACTTGGATATGACATACCATTGGCGTTGATATCTCTTACCATTTCTTCAAATGCATATAAACAAGTGAATGAGAATTCTCCACCTGCACTAAACATTAAGTCAAGAGCATCAATTTGATCTTGTGTAGTTGCATAATTATATATAACATCTGCAACTGCATGGAATGCACCTGAAGCAACATAAGTATCTAAATCAGCTTGATTATTATCTAGCATAGCTTGTAATTCTTGTAAATCAGCTGACAAGAATTGACTTTGAATAGTTAACATAAGATTTGCTAAACCATAAGTGAGTTCTGCAACTCTTTGTGTATTCATATCATATGTTTCAAATACACCCAATGCTTCTAACAGTTGATCTATTGTATAGATTTCACCATCTTTAACCATACCGATAACACCTTGGATAAATCCAATAGCATTTTCAGTTGTCATTCCAAATTGAGCAACTTCATCTGCATAATATTGTGCGATATCACTTGCAGCTAAATAATTTTGATATTCAGAATCATCATTAAAGTCAGTTGATACCATATTAGGAACATATGTATCATCAATAGCTAATAATGCTGCTTCATAAACTAAATCTTCATTTGCTTGTTGTTCTACTGTAAATGATAATGTTGTCGTTTCATCTGAACGAACATCGCCATTTACTGCAACAACACTGACATCATATGATCCAACTGATAAATTAAGCGTAGTTAAATCAAATGATAATGCATTCACTGGATATTCAGTTTCATCTACAATAACGATATAACTAATCGCATTTGTTACTGCATTCCAACTTACAACGCCACTATTAATTGCTACATTTGTTGGTGTGTCAAGTTCAGTTATTGTGCTTTCAGTCACACTATAAGTAACTGCAGTTGAAGCTGATGATTGATTTGTTCCACTAACAGCAATAACACTAACACTATGATTACCAACTGCTAATGCAAGTGTTGATAAATCAAATGATGTGTTTGTTGTTGTATGGTTAGTACCATCAACAGTAACAATATAACTATCAGCACCAGAAACTGCAGTCCAACTCACAACACCACTATTGATTGCTACATTCGTAGGTGTTGATACACTTTGATTTGTATCAGCAACCACATATGTCACAGAATTAGATGGTAGTGATAGTGAACTATCTGCTGCGGCAACAACATATATATCATATGATCCAACGGCTAATGATTGCGTTGATAAATCAAATGATGTTTCTGATGTTTGTTGAGAATTTGTTCCAATAAACACCAAATAATGATCAGCGTTATTCACTGCACTCCAACTCACGACACTATCATTGAGTGAAATGACTGGTGCATCTAGTTGTATGTCCCCACAAGCGACCAGTGTTAGAGAAAACGCTAATACTGAAAGTAAAAATAATATTTTCTTCATAATACCCTCCTATTGAATCTCAATATTTAATTTATATTACATATAAATAGTCAATACCCTCTTCGCCTTCATTATATATTTTTAAATTCTAATTAACAATAGTAGATTGTTATAATATCAAAGTATTTTTTTAAAATGTTCTAATATAACTCATATATGCGGTTTTTTTAATTAAAAAGATTTGATAAATCACCACACATGCCCATATAAGTAAATTTAGCGTAAACCCATAAATGATAGGTGTAAATGAAAATAAAATATATTCATAGGTTTTGAAAACAACGATAAATTCACTTAAAGCTAGATAAATAAGTATAAAAACAATGATAGATATAGTGATACTTATTAAGAACACAACACCTTGATTTATGATTCGATACTTAATCATCTCGTTTTTAGAAAGTCCCAAAGTATAAATTTTTGCGTCATCCTCTGATTCTAAATAATGCAACATCGTTGTATGATTAAATAACGAAACGATGAAGCTTAGCATCATCAATCCAATAATTGCAGATAAATATATTTTCACTCTACTCATTTGTATAATCATAGGATCAACAACTGTTTCATTGTAATCTGTGATAATCACCATCTTTTGTCCATATAAATTTATAAGTTGTTCTTCTAGCAATGTTTTATCAATTGCTTTTAACAAAATTGCATTTTGGTCAATGCTTTCATATGAACTATCTTCAAATAAATTAATAAATGCCAAATCCAATGTTTCTTTAGGGTAAAATCCCGCAATTGTAAAAATGACACCTTCATATGAAGGACCAAATGTAAGTGAAATTGAGTCTCCAATTTGATATTGATATACTTCTTCATATTTTTTTGATAATATGATTTGATGAAACCCACTTTGATATTGACTAATGACTTCTTGATCAATACTTACATTAAAATAATCTGAAATATCTTGACCACTGATAGAGATAACTTGATTAATTGAAACTTGATCAATGTTAGTTTCTACATTTTGAAAATATCCCACTAATTTTGCATCATCAACTTGATCTAGTGTCAACACTTCTTGGTACATATCTTCATTTTGATTCATCATTCTTGTCATCACAAGATCAAATTGATATTCGTTATCTAGACGATCAATTCTTTTTTGCATATGATTTAGTGTAAACATCAGTAAAAATATGACAACAAATACCGTCAACATCATAGATATATAGTGATAGAATTGACGTTTATTGAGTAGTTTCTTATAAAGTAATGCTTGTGGGGTAGATTGTTTAAACACATAAGATATTTTATGTATTAACACTGGTGTTATCAAAAACAGAAATATTAGTGCACAAACCACTAAGAGAATAGAACGATAATAGCTTAGTATAACAAAACCTATATGTGTGCTTAAAACAACATAAATAATCATGAGTATCACAGATATGATGATATGTTTTTTAATGTGTAGTCTTTTCTCAAGTCCTTGCGTATGCATGTGTTTTATATCCGTTTCTTGATTAAACTTAAACAAATGAAATGCAATCACACCAGCAAAAATAGTGATGATAAATAAACTTGCAGTAACGCCTTGTGTCGTTGTTAACTGATATGTTCTAAATGATTCTAAATATGTAAATCCCGCTTTTATAATGAGATTGGTCAAAATGATGCCAATATATATACTACTTAACAACAATACACATATCTCAACAAGTAAAACCGAGATGGAGAAATTTTTTCTTCCACCTAAGACACTAATGGTAGAACTCATCTTCTTTTTATCATAAAAATACACAACAAGTGTTGTTTCTAAAACTAAAATAATTGCTGCAAAAACAATCACAATAACAACATCAAAGAGCGCAACCATGCGATTTACATCAATATTAATTTGCATCATATTATATGTTTCAACATAGTTTAATAGTTCATAAGAACTCACATTTTCAAATATGTCTTTAGCTTGTAAATAAGAAGTTTGATTATTTAAGTCAATATAAACTCTGTTATATAAATTTGTAAGTAATGCCGGTGGAAATGAAGCAAGCGTTGGACTTAATGATTCTAAAAAGAATGACATTGCTGTTTGTTTTTCTACAAACACACTTGGTCCACTAAAAAGATAGGCATCATCAATGATATCTATAATCGTAAAAGATTTATTCGTGTCGCTTGCATGCAAAAGTATTTGATCATCAATGTTTAGATCGTATGTATCAGCATATGATTTTGTAATAATGATTTGATTATCGCCTAGTGTTTCTAAATCCGTGTGAATCTCTGATGCAATATGCTTAAATGATGCCATATCTGATGCATATATATGCACATATGACATATCAAAATCCACAGATGATAAAACATCAAATTCAAAAAATGGATAATATGCATCCATCTGATTTGATATATCTGGATCATCAAAATCACTTATTGAAAAAAATCTTGAACTACCCTGACTACTTACTTCTAAAACCATATCAATATTTTGATATTTACTTTCAACTTTTCCATAATAATAATTAAACATGACATCATTCATGGAAATAGATAAAAAAATAGTTAATGAAACGCCTAAAAAACCTAACCATAAAAGGATAGATCTCATTGGGTGAAATATCACATTTTTAAATGCAAATCTAAAGATAAATAATATTTTATGAATGCATCTTTTCATCTTTTATGATCTCTCCACTTTTCATATGCAAAGTACGTGTTCCATAAGATGTTGTATCTATATTATGTGTGACCATAAGAATGGTTTTCTTGTATGTTTGATTGAGTGTTTTAAATAACTCCATAATTTTTAAACCTGTCTGATAATCAAGATTACCTATAGGTTCATCAGCAAAAATAAGTTTTGGTTCATTAATAAGTGCTCTTGCTATAGCTACTCTTTGTTGCTGACCTCCTGATAATTCTGATGGATAACTATCTTTTTCTTGATCCATTTCTACCATTTTTAATACATTGATGATTTGTTCTTTTGATATTTGTTTTCCAATAACAGATGCAAGTTTAACATTTTCATATACTGTAAGATTAGGAATTAAATGAAAAAACTGAAAAACAAAACCAATATCATGGCTTCTTAATTCAGCTTTATCTTTTTCTTTATATGTCTTCATATCTTTATCAAAAAGCAACAATGTACCTAAATCATAAGTTTCTAGTCCACTTAGTGTATAAAGCAATGTTGTCTTTCCTGAGCCTGAAGGTCCTACTATTGAAACAAATTCACCATCTTCTACATCAAGATTAATGTTTTTTAATACTTCAACATCAAATTTAGATTTATGATAAGTCTTAAATAATCCTTTTGCGTGTATTTGATTCATATGTATCCCTCATTTCATCTTTATTATATAACAAAAAAGTCCTTCTTTTGAAGGACTCTTTCATTTTTATTAAATTAGTCTACCATGCAATCGCCAGTACCGTAAGATCCAGAACCTCTAGAACCATTAGTACCTTTAAACATGTTTTGGAAACCATTTTTAACGCCATTTGCTAAATCATAACCACAACCAGCTAATCTATCTCTAGAAAATGCTGCTAAATGATGAGTTGATGCGTTGATTAATGTTTGAAATACTGTTGCAACATCATCAGGAAGATCTTGAGCTAAAAACGCTTGGTATAATTCAATATTTGCAGTTTCTGCAACAACACCAGTTGCTAAAGCACTTGCGATTGAATCAGGAATTTCAGTAACAACGATATCATTGACTGGAACTTCAACACCATAAGTTTCAAATAATGGTAATAATAAATCAATATGAGTTTGTTCAGCTAATACAATATTAGTAAATGGTTTGATTTCACCATAAGTATCAATAATTGCTTGATAAGTTGCTTGTGCTGTATATTCATCAATAAGTGCATAAGTTAACATATCTTCTAATGAATAGTTACCATTTTCATCAACTGTGAGTGTTGTTAGATCGACTGAACCAACTTCAACTGAATCTGCGTTAACACCATAACTAATAAATGCAACGCCACCTAAAATTAAACCTAAGAAAATAAATAATTTAACATGTTTCTTCATAAAACAACTGCCTCCTTTTGTTTCTGTACTATATATACAATCAACTTATGGTCTTTATTGGTCTTAAATTGAAATATGTGAATTTTATGTTATTTTAATATTTTCTTAATAAGTCTTTCTTTTGATTCAGAATATGGTGGATATGCAAGTGTATGATGAATCTTCTTTGTAACTATAGACTTCATATGGCTAAATGTATCAAATGATGTTTTACCATGATAAGCACCCATACCACTTTGCCCAACACCACCAAAAGGGATGTGTCCATTTGAGACGTGCATGATGGTATCATTAATAGCACCACCACCAAATGACAATTCTAAAAGCACTTTTTGAATATGTTTTTTATTTTTGGAAAACATATATAATGCCAAAGGTTTTTCACCTTGTTTTAATTGTTGGATTAATTCATCTAAATTTGAATATGTTAAGATAGGAAGAATTGGACCAAATATTTCTTCTTGCATCACTTTATCAGTCGTTTTTACATCACTTAAAATAGTAGGAGAGATAAAGTTGTTTTCCATGTTTAGTTGATTTCCATATACAACCTTATCTTCATCAATTAGATTTTTCAACCTATTAAAATGACCTTGATGGATAATATGTCCAAAAGTTTCTTCTTTACTATATCTTTTATCTATTTCTTTTTTAAGTAAACTGATGAGTTCATCTTTTTTGCTTTCATGAACATAGATGTAATCTGGAGCAATGCATGTTTGACCAGCATTCATAAATTTCCCAAAAGAGATACTTGCTGCTGCTTTCTTCAAATCTACGCTTTGGTCGATTATAGTTGGACTTTTTCCACCAAGCTCTAATGTCACAGGTGTTAAATGTTTACTTGCTTTTTCATAAACGATTTGCCCAACACGTGTAGATCCCGTAAAAAAGATGTAATCAAAACGCTCATCTAAAAGTTTTGAAGTGACTTGATAATCACCAGTAACTACATCTATATATGAAGCATCAAACGTTTCTTTTATCATTTTTGTTATAACTTTTTCAACTTCTTTAGCATACTCACTAGGTTTAATAATTACTGTGTTGCCTGAAGCAATGGCACCAACAAGAGGTTCTAATACCAATTGTGCTGGATAATTATAAGGACCAATAATGAGCACTTGTCCATAAGGTTCAGGATATATAAAAGAATTTGAACCAAACATAAATATTGGTGTCTTTCTTCTTTTTGGTTTCATCCATTTTTTCAAATGTTTTAATGCATATGAAATTGAATGTAGTGTGAATCCAATTTCAGTTGAATAAGCTTCAAATGAAGATTTATGCAAATCATGATATAAAGCATTCTTTAATGGTTGTTCATATTTGATGATTGCATGTTTCAATTTTAATAGTTGTTCTTTTCTATATATATATCGCAGTGTTTGATTTGTATTAAAAAACAGTTTTTGTGACTCAATTATTTTTTTCATAATTCACCTCTTTGATTACTAACAATAGTATAACACCAAACAATCATATTTAAATGTGTAATGATGTGTCAATGCATATTCAATGAATAATTCCCTAAAATGGACTATAATAATGACGTCATAAGGAGGTTTAATTTATGGGTGAAAAAAACTGGAAAGTTGATGACTTAATCGATAATACATTAAAGTTTAAAGATGAAGTAATCGCATAAAGAGAAATACTATTAACGACACAATTATTTGAAGATCGCAAGTGGGGACAACCTTGTTACACACTTGATGATAAAAACATCGTTATCATAGGCGCATTTAAAAACTATGTAACATTAAGTTTTCATAAAGGTACTTTGATGAAAGACTCTTATAAAGTTTTGGTTAGTCCTGGTGAAAATTCAAGAGCTGTTAAATTTTATAAATTCACAACAGTTGAAGAAATCAAACAAGCAAAACCTATTATTTTAGAGTATATAGATGAAGCAATTGAAATTGAAAAAAAAGGAATGAAAATCCCACCAATTAAGCCAAACTCAGAACCTTATCCTGATGAACTCAAAGATATGTTTAAAGAAATGCCAGAATTTGAACAAGCATTTGAAAGTTTAACTCCTGGTAGAAGACGCGCTTATCTAATGTTCTTCAATGCTGCAAAGCAATCACAAACCAAAATAAATCGAATTGAAAAATATATGGACCTTATCTTCGAAGGTAAAGGTATGAATGATTAAAAAAAAAAGATATGAGCGAACTCATATCTTTTTTTATACTTTGATACTTTGGGCATTTTCTAAATGATAATATGCTTCTTTTTTAATGTCAAAATCTTCATCAATTTCAAGAGTAAACCCTTTGAATGTTACTAATTTGGCATC
>JBFWMH010000007.1:0-83159 GCA_050251655.1 Acholeplasmataceae bacterium
TTTTAGTCGTTTGGTTTCTTAGAAATAAAGACCATTTATTAAGATGGATAACTTTAGCACTCGCTATTGGTTTCTTCATCTTGTTTAAGATGTATCGCTTCAGTGATCAATGGCCAATCATACTTATTATTTTTTTACCAATGATCACTTATTCAATTTTAAGTTTTATAAACACAAAAAAAGCCTAGTGATAGGCTTTTTATTTGTTTAAGATATGTTTTAATTTTGTTTAGGTTTATCTAATAAAGTTAAAAAGAAATTTAATGTGATTCCGACTAAAGCTGCTAAACTCATATTGCTTAATGCTGCATTTGCACTAATTTGAATGGTTGCACCACCTAATCCTAATACAAGCATTGTTGACACAACAATTAGATTTTTCATTTTTCCTAAATCTGTATGATCTTTAATTAAGACTTTTACACCATTAGAAGCAATCAATCCATAAAGAATAACTGTCATACCACCAATGACTGCCCATGGGATACTTGTAATAAACGCTTGAATATAACCAAAGAATCCTAAGAAGATGGCAAATATCGCTGCTAAACCTATGACCCATACAGAACCAACTTTTGTGATTGCGATAACACCAGTGTTTTCACCATATGTCGTATTTGCTGGTCCACCAATAGCTCCAGATACAAATGTTGCTAATCCATCACCTAAGAGTGTTTTATTTAATCCTGGGTCAGTAATAAAGTCATTACCAGTAATTTCACCTAAGACAACGTGATCGCCTATATGTTCAGCAATTGTAACGAATGCGAGCGGTGCAAATACGAACACTTGGGAGAAATCAAATTGATAACCATTAAGTCCGAAAATTGTGAAATTTGGAATTTGGAAAAATTTAACATTTGAAAATACTGAATAATCAACAATCCCAAAAATCATTGCAAATACATAACCAACAAGAATTGCGAGCAAGAATGGAACAATCTTAATAAATCCCTTACCTTTAATTGAGAAAAATACAACAGATAAGAAAGTGACTAAGGCAACAAGCGGTTCTTTCCATGTTGCAGAACCATCAAGACCTGTACTTGATACTGCAACTGGAGCAAGTGTCATTCCGATAATGATAATCATTGGTCCAATAACAACGGGTGGCAATAATTTTTTAATCCATGCACTTCCTACAAAATAGATGATTAACGCGATGAGCATATAGATAAGCCCGACAACCATCAATCCGATATAAGCACTTTCGAATCCACCTGTGTTAGCAACTGCTAAACTGATTGTAGATATGTATGCAAAACTGCTTCCTAAATAAACAGGAACTTTTCCACGAGTGCTTGCAATATAGATGAGTGTACCAATACCACTAGCAACTAATGCAACACCAACATCAAGACCTGTAAGAAGTGGAACTAAGACAGTTGCACCAAACATTGCAAACACATGTTGCAAACTTAAAATGATCCAATGACCCACACTTTGAGGTTTTTCTTGGATACCGACAGAAAGCTTTTGATCTAACATAAACATTCTCCTTGTATTTAATTTTAAAGGCCTTAACAAAAAAGGACACCTATGGGTATCCTTTAAGATTTTGGTATGGTTGTAGAAATACCTTGTTATGCTCACGGGCATACCTTAAAGGACCTTCATTGCTACAAGTATATCATGAAATATTTAAAAGGCAATAAGAATTTACAAAAAAATTGATATAATGATTTTAGAGGTGATACTTGTGAAAGAAATGATGAATCAAGAACAAATTTCTAGAACAATTAAGCGTATGGCACATGAAATTATTGAGAGAAACACGAATCTTAACGATTTAGTGTTTGTTGGAATAAAAAATAAGGGTGTACCGATTGCTTCAAAATTATCAGAACATTTACACAGATTTGCAGATGCACATATTCCTGTGTACACATTAGATATCACACCTTATAGAGATGATCATAAACAATCAGAGATTGATATTCCAAATACAGGCATGGAGCTTGAAGGTAAAAATGTCATCATCATAGATGATGTACTCTTTACTGGTAGATCTGTAAGAGCTGCAATGGATGCGATTAATGATTATGGAAGACCTGCAAAAATTCAATTAGCAATACTTATCGATAGAGGTCATAGAGAACTTCCTATTAGAGCAGATTATATCGGTAAAAATCTACCTACAAGTTATGATGAAAAAGTCATAGTAGACATCAATGATAAAGTCTACATCGATTCTTAATAAAAAAAGTTAAATTTATATGAATCTATGCTTAAAAGTGTTGACAATTATAGTGTAATATAGTAATATTACATAGGTACATTTAGATTTAACTCCACTTAGCCCTTATTTCAAAATAAGAGAACATAAGGAGAACCACAAATGAAAACATTTATGGCAAACGAACAAACCATTACGCGTAAATGGTTCGTCGTAGATGCAGAAAACAAAACTTTAGGACGCTTAGCGACTGAAGTTGCATCAGTTTTAAAAGGCAAACATAAACCAACCTACACTCCTCACGTAGATACTGGTGACTATGTTATTGTCGTCAACGCAGAAAAAATTAAATTAACTGGTAAGAAATGGGATCAAAAGATGTATTATAGCCATTCAGGTTATAATGGTGGTCTTTCAAGCACTGCAGCAAAAGATGTTATGAAAAAATTTCCAACTAGAATGGTTGAAAAAGCAATTGTTGGTATGTTACCACATACTAAATTAGGTGCACAAATGGCGAAAAAACTTTTCGTTTATGCTGGCCCAGAACACAAACACTCTGCTCAACAACCAGAAACATTGGAGGTATAACACATGGCAAATCAAAAAGCACAATTCTTTGGTACTGGACGTCGTAAGAGTTCAGTTGCTAGAGTTATCTTATCAAATGGTAAAGGCGAATTTTTAATTAATGGCCGTACTTTTGAAGATTATATTCCATCAGCTGCTACACGCTTAGACGTTCTTCAACCATTAACATTAACTGAAAGTGAAGGCAAATATGACGTCACTGTTAATGTATCAGGTGGAGGACTTACTGGTCAAGCTGGTGCAATCCGTTTAGGTATTACACGCGCTTTACTTGAAATCAACCCTGACTTAAGAAGCACTTTAAAACCTGCTGGTTTAATCACACGTGATCCACGTGCGAAAGAACGTAAAAAGTATGGTTTAAAGAAAGCAAGAAAAGCTTCTCAATTCTCAAAACGTTAATTTTATGGAACCCGAAAGGGTTCTTTTTTTTGTCATTAAAGCGTATAATAAAAGAAAAAGCACTGGGGTGAATATAATGCAAGAGTTTAAAAAATATGCTATTTTGATTTCACAAATCATTGTAAGTCTTATGGTTGTTCTAATTCTTGTTTTTGAACTGATGTTTCTTGTTTTAATACCAGAGTCAGATACAAGTGGACCAGATGGAACACAATTGATAGGATTGTTTGTCATGGGTATTTTTGATGTCTTTGTACTGATGTATTTAGAAATGTTGAAAAAACCAAAAAGACCACCACATCCTGGCCATGAGTTACCACCACATATGAAAGACCAAAAACCACCAAAAGATATATTTTAAAAATACTTGGACCCTAGGGTCCATTTATTTTCGTGCTATAATAAAGTGTATGTTACATGAGAGGGTTATATGAGACTAAACTATAAAACAACTTTCTATTTAGGACTTATATTTTTAGCAATTTCAATGTTCTGGCAAGCTTATGATATGCTTATTCCCAAAATGCTTATTGATAAGTTTGGATTAAATCAGTTTCAATCGGGTATTGTCATGGCAATCGATAATTTGGTCGCAGTTATTTTGTTACCAATCATTGGAGTCATTTCTGATAAGAGTAACCGAAAGAAAGGGAAGAGAACACCTTTTATTATTATAGGTACTGTGATTGCAGCATTTGCATTCATGGGACTTTCATATGCTGACTATGTGCAAACTGAAAAAATAGAGGCTACCAATATCATCAGTGAGCATTATGATGTAGCATTTAATGATATTGATGACATCAGTTTAACATCTCATTGGCAAACGATTACTAGCATCATGAAAGACGAAAGAGATTTAGCATTATCAAATCATGAGATTACTGATGAAGCATATCAAAAATGGTATGACAACGTTTATCTAGATATGCAAAATATTATTGATTCTAGTCAAAGTGAGTTATCAACAAGAGATATTTCTCGAATTCAAGATGCTTATTATAATTATTTAAGCTTAAGAGCGTTTGAAGTAACCTCTCTAGATCCATTGGTTTTCGTTATGTTTTCTATCATATTGTTGATTGCTATTTTAGGGATGTCACTCTATAGAAGTCCAGCAGTTGCTTTAATGCCTGACGTAACAATTAAACCACTTAGAACTGAAGCGAATGCCGTAGTGACACTTATGGGTGCAATCGGTGGAGTCTTTGCAGTATTTATCATCATGATCTTTGGCTTATCAAATCAATCATATGGACTCTATTTTTCTACATTTATAACCATAGGTATATTTATGTTTGTCGCACTATTTATTTTCTTAAAGAAAATAGATGAACCTAAACTTGTTAAAGAAAGACTTGCTTTAGAACATGATCTACATTTAGATACCATGGATCAATATGAGCATCCAACTGAGTCATTTACAAGAAAAAAACGGATGTCATTATATTTTTTATTAGCAACCATCTTTTTCTTATTCTTCAGTTATAATGCAGTGATGAGTAAAATATCAGATTATTTACCTAAAGTACTTAATTTAGAATTCTACGATTGGCCATTTATGGTTGCTCAAGCACTCGTGTTAATTAGTATTTTTCCACTTGGATTAGCATCAATGATTTTAGGTAGAAAAAAATCAATGATTTATGGTTTATTGATGATTATTTTCTCTTTTGGAACGATCGCATTTATTGGAGAAAATCAAGTGTTTCTATCTGCGTTTATCGTGCTTGTTGCTGGCTTTGGTTGGGTCTTAACTGGGATCAATGCATATCCAATGGTTGTAGAACTTAGTAAGGGTAGTAACATTGGTAAATATACAGGATATTATTATATGGCATCTATGGGTGCTCAAATCATAACACCTATGTTATCAGGTCTATTAATGGACCAAAGTATTTTAGGTAGATTAATATTATTTCCATATGCAACTTTCTTTGCGATATTGGCTTTAATCACTATGATGTTTGTGCATCATGGTGATTCACAAACATTAAGCAAAGATGATGTGAGAACTTTATTACAAAATTACAAAAACAAGAGGAAATCATGAAAATTTTAGTGTTAGGTTATTCTGGTGCAGGCAAATCAACGTTTGCAAAAAAATTACATCAACATTACAACATTCCAGTCATCTATTTGGATACGATCCATTTTAAAGCGAATTGGGTTGAAAGAGAAGATGAAGATATGGCACATGATTTAAGAGCGTTTATGTCAAAAAATGACTCTTGGGTGATTGAGGGCAATTATCGAAGAATTGTTCCAGAAAGACATGAATTAGCTGATCAAATCTTTATTTTTAAATTAAGTAGATTAGCGTGCTTATACGGTATTATCAAAAGAAGAATCAAATATAGAAAAACGCAAAGAGAATCATCTGCCATTGGCTGTAAAGAGAAAATTGATTTTAGTTTTTTCATGTGGACTATCTTAACAGGAAGAACGAAAAAGCGAAGAACCTTTTTTAAATTAATTGAAGAAAAAAGAAAAGATAGTGTCATCGTTTTTAAAAATAGACACCAAATTAACACATATTTAAAGAATATTGGGATTAAAAATCACTAAATATGAATAAATTCATATAAAGATTGTTAAAACCTTTGAATTATCGTATAATATAAACTGCATGTTAGGTGGGATGATTGATGAAAAAAGTTAGAGTAAGATACGCACCAAGCCCAACAGGATTACTACATATAGGGAATGCAAGAAGTGCTTTATTTAATTACTTATTTGCACGTCATTTTAATGGTGAATTCATCATTAGAATTGAAGATACTGATGTATTACGTAATGTTGAAGGTGGAGAAGCTTCACAATTAAATTATTTAAGTTGGTTAGGACTATCATGGGATGAATCTCCAGATAAAGGTGGTCCTTTTGGTCCATACCGCCAATTAGAAAGATTAGATTTATATACTAAATATGCTAATGAACTATTAGATCGTGGTTTGGCATATAAAGAGTATAGAGAAAATAGCGATAAATTCGCGATTAGACTTAAAGTGCCAAATGATCAAACATATACATTTGATGATTTAGTAAGAGGTAAGCTTTCATTTGAAAGTAAAGAGGTTGAAGACTGGATTATTGTTAAAGATAATGGTATTCCAACATATAACTTCGCTGTAGTCATTGATGACCATTTTATGGAAATCACACACGTCTTAAGAGGTGAGGAACATATTACAAATACACCAAAGCAGATTATGTTATATCAAGCATTTGGATGGGATGTTCCACTTTTTGGACATATGACAATCATTGTCAATGAAAACAAAAAGAAATTATCAAAAAGAGATAAAAACGTTATTCAATTTATTTCTGAATATGAAGCGATGGGATATTTACCAGAAGCCATGTTTAATTTCATTGCTTTATTAGGTTGGTCTCCTCAAGGCAACAAAGAAATATTATCAAAAGAACAAATTGTTCAACAATTTGATCCAAAGCGTTTATCAAAAGCGCCAGCGATGTTTGATAAAGATAAATTAGCGTTTATAAACTCTAGATATATCAAAAAATTATCTATTGAAGCATTATCGGAAAAAATCAAACCTTTCCTTGAAAAAGAAGGTATCGAAATTGTAAGTCAAGCATGGCTTGAATTACTAGCAAGTGTATTCCAAGATCGCATGAGTTATATTGGTGAAATTGCACAACTATATAAAGAGTTTTTCCATGATGATTTCAAATTAGATGATGAAGCTTTCCAATTCTTAAAAGAAAACAACAGCTTAGAACTTATTGAAACATTTAAGTCTATGCTTATTGATAAACCATTTGAAGTTGAAGTCTTAGACCAAGCTATCAATGATGTAAGTAAACAACTTGATGTGACAGGCAAACCATTATTTATGGGTATTAGAATTGCCGCAACCGGTGATATGCATGGCCCAAGTTTAGCAAATTGTATTGCATTACTTGAAAAAGACAGAGTCCTAAAGAGACTTCAAAAAGTAGCAGATAAATTAAGAGGTGAAGTATGAAAAAAATAGTATTTTTAGGATTGATGATTGTTTCAGTATTTCTACTTGTTGGGTGTAGCAACACAGCAGCATCTGCAACATTTGATAATATTGATAGAACATCAAAATCAATTACTTTTGATGTAACAGTTGATGACCCAGATAGTGAAATCACAGGATATACTTATGTTAAAATCTACGATCAACAAGACGAAGTTTTAGATAGTACTTTATTAACATTTGTTGAAGGTGAAACATCGTTAACTGAAGAAGCATTAACATTTGATGCATTAGATAGTGAAACAATTTATACACTTAAAGTGATTGCAACGATTGAAAAGAAAAATGTTGAATTAGCTACTTATGAGTTTGAAACTCAAACAGAAACTGATTTAACAATCAATACTGCTGAAGAATTTATGGCAATGAGCACAAATCGTTCAGGTAACTTCTTATTAGGTAATGACATTGACTTTTCAGATGTTGAATTTGTTATGCCATTCCCATCAGGAAAGAGTTTCTTAGGAACTTTTGATGGTCAAGGATATACATTAAGTAATATTACTATTCCTACAGTAACAACTTATACAGGTGTTTTTGGTAATTTATCTACTGGTTCAATTACAAACTTAAACTTAGATAACATCACTATTGGTGATGAAACAAACCCATATGAAGCAACTGCTTCATCAAGAGTCGGTTTCTTAACAGGATATGTATCATCAAGCGCTGGTGCGATTTCTGATGTGACGATATCAAATAGCCAAATGTTCTTCAAATCATCTTCAACCATCTCAACTTATGTTGGTGGCGCTGTGGGTGAAATGAGAGGAACCATGAATAATGTTGCTGTTAATGACTCATCAATCAATGTTGAAATCACTGCAAAAGCCGATGTTAGAGTTGGTGGTGTCATTGGTTACTTATATGAAGATGCAGTAGTGAATCAAGTATCATCATCAGGTGAAATCAATTTTGTATTAAATGGTAATGATTTAGGTGATGGTGATGACAGTTATGTTGATATCGCAGGTGTTATTGGAAGAAATGATGCAACTGATGTCACAGATTCAGTCACTGAACTATATAGTTCAATGGATTTAAATGTTGAAATGAATTATAACACTTTAGAAGAAACAAATAGTGCAAATTACAGTTTGACTGTAGGTGGATTAATTGGTTATTCTACAGCAACCATTAAAGAAGGTTTCTACAGTGGTTCAATTGATGTAACTCAAGTTTCATCAGCATTTGAAGCAAATGCAAACATTAGATTTAATGTTGCAGGATTAATTGGTAAATATTTTGGAAGACTAGAATTAGAAAACTTAATTAGATTTGGTAGTGGTGCAAACATCACAGTGTCTACATCTAATGATGTCATCGTCTTATTTGATCAATTGGTTGCTTATGATGTTTATAGTAAAACACATGTGATTGGTGTTGTTGGCCCACAAAATGCAACCATCAATGGTACAGTTATCACAGATTTAGCACCAGTGATTACAAATAGTGATACATTCTTCACAAGTGAATTTATTCAAAATGAGTTTGATTTAATTAACGTTGCTTAACTAAGATGAAAGAACGACATACCAGTCGTTCTTCTTTTTTTATTATGCTATAATAAAGGGGGTGAATCATATGAAAATTTCAAAAACAAGATTTATTAATGATTTAAGATGTCACAGGTTTGCAGCATTAGAATCACTTTATAAAGAAAAAGACAAAGCGATTGTCTCTTTTTCTGATGACCCTGATTTAGATGAACTGATGAGTGAAGAGAATCAAGATAAAATGAATATCTTGTTAAATGATATGTATGATGAAGAAGATGAAGATTTATTAGAAAAATCCGATCCACAAATGGAGACGATGTTACCTTATTATAATCAAATAGAAATCATTGCAGGTCACGCAATTGATCATAGATTTAAAGGACAAACTGTTTATAGTTTAGATACATATAAACAACAACGCTTTGAATTTGAAAAAGATGGATATCAATTTTATTGTTTTCTTGATGGTTATCAAGAAGATGATACATATACACGTATTTTTGAAGTTAAAGCAACCACATCTAAAAAGTTTTTAGATATGACATTTAAAAACGATGATGGTGATAAAATGCCAATTTTCGATTATTCACCAGAAGGCATTTTAATGTTTCAAAAAGATTTATTAACACCTGTTAATGAAGATTATGATAAAAAAGTGAAGAAGTTAAAAAACAGATTATCTAAAGCTGGAAGATATATCTATGATATTGCATATCAAAGATATGTTTTTGAAAAATCAAAAGCATCATCAAAAAAACATAAATATTATTTAGCAGTATTAAATAGTGAATATGTTCATGATGGTAAAACTGATGAAAATGGACTTCCTATTTATCCAGATGAATTAATTGTTTTTATTGATGTGACAAACTTTTTAGATGAAATGATGAGTCTTGTCGAAAGTGATATCAAAACAGTCATCCATCGATTAAATACGTTAAATGCAGAAGCTGTTCCACTAGGAGATCATTGCCAAAGAAAAGACTCAAGACAATGTAAATTTTTACCTATATGCTACAAACATGTACCTGAATTCAATTCAATATTTACATATTTAAGTGGACATGCAGGATTTACGGAACCATCAGGTATTAAACATGATCGTTTTGACTTGCTCAATGAAGGGTATGTTCAAGCAACCGACATCCCATATGGATGGCTTAACAGAGAAAACAACAGACTCCAACGCGATGTGATTGATAGTGGTGTAGCATATATTGATAAAGATAAAATTAAGAAAGCTATTGAGTCATTAAAATATCCGATTTATCATCTAGATTTTGAAACTTTCCCTTGTCCTTTGCCTAGATTTAAAGGTGAAAAACCTTACGCACAATCGCTATTTCAGTATTCAATTCACATTGAACATGCACCTGGTGTTTGCAACAAGGATTTAGATAATTATAGTTACATAGCGACGAAGCATGACGATTTAAGAAAAGACTTAGTTGAACGTATGTTAGACATCATAAAAGATGATCAAGGATCGATTATGGCTTATAATATCTCATTTGAAAAAACAAGATTAAAAGAAATGGCAGAAATCTATCCAGAATATAGAGAAAGACTTTTGAGAATGATGGATCGTTTAGTCGATTTAATGTATTTTCTTAGAGGAAATAAGAAATTGTTTGAAAGTCTAGGATTTCCTGATAGTTCAAACTTCAATTATTACCACAATAATTTAAATGGTTCATTTTCAATTAAAAAAGTATTACCTATTTTTAGCCATTTGACATATAAAGGCATGCCGATTGCAAATGGTACAGAAGCATTAGTGGCTTACGCAAGATTTCCAATGATGGAAGAAGAAACATTTAAAAAGACATATAGTGACTTGTTAGAATACTGTAAACAAGATACATGGGCTATGGTTGAAATCTTAGAATCACTTCGTAAAATTGTATAAAAATCACAATCAATAATTGTGGTTTTTTTCTTTGTAAAGCCAAAATCATAAAATCATGTGTTAAAATGGCTATGACTTGTTATTTTATAATTTATCAATTATAATAAAACAAAAAGGAAGGTTTAATTGTATGCTAAAAATTTATAACACACTTACAAATCAAATAGAACCATTTAAACCGATCAAACCTAACAAGGTCAATATGTATGTTTGTGGACCTACTGTCTATTCAGATATTCATATTGGAAACGCAAGACCTGTGATTTTTTTTGATGTTGTCAAAAGATATTTGGCACACTTAGGATATAAAGTTTATTACGTATCAAATATTACAGATGTTGATGATAAAATTATCGACCGTGCGAAAGCTTTGGGAATGAGCGAAGAAAATCTAGCAAAAGTATATACAGATCGCTTTTTAGATATGCATCAAAAAGTTGGTAGTATCCTACCAGATTTTATGCCAAAAGCAACCGATTATGTCACTTCAATGATTGAATATATCGATGATTTGGTCAAACAAGGTTATGCATATCAAACCAGCGAAGGTGTTTATTTTAGAGTATCAAAAGTTAAAGATTATGGTATTTTAAGCAATCAAGATTTAAATCAATTATCAGAAGGTGTTCGCGTTGATTTAGATCCTGAAAAAGAAAATCCAAGAGATTTCAGTTTATGGAAAAAGACTGAAGATGGACTTAGATTCTCATCGCCTTGGGGTGATGGTAGACCAGGATGGCATACAGAATGTGCTGTCATGAATCATGACATTTTTGAAGGCGAAATTGATATTCATGGTGGTGGATCTGACTTAAGATTTCCACATCATGAAAACGAGATAGCCCAAGCCCAAGCACATGACCACCACCATTTAGCAAAATACTGGATGCATGTGGGACGTTTAGATGTTGATCAAGTGAAAATGAGTAAATCATTAGGAAATATCACTTTGGTTAAAGAAATGGTAGAAAATTATCATCCACTCGCATTTAGATTATTTATGATTGCACATCATTATAGACAACCCATTAATTATTCTATAGAAGTGATGAATGAATATGCAGGTATTTATGATAAAATAGTGAGAAACCTTAAAAAGGCTTTTCTTTCATTATCACTTGATGGTTTACAAAACGGTGATGTTGATCAAAGCGTGATGGAACAATTTGAAGCGATGATGAATGATGATTTTAATACACCTAATGTGATTACACTTGTTTATGATTTGGTGAAACAACTCAATAAAACGAATGAAGTTGAACATCGCTTGGTTTTATTTATGACCATCAAACGCATTATGGTTATTTTAGGTTTAATGCCTCAATTTGAATTACAAGATGAAATTATCATGACATATAAAGATTGGCAAACAGCTAGAGAACAAAAGAATTTTAGACTTGCAGATGAATTAAGAGGTAAACTCACAGAACAAGGTTGGATTTAAGGTGAATGGTTTAACACTCGCTTATTTAGGCGATGCTTATTATGAATTAAAGATTAGAAATTATCTTGTGTCAAAAGGATTGACTGATGTCAATCAATTACACAAACAAGCCATAAAGTTTACATCAGGTGTTGCACAAGCTAAATTTATTGAATATTTTATATTAAATCAAGTGTTGAATGAAAATGAAATCAACACATTTAAAAGAGGCAGAAATGCCAGTGGACAAGGAAGAAAAAACATCGATGCTAAGACTTATCAAAGCGCAACAGGTTTTGAAGCATTGATTGGCCAATTGTTCCTACAGGATAAAACAAGAGCAGATCAATTAATTAACATATGTATCGATCTTGTGGATCGGGGTGAAATATAGGATGGAAAAAGCAAAAGAAATCCAGAGAAACAAAGATCTAGATCAACTTTTAAATAAAGATGAAAAAGGTCCAAAGACAATAGTCAAAGATAATATGGTAAAAATGAAGGGTGATCCTTTAGGGCTTAGAGTACCTTTAGATGATGAACCTTCTTTAAATACGCGAAAAAGCAAAATTAAGAAGATGGATGATATTGTTGTTGAAAGATATAATCCAGATGCAAAAATTGGTTTAACATCTGAAGATGTTGAAGCACGCCAAATGGCGGGCTTAATCAATGTTGCTGAAACAGGATCGACGAAAAGTATTTCATCAATCATTTCAAGTAATATTTTTACACTCTTTAACTTCTTAATGTTCTTAATTACTGTTTGGATGTTATCCGTTGGCGCATCAGTTGCTAATTTCTTCTTTGTAGTGATTGTTTCACTAAATATCACGATTGGTATTATACAAGAAATTAGAGCTAAGAAAACCATTGATAAGCTATCATTATTATCTGCACCAACAGCGATTGTTATTCGTGATAAAGATGAAATTGAGATTAGTGTTACAGATGTAGTCATTGATGATATTTTAAGACTTACATCAGGAAAACAAATTACAGCTGATGCAGTGATTCGTGAAGGGTCTATTGAAGTCAATGAATCATTATTAACTGGTGAATCTGATCCAATTGTTAAAAAAGAAGGCGATACGCTTTATTCAGGTAGCTACGTTATTTCTGGTAATTGCTATGCCCAAGTTACAGCAATTGGTAAAGATATCTATATTCAAAAATTAACAAATCAAGCTAAAAAATACCGTAAACCAGAATCAGAATTATTAAGTTCATTAAAAACAATTATTAGAATTATTGGTGTCTTAATTATTCCTATTGCTGGCGGACTCTTTTGGTTGATGACACAAAATGGAAGTTTACTTTATGAAGAGATCGTATTGAAAACATCAACGGCGATGATTGGTATGATTCCTTCAGGGTTATTCTTATTAACATCTATGGCGCTTGCAGTTGGTGTTATTAGACTTGCACAAAACAACACATTAGTTCAAGAATTATATTGTATAGAAACGCTCGCACGCGTAGATACATTATGTTTAGATAAAACGGGTACGATTACAGATGGTACAATGACAGTTAAAAGTATCATTGAATATAAAACAGATAGCAAAATGACATTAAAGAATATTGTGTCTGCAATGCTTAATGCTCAAAATGATGATAATTTAACATCACAAGCATTAAAAGAACGTTTTGGAACAGCTAAATTATTAAGACATAAAGCATTAATTCCATTTTCTAGTAGTAGAAAATTTAGTGCAGTACAATTTGATCGTTATGGTACATATGTTTTAGGTGCGCCAGAATTTGTCTTAAAAGGTAATTTTGACAAGATTGCTGATGAAGTAACAAAACAATCAAAAGAAGGTTATAGAGTTTTAGTCGTTGGTTATAGTGAAGGTCATATTGACAATAGAGAAATCCAAGGTCAAGTCGAACCAATGGCCCTCATCATGATTGAAGATACAATCAGACCTGATGCTATAGAAACCATCAATTACTTTAAGGAACACAATGTAGAAGTTAAAGTCATTTCTGGAGATAACCCAATTACGGTATCTAGAATTGCAGAACGTGCAATGGTTCCTAATGCAAATCAATATATATCACTTGAAGGTATGAGTGATAAAGAAGTCGTTAGAGTTGGTAGTCGTTATACAGTCTTTGGACGTGTATCGCCTCATCAAAAGAAACTCTTAATTGAATCACTTAAAAACAATGGTAGAACGGTTGCGATGACAGGTGATGGAGTTAATGACATTTTAGCGCTTAAAGAAGCAGATACATCGATTGCGATGGCATCTGGTAGTGAAGCCGCTAGAAACGTGTCTCACTTAGTTTTACTGGATTCTAATTTCTCATCTATGCCTAAAGTTGTTTCTGAAGGTAGAAGAGTGATCAATAATGTTGAAAAAGTATCCACACTTTATTTAACAAAGACGATATTTACATTCTTATTAGCCATCATTGGCTTATTTAGAAATGGTGATTATCCAGTCAGTAGTCCTAGCCAAATGGTCTTAATTGAAATGTTTGCTATTGGTATTCCGTCATTCTTTATGGCATTAGAACAAAATAACAAGCAAGTTAAAGGTCGTTTCTTATTTAATATTTTAAAAACAGCTATTCCTGGAGCGTTAGTTGTTGTGATCAATTCACTTATTATATTCGCTTTAAGTGGACCAGATTCACTTAACATGAATAATGAAGTGATTTCAACATTAATCGTTTCATCTGCAACTGTAACAGCACTTGCTGTTTTATATCGAGTTTCATTACCAATGAATGGATTAAGAACACTTTTATTTGTAAGTATGGTAACACTCACATTAGTCTCATATTTCTTAATTCCAGTCTTTGACTTTATTCCATTTTTCTATTTAGATAATAGTACAGCAACACAATTAATTACACTTCCACAAGGTTTATTGTTACTTGTCTTAGCACAAGCTACACTTCCAATGATGTATGTTGTTTCTCACATCTATGGTTGGATTAAATCAGGTATTGGATTTATCATTAATAAAATTGCAGAAATAGAATAAAAAAAGAGCGCTTGTCGCTCTTTTCATCGTTTTTATCAAATCAATTTACGGATTATTTTTATTAGGTTTTATATGTTTGAGTTGGAGGATTTACTATGATCGTTTATGGAAAAAATGTCATTAGAGAAGCTGTATTTGCGAAAAGAGCAATGTATAGTTTATATCTTGACCAAAAATTTAATGATGAAAACTTCATCAGTTTTTTAAAAAAGCATCAAGTTAAGTTTGAATTCAAATCTAAAGACGAATTGTTTCAACTCAGTCAAACTAAAAACCATCAAGGGATTGTAGCTGATGTTAAAGCATACAGTTATCAACCACTTGAGATTTTAAATGACCAAGAAAGTTTGAAAAATGTCATTATTTTAGATAGTATTGAAGATCCACATAATTTAGGTGCCATTTTAAGATCTGCAGAAGCAACTCAAATGGATGCTATCATTATTCCTAAAAAACAACAAGTACCACTTAATGCAACAGTGGCAAAAGTGTCATCTGGGGCTATTGAACATGTGCCTGTCATTGAAGTATCTAATATCAATCAAGCCATGGATTATTTAAAAAGTATTGGTTTTTGGATTGTAGGTACAGATGGACAAACAGATCACACGTATGATGATATGCCAAAAGATGTGAGTGTTGCAGTGGTTTTAGGCAATGAAGGTAGTGGCATGAGACCACTCGTTAAAAAGAATTGTGATATGCTTGTTAAAATTCCAATGCATGGAAAAATCAATTCACTTAATGTCAGTGTCGCCGCAGCACTTATGATGTATAAAATGATTGATAGATGAAAAATGATTACGAACTTCTCTATTTAATACGTGGCGAAAACGATCATATAGCACTTGAATATTTATATCATAAATATGAAAGGCTTATTTACAAAAATATTCATCTCCTCCACATTGATCACATTGAGCATGATGATTTTGTTCAAGAAGGTTTCCTCATGTTTTATAAAGCTGTTCAAACGTTTGACGAAAGCAAAAATAAAACATTCACAAGATACTTTGAACTTATTTTAAAAAGACATTATTATCAGTTGGTACATAAAATTCCACCCTTTGTTTATGATGAATATATCATGCATCAGCAACAAAGTTATTATATCGAAGAGGATTACACACCTTTTTTAGAAGATTGTTCTTTATTTGAGCAAGAAGTGTTCGAACTTTATTTTATAGAAAATAAAAGCGTTCAATATATTCAAAACTTTAAAAAGTGTAGTATCAAGCAAGTATATAATGCGATATATCGTCTCAAAGAAAAATACAAAAAGTATGTTATAATGTAATAGATAGTTGACTATGCCTTTTTTAAGTGTTAAAATAACACTTGCAAAAGGCCACAAAGGTGGTTTTTTATATGCGAGAAAAAGTAACTTTAGTGTGTACGAAATGTTTAAGCAGAAATTATACAACAACAAAGAATAAACAGACACAGACACAACGTTTAGAAATTAAAAAGTTTTGTCCTAAATGTAACGAACATACCATACATAAAGAAAGTAAGTAGGAGGCCAGACTATGGCAATTAAACAAAAACAAGAAGAACAACAAAGTAAATTATTAGAAGTTCTTACAACTGAATATCGTTGGGAAAATCTTTTATTAGGAGTTTTAGCAACGATTGCGATTTCAATTTCGTTAATGATTATTTCAGGTAATACACTTTTACAAATCAACCCTGATTTCCCAATTTTAGGTGAAGGTAGTAATGGTTTGATTTTTGCTTGGGTCTTATTTGCAATTTCTGCATTTGGTCTCATTCTAGTGTTATATCCTTTCTTTTTACCAGCCATTCCTGAAATTAAAAAGATTTCATGGGCTAAATGGCATAAATTCTTAGATAACTCAGTAAGAGTATTAGTATTCTTGACTATTATTACTGGTTTCTTATTACTTTACAATTTCTTAATTGCTAAACTTATTAGTGGATTACTTGGTGGTACTCTATGAGTCAAGGCGTTAGATGGTATATTATTCAAACATATTCAGGATATGAGAATGCTGTAAAGAAAGACTTAGAGCGTCGCGTTGAATCTATGGGTATGATGGATTTCATCTTTAGAATTATTGTTCCTGAAGAAAAAGTCATCGAAAAAAACGCTAAAGGTGAAGAAAAAGAAAAAGTAAAACAATTATTTCCAGGATATGTCTTTGTAGAAATGGTTGTTACTGACGAATCATGGTTCGTTGTTAGAAATACACCACAAGTTACAGGTTTCTTAGGTTCATCAGGTGGTGGTGCTAAACCAGTTCCACTTGCACCAGATGAAATTAATGCAATTCTTCTTAAGATTGGTGTCATGAGTAAACCAACATTTGATCATTTGATTGGTAAGATGGTTGAAGTGACAAGCGGTTCATGGGAAGGCTTAAGAGGTGTGGTTGCTGCAGTTGATAATGATCAAGAAAAAGTCATTATTGATTTAGATTTATTTGGTCGTTCAACACCAACTGAAATTGATGCAACTGAAATTAAAGAAGTATAAATAAAAAGTCTCTTTCGAGACTTTTTTTATGCTTTAATATCAAAATATATAGTTTGACCAAGTATATCTTTTATATGGGGAGGTATACTTGATTCATTAAGCGGTATAGCATTATTCGATAAGCGATTTTTAAGTAATTCATATTCTCGTAATGAAATTGATATCTGATAACTTTGTAAACCCGCTTGTGAAGGTTGTTTGAAGCTAGCTTTTTGATTCCATATGTTTAACCCTAAATGATGATGATATCCTTTTGAAGATACAAAAAGTGCTTGGTTATAATAATTTTGGATGATATCAAAACCTAATATGTCATGATAGAAATGTTTGGCACTTTCTAAATCTTTAACATAAAAATGTAGATGCCCGATGATGGTGTTTGTATCAATAGGTTTTATCGGCTCGTTAATTGATAATTGATAAAGATGATCAACATCAAGTGCTCGCGTATACATCTCAAGTTCACCATGTGATCTTGGCCAATCTTTATCGTCAAGATCAAAATACAATTCAATACCATTGCCTTCAGGGTCATTTAAATAAAGTGCGTGACTAACTCCGTGATTAGATGCTCCACTTAATCTATATCTCGCATTGACCAATCTTTTTAATACATGTGATAATGCAAGTTCATTAGGGAATAGAAAGGCAACATGATATAATCCAAGTGTTTCTTCATGTTTAATCACATCTTTGTGTGTTATGAGTTCAATGAGTTCATCCTTTCCATTAGATGACAATATTGACTTTGAATCAGTTTTAAAGATCAAAGTAAAACCTAAAATATTTTGATAAAAATCTGTTTGCACATCTAAATTTTTAACGAGTAAAGTGATTTTATTAAAATAAGTTGTGTTATGATTATGATATTTATACATACAAATACCTCCTGTATATTTTCATCATATCACATGCTTACAAAAAGTAAGTAATAAACGCATTTAAACTTAAAAAATTACAAAAATTTAAGCAATATATATTGATTTTATATCTTTGGGTGTTATAATAGATACGAAAATTGGAGGTAGTATCATGAAAATAGAAATTTGGTCAGATTTTGGTTGTCCATTTTGCTACATTGGTAAAGCAAGATTCGAACAAGCACTAAATCAATTCGAACACAAAGACAGTGTTGAAGTTATTTATAAGGCATATCAATTAAATCCATATGCACCTAAAGAAATGAAGGGTAGTGCTGCTGAAGCATTTGCTCAAGGTCACGGAATGTCTGTAAGTCAAGCAAAAGATCGTTTTAAAATGTTTGTTGAAAACGCAAAAACAGCAGGATTAACATATAATTATGACATCATTCAAATGACAAATACATTTGATGCACACCGTTTAGCTAAATGGGCAAATCAATTTGGTTTAGAGCCTAAATTAACATCATTATTAATGAAAGCTTATTTTACAGATGGTAAAAACGTTGCTGATTTTAGTACACTAGTTGCTATTGCACAAGAGGCTGGACTCAATGCTGATGAAGCTAAAAAAGTCTTAGAAGAAGGACAATTTAAAGATCAAGTCAATGCTGAAATTAATGAAGCTAGACAAGTAGGTGTTCAAGGTGTACCATTCTTTGTTATTAACAGAAAATATGGTGTATCTGGTGCACAAGCAACAGAATATTTCTTACAAGCATTAAGACAAATTTATCAAGAAGAACAACCATTACAAAAACTAGAAGCTGATGATTCAGCGACTTGTGATCACGATGAATGTGGATTCTAACAAAAACGAATAAATGCCTATTTTAGGCATTTTTTTGTTATAATGAATATATATGGGAGGTATAGATATGAGACTTATTGCAAACGTTATATGGTTTATATTTGGTGGCTTTATTGCCGCATTATTGTGGTTTATTGCAGGTGTTTTATTATCACTGACTGTGATAGGTATTCCACTTGGAGCACAAGCATTTAAATTTGCAAAACTCGTGTTGTTTCCATTTGGTCAAAATGTTGATATCAACATTGAAAAACATCCAATTGCAAACATCATTTGGGCGATATTATTTGGATGGGAAATGGCACTTGGTTACATAACCATAGGTGTTGGATATTGTATGACTATTATTGGTATTCCCTTTGGTCTACAATGGTTTAAACTTGCATTATTAGCATTGCTACCATTTGGAGCAAAAATCAAATAAAATCGACTTACGTAGTAGATTTTAAATTAAAATTGAAAAGTTGTCGTTTTTGGTTGACATTGACACCTCTAAATGATAGAATATATTCGCGTGTGAAAGCACACCATAGTGGAAGAATAATTTCGTACCACATACTTATGTAAAGAAGGAGGTTGTGTTCATGGCAAAAAAAGTTGTAAAAGTAGTTAAATTACAAATCGCTGCAGGAAAAGCTAATCCAGCTCCACCAGTCGGTCCAGCACTTGGTCAAGCTCAAGTTAACATTCCAGCATTCTGTTCACAATTTAATGAAGCAACTAAAGATCAAATGGGTTTCATTGTACCAGTTATTATCTCAGTATATGATGACCGTACATTTACATTTGTAACAAAAACCCCACCTGCAAGTGATCTTCTTAAGAAAGCAGCAAACATCAAGTCTGGCTCAAGTAATGCCAAAAAGACTAAAGTTGCTACAATTACTAAGGCACAAGTTAAACAAATTGCAGAAACAAAGATGCCTGACTTAAATGCGTTTACTGTAGAAGCAGCAATGAAAATTATTGAAGGTACAGCACGTAATATGGGTATCGTAGTAGAAGAATAATTTAGATGATATCTATCTAAATTGTGGGAGGATATCCCGCTAGACCACATTTTAGGAGGAAGAAATATGAAAAGAGGAAAGAAATACCTTGAAGCAGCTAAATTAGTTGATAAACTTCACAAGTACACACTTGACGAAGCAACTGATCTAGTGAAGAAAACCTCATTTGTGAAGTTTGATGCGACTGTAGAAGCAGCGTTTAGATTAAATCTTGATCCAAGAAAAGCTGAACAAAACTTAAGAGGCGCAATCGTTTTACCTCATGGTACTGGTAAAGTTTCAAGAGTTGTTGTTATCGCACAAGGTGACAAAGCTAAAGAAGCTAAAGATGCTGGTGCTGATTTCGTCGGTGATGCAGACTTAATCCAAAAGATTTCTGAAGGATGGTTTGATTTCGATGTTATGGTAGCTACACCAAACATGATGGGTCAATTAGGTAAACTAGGACGTGTCTTAGGACCTAAAGGCTTAATGCCAAACCCAAAAACTGGTACAGTTACAATGGATGTTGAAAAAGCTGTTCATGAAATCAAAAATGGTAAAATCGAGTATAGAGTTGATAAGGTTGGTAACATTCATGCGCCAATCGGTAGAGTTTCATTTACTAAAGAACAATTAGCTGAAAACTTAGTAACACTTTATCATCAACTTGTACGTATCAAACCACAAACGGTTAAAGGTACTTACATCAAAAATATCACTCTTACATCAAGTATGGCACCTGGTGTAAAAGTTGATGAAGACGCTTTAAGAAATCTATAATCTTAAAGCAGCTAAAACAAAATAAAAAATAAATCTATACCATAGACAGTAGGTGCACATGCTTAATTTCCTACCGAGGTGAAACTAACAAATAGTTCTCTCTTTTGTCTTGGTATAAAAGAGAGATTTTATTTTATAAGGAGGCACTTTATGCAAAAAGCAAGTATTATCAAAAAAGCTGAGCAAGTTCAAGAGTTACAAGATAAACTTGGACGCGCTGCCACAGTTGTTGCTTTTGATTATCCAGGTTTAACAGTGGAAGAATTCACTAAATTACGTGGTCAATTAAGAGAAGCAGATTGTGAAGTTGCCGTTTACAAAAACAACATTTCAAGAAGAGCATCTATCGCTGCTGGATACGAAGATTTAGCTGACTCTTTAGTGGGTCCTAAAGCTTTAGCGTTAAGCTTTACTGATGTTGTTGCTCCTGCAAAAGTAATCTACGAATTTGCGAAAGAAAACAAAAACGTAGTGATGCATGCAGGTATCGTTGAAGGTAAAATTGCAAGCTTAGAAGTATTAAATGAATTAGCGACATTGCCATCTAGAGAAACTCTATTAACAATGTTAGCAGTAGGTATGTTAGCACCAGTTCGCGAATTAGCGGTTGGGCTTAATATGATTAGCGAAGAAGCGTAATTTAGGAGGAAATAAAAATGGCTAAAATAACAAAAGCAGATTTTATTGCAGCTTTAAAAGAAATGACTTTATTAGAAATTAAAGAATTAGTTGACGGATTAAAAGAAGAATTCGGTATTGACCCATCTGCAGTAGCAGTAGCAGGTCCAGCAGCTGGTGCTGGTGCAGCAGCAGTTGAAGAACAAACAGAATTCAATGTAATTTTAAAGAACTTTGGTACAAACAAAATTGCAGTTATCAAAGTTGTACGTGAAGTTACAGGTTTAGGTTTAGCAGATGCTAAAACATTAACTGAAACACCAGACGCAGTCGTAAAAGAAAAAGTATCTAAAGAAGATGCTGAAGCTCTTAAGACTCAATTACAAGATGCTGGTGCAACTGTTGAAGTTAAATAATTTCTAAAATTTAATGCGATAGACCTGAGAGATACTCTCGGGTTTTTTCGCTGTTAATCGGGGGATTCATGAGTCACTATTATTTAAATGATGAACAACTTAATCATGAGATCCAAGAAATTAGATTCAGTGTTAAAAAACAGGAGATTATTTTAGATACTGACAGAGGCGTTTTTAGTAGAAATCAGTTAGATTTTGGCACCGAAGTCTTATTAGAAAATATCGATTTTTCTGATGATTTTAATACCATTATTGATATGGGATGCGGATATGGACCTATAGGTATTTATGCTGCAAAATCATGCCCAGATGCACATGTAATCATGGCAGATGTGAATGACAGAGCAGTGCTTTTAGCGACTAAAAACGCAGAGAAAAATCATGTCAAAAACACTGAAATTATGGTCAGTTTTTTATTCGAAAACATCAAGAAAAAAGCTGATTTAATTATAACAAACCCACCGATTAGAGCAGGTAAGCAGACTGTGTTTAACCTCTATGATCAAGCCTATCTAAACTTAAATCAAGGTGGTGTTTTTTATGCTGTTATACAAAAAAAACAAGGTGCACCATCCTCAGTTAAGAAACTTGAGGAAACATTTGGAAATTGTCAAGTTGTGACAAAAGAAAAAGGTTATTGGGTACTTTTAGCAAAAAAATAAAAAGATTTATTGACTATTTACAAAACATATGATAATATTATTAAATGCATAAGAATGTGTTTATATATAAATATATATAAAAAACATTGTAATTCCAGACGCGATAGGAGAGTGGATTATGGGATATAGAAACGTCAAGTATGGTAAGAAAGCAGAACGCAGAAATTTTTCTAGAATGCGCTATGATATAGACTTACCAGACCTCATCGAAATTCAGACAAAATCTTTTAATTGGTTCATTGAAGAAGGTATTAAAGAATTGCTCGATGATATATCACCGATCGAAGGCCACAATGGTGATTTAAAATTATATTTTGAGGAACACTATTTATCTGAACCTAAGTATGATATTATTCAATCTAAATTACGTGATGTTAATTACGCTAAACAATTATCAGCACGAGTTAAATTGGAAAATGCGATTACTGGAGAAGTTAGAGAAAATGTAGTGTTAATGTGTGAAATCCCTTTTATGACTCCATCAGGGACTTTTGTCATTAATGGAGCTGAACGTGTAGTTGTATCCCAAATTATTCGTTCTGCAGGTGCTTACTTTACAAGTGAATTAGATAAGAAATTAAATCGTATCAAATTCTCAGCTCAAGTTATCCCAACTCGTGGTGCATGGTTAGAATACGAATTAGGTTCTAAAGATATCATGTATGCGAAGTTAGACAGATCTAAAAAAGTACCTATGACAACAATGATGCGTGCTTTAGGTTTCCAAAAGAAGAAAGACATTTATGATGTTTTTGGAAAATCTAAATATATTGACGCAACATTTGAAAAAGATGACTCTAAAAACTCAGATGAAGCCATCGTTGATTTATATTCAAAATTAAGACAAGGTGAAAAAGTTCCTGCAGAAGCTGCAAGAGAATTTATCCGCATGCGCTTATTTGAAACACGTCGTTACGACTTGGCTGCAGTAGGACGTTATAAATTTAACAAGAAACTTGATGTGTTAACACGTATTGAAGGTCAATATACTGCTAAAGATATTATTGATCCAAATACAGGTGAAGTTTTAGTTGCAGAAAAAACTAAAATCACTAAAGACATCATTAAATTACTTAAAGATCATCGTGATGCACTTCGTGCTGAAGTCATCGCAAAAGAAGATTCTTTACAAAATGAAACACCAGATGAAATTTTAGCGACTTATCTTCCAGATGGTGGCGATAATTTATATACAAAAGAAAACATCTTAAACTTACGTACAGGTGAAGTTTTAGTTGTTAAAAACACAGAAGTAAACGAAGAAGTGTTCTCAGTACTTAGAAAGAACAGATCTGCACTAGATGAAAAAGTAATTAAATATTTCTTTGGTGCTAAAGATGTTTTTGAAAAAGAAAAAGAACGTATGGGCGTTATTGTTGAAATGATCGAAGTTACAGTCAAAGATCCTGAAACTGAACGTATTTATCCTGTTAAAGTCTTAGGTAGTGACCAAAGAGAAACAAGAGAATACATCACATTATCAGATATCGTTGCATCAATGAGTTATTATTTAAACTTATATGATGGTCTTGGATCAACAGATGATATTGACCATTTAGGTAATCGTCGTTTAAGACTGATTGGTGAATTATTAAAGAATCAATTTAGAATTGGTATTGCAAGAGCTGAAAAGAACATTAAAGACAAAATGTCGACAACAACGTTTGCTGATGCAACACCTTCAAATATTATTAACATGACACCACTTGCTGGTGCCATTAAGACTTTCTTTGGAAGTTCTCAATTATCACAATTCATGGATCAAATCAATCCACTTGCTGAATTAACTCAAAAACGTAGAGTATCTGCACTTGGTACTGGTGGTCTAGCTAGAGATAGAGCTGGTGTGGAAGTCCGTGACGTTCACAACTCTCACTACGGTAGAATTTGTCCAATTGAAACACCTGAAGGTCCTTCAATTGGGTTAATCTCATCACTTGCTACATATGGTAAGGTTGACCAATATGGTTTTATTCAAACACCATACTTAATTGTTGATCGTAGCTCAGGCAAGCCTGTTGTTACAAATCAATTTAAATATTTAACTGCAGATGAAGAATATGATGAAGTTATCGCTTCAGCAGCAACTGAATTGGCAGAAGACGGTGAAATCACTGATGAAAAAGTCATCGGTCGTCATCGTGGTGAGACTTCTATGTTTGAAGTTGAAGATGTTACATTTATGGACGTTTCTCCTAAACAAATCGTCTCAGTGGCAACTTCAACAATTCCATTCTTAGAGCACGATGATGCATCACGTGCGCTTATGGGTGCGAACATGCAACGTCAAGCAGTACCTTTACTTAAAACAGATTCTCCAATCGTTGGTACAGGTATTGAATATCGTGCAGCTAAAGACTCAGGTAGTACAGTTGTATCAGATGTAGAAGGTTTTGTTACTTATACAGATGGTACTAAGATTACCATCACACCAAAACCAGAAGAAAAAGTCATGGTTGGTAATAACGTATTATTTGATCCAGCTAAACCATTTGATTATGAAAGTGCACGCGCTTTAGAATCATATGGTATGGGTCATAGTAAAACATTCCCACTAATTAACTTCTTTAGATCAAATCAAGACACACTTGTCCTTCAAAAACCAATCGTTGGTGAAGGTGAATATGTTGAAGTTGGAGAAATCATTGCTGATGGTCCATCAACAGATAAAGGTGAATTAGCATTAGGACGTAACGTTACTGTCGCATTCATGACATGGGAAGGTTACAACTATGAAGATGCTGTCATCATGTGTGAAGATTTAGTTAAAAATGACGTATATACATCAATTCATATCGATGAATATGAAATTGAAACAAGAGAATTAAAAACAGGTTCAGGTCGTGAAGAAATTACACGCGAAGTACCAAATGCCGGATATGAAGCGTTAAAGAACTTAGACGAAAGAGGTATTGTCGTTCCAGGTTCTGAAGTTAAAGAAGGCGACATTTTAGTTGGTAAGATTACGCCTAAAGGTGTATTTGAACCAAGTCCATCTGAAAAATTAATTCATGCCGTTATCGGTGAAAAATCAAGAGAATATAGAGATTCATCACTTAGAGTTCCTCATGGTGGTGGTGGGGTTGTTCAATCCATCCAATATTTCTCTAAAAAGAATGGTGATGTTCTTCCATCAGGTGTTAATGAATCTATTAGAGTTTACGTTGCTAAAAAACGTAAAATTTCTGAAGGGGATAAAATGGCTGGACGTCATGGTAATAAAGGGGTTATCTCTAAAATATTACCAAGAGAAGATATGCCATACATGGCTGATGGTACACCAGTTGATATCATGTTAAACCCACTTGGGGTTCCATCACGTATGAATATCGGACAAATTCTTGAAATCCATTTAGGTATGGCTGCTAAACGCTTAGGTGTTAAAGTTGCAACACCAGTATTTGATGGTGTTGATGATGAAGACTTAAAAGCAATCATGGCAGAAGCTGGATTAGATCCAGATGGCAAGACAACATTATATGATGGTCGTACAGGACAACCATATGAAAATAGAATTTCAGTTGGTGTGATGTACATGATTAAGTTATCTCACATGGTTGATGATAAACTTCATGCAAGATCTGTTGGACCATATACACTAGTTACACAACAACCAATGGGTGGTAAAGCTCAAAATGGTGGTCAACGTTTCGGGGAAATGGAAGTTTGGGCATTATATGCTTATGGTGCTGCACATACATTACAAGAAATGTTAACTGTTAAATCTGATGATATGCTTGGTAGAAATAAAGTTTATAGTGCAATTACGCATGGTAAAGGTATTCCAGAAGCAGGTATTCCAGAATCATTTAGAGTATTAACAAAAGAATTACAAGCCCTTGGTCTATATGTAGAATTAATTGATGCTGAGACCGGCGAAAACGAAACTGAGAAATCATTAGTCGATCAATATGCAAGTAAATATCAAAAAGGAGGGTTTCGTTAATGGCTAAAGAAAAATTAACACTTCGTGTTGAGTCTTTAAAATTATCAGATGATGCATTAAATCAATTGAAACTCTCTGGTATTGATCAATTAGAAGATTTTAATACATTTAATTTAAAAGAATTACAAATGTTATTATCTTCAAGCTTTGATGAAATCAAATCAGTCTTAAGACGATATGCATTACCTAGACCACTTGAAAATATTGGTTTAAGTAGTGAAGCAATCGAAGTATTAAATACACATGGTATGCATGACTTGGTTGAATTCTTAGAATATGACCGTCACAGTTTATATCACTTATTTGAAGAAGATGAATTCTTAAGACAAGAAGTGAATCAAGCATTAGAATTTTATGGTTTTGATGCGTTAAAAGAACATGCACATCATGAGTTTGAAGCTGAAGATATGCCTGCAGAATTTGATGGACATGTTGAAGTTGAGAATGCACTTGATATGGATTTATCAGATCGTATTCATCGTGATGTTCCTGCAATTAGAAAAGGGTACGGCAGTAGAACATTCTCACATTTTAAAATTCGTCTTGCATCACCAGATGAAATCAGACAATGGTCTTATGGTGAAGTAAAAACACATGAAACAATCAACTACAGAACTTCTAAACCAGAAGTAGGTGGATTGTTCTGTGAAAGAATTTTTGGTCCTACAAGAGATTACCAATGTGCTTGTGGTAAAAAACAAAGCGGTAATAAAGGCCAAATCTGTCAAAAATGTGGTATTGAAATCACTGAATCAAAAGTGCGTAGAGAACGTATGGGACATATTGAGTTAGAAGCACCAGTTGTTCATACTTGGTATTTAAAAAACTCTCCTTCAAGACTTGCAATCCTTTTAGGTATTAAAGCGAAAGCATTAGAAGAAGTTGTTTATCATGCATCTTATATCGTTACTGATCCAGGATCTGCACCACTTGCTAAAAAACAAATCTTATCTGAACAAGATTATTCTATGTTAACTGAAAAATATTGGAACAAATTCACTGCCTTAACTGGTGCTGAAGCTGTAAAAAAATTGTTACAAGAACTTGATTTAGATAAAGAAGTTAAATCATTACGTAAAAAGTTAAAAACATCATCTAAACAAAAACGTGATCGTATCATTAAACGTTTAGAAGTTGTTGAAGCTTTCAATAATTCTGATAACAAACCAGAATGGATGGTTATGGATGTCATTCCAGTCATTCCACCAGATTTAAGACCAATGGTTGCACTTGATGGTGGTCGTTTTGCGACAACTGACTTAAATGACTTATACCGCCGTATTTTAAATCGTAACAATCGTTTAAAGAAACAAAAAGAACAAATGGCACCAAGATTGATTACAAAAAATGAAAAACGTATGTTACAAGAAGCTGTTGATGCATTATTTGATAATGCAAAACGTGGTAAAAAAGCAGCAGTAGAAAGAAACCGCCACTTAAAATCATTATCTGATATGTTACGTGGTAAACAAGGACGTTTCAGACAAAACTTACTTGGTAAACGTGTTGACTACTCAGGTCGTTCAGTTATTATTGTTGGACCAGACTTACAAATGTATCAATGTGGTATTCCAAGAGAAATGGCGATTACATTATTCAAACCATTTGTTTTAAGAGAATTACAAAGATTATCTGGAAACGAATCTAGTTCAAAGAAAAATGCAAACGCTAAATATGAAAAAATGGACGATGATGTTTGGGCAGCTTTAGAAAAAGTAGTTAGAGAACATCCAGTGTTATTAAACCGTGCGCCAACATTACATAGATTAGGTATTCAAGCATTTGAACCTAAATTAATTGATGGTAAAGCGATTCGTCTTCATCCACTTGTTACACCAGCGTTTAACGCTGACTTTGACGGTGACCAAATGGCTGTTCACGTGCCTCTATCAAATGAAGCACAAGCAGAAGCAAGACTTTTAATGTTAGCTTCTAATAACATCTTAAATCCTAAAGATGGTAAACCAGTTGTTACACCTTCACAAGATATGGTTTTAGGTAACTATTACTTAACGATTGAAGAAAAACGCGATAAACAATTTCATGGTTATCGCAGTGAAATTCGTTTAGAAGAACATTTAAATAAACATCGTAACGAAGGACATTTCTTCTTTGATTTTGATGAAGTACAACTTGCATATGATCACCAAGAAATTGGTCTTCATACAAGAATCTTAATTGATCCAAATAGTATCAATCAAGAATTTAGTGAAACTCAAAAGAATAGTTATTTAGTGACAACTTTAGGTAAACTTATATTTAATAGAATTTTACCTGAATCATTCCCATATTTAAATGAACCAACAGCGCAAAACTTAGAAGTTGCTACACCTGATAAGTACTTTATGCCTAAAGGTACAAACCCTAAAGATTTCTTAGAAAATTTAGATGTACCTTCACCATTTAAGAAGAAATTCTTATCACAAATCATTGCTCAAGTCTTTAAACAATTACACATCTCAGAAACATCTAAGATGCTAGATAGATTAAAAGATTTAGGGTTTAAATATTCAACAGTTGCAGGTATTACAGTTTCATTTGCTGATATTAATGTATACTCAGGTAAACATGACCGTATCGAAAAAGCAAATGAAAAAATTGATCAAATCAACAGTTGGTATGATGAAGGTTGGTTAACTGACCAAGAACGTAAAGAACTTGTTATTAAAGAATGGCAAGTTGCCAGAGATGATATCCAAACAGGCTTAATGGCTGAGTTTGATAAAGATAACAACATCTATATGATGAGTGACTCTGGAGCGCGTGGTAACGCATCTAACTTCTCACAATTAGCAGGTATGCGTGGACTTATGAATAACCCTAAAGGGGATATTATTGAAGTTCCAGTACAAGCGTCATTTAGAGAAGGCTTAACAGTATCTGAATTCTTTATCTCAACGCATGGTGCGAGAAAAGGTTCTACCGATACAGCGCTTAAAACCGCTGAATCAGGCTATTTAACAAGAAGACTTGTAGACGTTTCACAAGATGTCATTGTTGTTGAAGAAGATTGTGGTACTGAACGTGGTGTCTTAATGAAATCTGTTGTTGAAGATGGTACTAAAGAAATTGTTCCATTATATGATAGAATCGTTGGACGTTTTGCATCTAAAGATGTCGTTAATCCAAAAACAAAAGAAGTGTATGCGAAGAGAAATGATTTAATCACTGAAGAAATGGGTGCTAAAATCATTGATGCAGGCATCACAGAAGTTGAAATTAGAAGTAACTTAACATGTAATTCTGATAATGGTGTTTGTGCAAAATGTTATGGTAGAAACCTAGCAACGAACACAAGAGTTGAAGTTGGTGAAGCTGTAGGGGTTGTCGCAGCGCAATCTATTGGTGAACCAGGTACTCAGTTAACCATGAGAACATTCCACACAGGTGGGGTTGCTTCTGCATCAGATATTACACAAGGTCTTCCACGTATTCAAGAGCTTTTCGAAGCTAGAAACCCTAAAGGGAAAGCCGTGTTAACTGAAGTTGATGGTAAAGTCAAATCAGTTGATCGTCAACGTGGTGGATTATCAGTTGTTACGATTACTGATAATGATGAAAAAGAATATAAATACACGATTGATGCGAATGTCGAATCATTAGTGAGAAAAGGTTCTGCTGTTAAAGCAGGTCAAAGATTAACAATGGGTTCTATCAATCCAAAAGAATTGTTAAGAATTGTATCTGTAGAAGCTGCTGAAACATATATTCTTGAAGAAGTTCAAAAAGTTTATCGTGCACAAGGTGTAGAAATTTCAGATAAACATATCGAATTAATTATTCGCCAAATGTTAAGACGTATTACTGTCATCACTGAAGGAGAAACTGAGTTGTTACCAGGTACTGAAGTATCAGTTTCAGAATTCAAACGTGAAAACATGAAAGCATTTAAAGCAGGTAAACGTCCAGCAGTAGGTCGTCCAATCTTATTAGGTATTACAAGAGCATCATTAAGAAGTGATTCATTCTTATCTGCAGCATCATTCCAAGAAACAACAAGAATCTTAACTGATGCAGCAATTCGAGGTAAAGTTGATGAATTACATGGCTTAAAAGAAAATGTTATCATCGGTGGATTAATCCCAGCTGGTACAGGTATTTTAAGAGATTCGCATTTTGCTTATGATCGTTCAAATGCTTATAGTGAAGAAGAAGATGATCAAATGGAAGATTACGGATTCTAATTAAATCAATAAAGCACCTTCAATTCGAAGGTGCTTTTTTTATTTGACAATCTATAATGAGGAGACTATAATGATAAATAAATAAGCAATGATGATTATTGCAAAATATCTTTTTGGGAGGGGAACTATGAAGAAAAAGAAAAAGGTTTTTATCATTTTAGGCACAATAATTTTCGTGTTTTTTTCAATGTTTCTTACTGATTATGTAAGAGTGAAAAATGTAAAAGCACCTATATTTGCTATAAAAGTATCAGGAGATCAAGAGATAGAAAAACTTTATGTAGGTATGTTCTATTTTGTTGAATTTTACAAAGGATACTCTGTTGGTACACCTGAGGACTATCCTAATGTAACAACAATTGATGATTCCTATAAAATATATCCTTGGTGGAAAAAATAAGCTCATTCCTTTATTGTTATTATCAAAGATTAGTGAGGGTTAAGTATGAAAAAATATTTAATTTTATATATGATTGCAGTATTATTATTGTTATCATCATGCAAGAATGATAACTACATCATTCATTTTGATTCAAATGGTGGTACACAAATTTCAGATGTAATGACCTCCGATTTAAACTTAGATCAATTAAGTGTACCTTTAAAAGATGGATATACTTTTATGGGTTGGTACATAGATGAATCCATGACAACGAACTTTGATATAACAACACAAATAACGAGTGATATAACTATATATGCTAAATGGGAGATAAATCAATATGAACTCTCTATTTACACATATACATATAATCAAATTGATCAAGTGAGTTTAGATCAGCAAGAATCTATATTTAAAATAAAATCAGGAACACATGACTTATATTTAATGACATCTGAGCATAGAGTGCTAAGATATAGCTCCAATTCTCATGTTGAATCAGGGGATATCACAAATCATTTTAATTTAGATACAGATGAAATAATCCAATTCATAGATTCAGGAAACAATTTTTCAATAGCACTCACATCATTACATCATGTTTATACTTGGGGATCAAATCAAAGTGGCAATTTAGGTATGGATAGTTTAGAAGTTGAAACTGAAACACCACAAAACATCACAGATAAGTTTGATTTATCTCAAAATGAATACATTATTAATATTTTTGCAGATCATGAGACAACGATTGTCACTACCAATTTGTTTCGTATCTTTATTTATGGTAAAGATATGGTTATGGAAAATGGATTACTAAAACAAGTCATAAGAACTCATCCCTTAGACATTACAGATCGCTTTGATTTATTATCTGATGAATATATCACTTCATTTGAGATTGGAGATATCAATATTGCAGCACTCACATCGACTCATAGACTTATCATCATGGGATATAGTTCATTTTTTGATGAAGTTTCAAATACATTTGGTGATTCTGAATTAGCTATTGATGTCACAGATCAATTTCAGCTTAATGCATCAGAATATATAAGTTCAGTTCAAATTGCAATCTATAGTATTTATGCATTAACATCAGAAGGTCGTTTATTTGTTTGGCATATGCCACTTAATGAACAATCGACACTAAATATTTATACTGAACCAACACTGATAAATGATTTAATTAATTTAGAAGAGAATGAAGTGATTGAGCAGTTTGAAATGAATCAATCAAATTTAATTGCTTATACCTCAAAAAATAGAATATTTACAATGGGCTCAAATCAATTTGGATTACTAGGAAATGATGTTGATGAACAGACGATATCTTTTGAATTTATAGATATCAGTGCACGTTTTAATGTAGATCCAAATGATCAAGTGGTCAGCATAGGTTTAGGATATAGTTTCTCATATGCTTATTATGAAAGTGGCAGAATCTTTATGTTTGGTGACATCTACATGGAACAATATCATTTAGAATCAAATAGCCCAACAGAGATTTCATCAGCAAGTGAATCTGTGGAAACAATATTATATGATTATGATACTATTTTAGAATTAACACAGGATGTGAACTCTTCTTTATTTTATTTAGATGAAAGTTATAGTGAAAAATGTATATTTGAAAAAATGCCAAATACTGATCTATCTATCTATAGGTATCTCATTTCTAGATAATTCACATAATATATGTTTATTAAAAAGGATGGTTAAATAAATATGAGAAAGTATAAAAAAATAATGATTATCTTAGGGGCGATTATACTTATGTTTTTTTCAATGTTTCTTACAGATTATGTAAGAGTGAAAAATGTAAAAGCACCTATATTTGCTATAAAAGTATCAGGAGATCAAGAGATAGAAAAACTTTATGTAGGTATGTTCTATTTTGTTGAATATCATCAAGAATATCAAAGTGTATCACCAGAAGATCCACCAGCAGATGTTATAATAATTGTAAATTATGAAATATATCCTTGGTGGGATAAACTAGATCACCCATGGCCATAAAATAAACACTTGTAGGAAAAAGATTACTTTATGATATGTATAAAACAAGCTAAAAAATAGTAATATCCTTTATCAGATGTCACATTCGTGTTATGCTATCTTTATATAAAGGAGATTCATTATGGCAGATTTCTTTTTACATGCACAACTTATTGAAGATATTTACAACACACATCAAACCTATAAACATTTAGATGTTGCTAAAATTGGTGCCCAAGGTCCTGATCCTTTTTATTATGTCATAAAAAAGGGGATATCGGCATCTTCACATATGCTAGCAGATTTAATGCATGATGAAAAAATCAATGATTTTTTAATTGCGCTCACAGATGAAGTGAAAGCTCAAAATGATGAAATATTAAAAGCATATCTCATCGGTTTTATAACACATTTTATATTAGATGTGAATATTCATCCATATATCTATTATTTCACTGGTGAATATATCGAAAGTGAACTTAAAACACATATTTATAGAGGATATCATTTAAGATTTGAACGTAGCGTCGATATCTCGTATATTAGACATAGATATCAAAAAAATCCAATTGATTTTCATTTAAGAAAAAGAATTGTACCATTAAAAGAAGTTCCAAATCAAATTTTAGAATTACACAAAAATGTTGCATTAAAAGTCTATGAACAAAAACATGCTGATATGAAATTTGATTCTGGATATCATACGATGCGCATGTTACTTAAACTCTTAATCAAGGATGTTACTGGATTAAAAAAAATAGTTTTATCGATTGCTGATATGTTTTCAAAAACTTCTCCTATTTTCTTAAAAGATTATCCTTATCACAAAAAGGATAGATCATATGATTATTTAAATTTAGATCATCATCCATGGCATCATCCAATCACAAATGAAACATATACATTCAGTGTTCTAGATATATATGATCAAGCTTATAAAGAAGCAGCTGAAACAATCAAAGAAGTGCTTGCATATTTAGATGGTAAAGAAGTTGATCTTAAAAGCCTATTTAAAAACAGATCGTTTAATTCAGGAATTGACACGTCTAAAGAAAGAACCATGAAATATTTCAAGTTATTTGACAAAAAATAAAGCATTCAAATGAATGCTTTTTGTTTGTAGTTATATGTTTATTTTTAAGTAAGTTCTTTTTGTTTAGGATGCACAAAGAATAACAAGATTGCACTTAAAATAAGTGGAGCAACCAAAGTTAAAACCGCATTGTTAATACCAATAGATGTAATAAATATACCTAATAAGAACGGACTGAATATACCTGAAAATCTACCGAATACACTAAAGAATCCAAAGAATTCATTAGCTTTATCTTTTGGAAGCATTTTTGCAAAGTAACTTCTAGAAATGGATTGAATACCACCTTGAGCACTACCAACCAAAACACCAACGACCCACATGAGATATGTAGTTTCTTCATGTATAAATGATGTAATCACAATGGTGATCATATAGATGATAATACCATAATAAATCATGACTTTACCACCAAATTTATCGGCAAGTCTACCATAAAGAATGGCACTTGGAAATGCGACTAATTGAACAAGAACAACGACACCTAATAAAACAGAAACGCCTACTTCAAGTTCAGTACCAATGGTTGTTGCTAAACGAATAACAGTGTTTACGACATCGTTATAAAAAAGATAAGCGATCATAAAAATAAAGATTGAACGATATTTTCTAACATGAGAGAAAGTTTGACCTAAACTTTTAAATGCATCTTTAATAGGTGTAGGAGACTTTTCTAGATTATATGTTTGTTCAACATCTTTAAGGAGTGGAAGTGAATAGTAGAACCACCAAGCGAGTGCGACAATAAATGCAAATGCAACAGTTAAGTATTCAAAACTAGAATCTAAAATACCAAAAGTGACTAAAGCATAAGGAATAATAGCAACTGCAAAAGGAATCATCGAACCGATATAGCCCCAAGCATATCCTTGTGAACTCACTTCATCCATGCGATCTTCAGTCGTTACATCCATTAAAAATGCATCATAGATAACATTAGTAAGCGAGTAACCAATACTTGAGATAATAAAGAACGCAAGCAGTGATACAACTTCTAATCCTGGAATGACAAGTCCTAATCCACCAACAAGTCCAAGGACTAAAAAGATTTTAAAGAATTTCATCTTATGACCACGGTAATTAGATAAAGCTCCAATGATAGGTGACATTAATGCAACTGTAAGCGCAATACCTGCGGTAACAAAGGCGAAGATTTGAGTGCGGTTTTCTACATTGGCAGCAATGCTTTGATAATAAATAGGAAATAAAACAGTAATAATTGTTAAAATGTATGCTGAATTGGCAATATCATATAATACCCAGCTACGTTCTTTTTTTGATAAACCTTTAAGTTTAAACATAAAGTTCTCCTTGTGAGATATATTTTTATAATTTTATTATAAGTGAATCAAAGATGTGTTAAAGATAAGTTTTCAAATAATTTACTTAAGCACTAAGTAGTGCTTTTTGTTTTCTATATCTTCTAAAGTCTCTAATAAAAAATGGAATATAGAAAAGATGAAAGAAGATAGGAATACCAAAGATGAGCAAGTTTAACACATACCATGGCCATTCACCGAATAAATCAAATGCTGTACCTTCTCCAGGTTTACCCATAAGATATAAGTAATTTCCATGAGTTGCTAAATCAATTAAAAACATCACTGCAGCAATACCAATTAATGCGATAAAGTTATTTAAGAGTAAACGATATCTTATATTCTTTTGGAAATTATAAACAAAAAGTAAGACGGTAAAGTTGATTAAGATCATACCGTGTGAAAAGAAAAATTGAAAATAACGATAATGAGGAAATCCTAAATTGTCTTCAATCGCTGGTGTCAAAATCGCCATCGTTGCACCAATCATCATGATAAAGAATACATTTTGGAATACTTTTTCATTTTTAGTGATGACGAGATAAGAAGATGTTAGGACACCAAGACCACATAATTGTAATGGAAGTGAAGTTGCTATTTCCCATTGTCCTAAAATGATTCTGTAAATATTTAATGATAATTCTTGACCAAGCGTTAAACCTGCCAAGATGTAAGTGAATAAAGTTAAATGTTTCCAAGTTCTAAGTTTGTCTTTATAAAATATAATTAAGAAAATGAAAAAGAAAACAATTAATACTGGAATTAAATGATAAATCGTGTAAGATTGGAACGTATTTGCAAGTGCTGGGTCAAACATGATATTCTCCTTTAGTTTGAAGTTAAAAGCATTTGATTTAATTATAAAGGAAACGAAATAAAAAAACAGTCTCAGATATGTTTTTAACCATAAATGTAGATAAAAAGATATATTTGAATATCAACTTTTAAATTACATTTAAAAAAGTAAATCATCATAAAAAGTTGCTATCGTGTTATAATGATTGATGAAAAGACGAAAGGATTTATGTTATGAAAAAAGTTATTGTTGTTGGTGGTGCGGTGATTGATATCTTTGCACAACCCAAAGATAAATTTATTATGCACGATTCTAATCCAGGATATTTAAAAAAGTCATTGGGTGGCGTAGCAAGAAATATTGCAGAAAATCTTGCAAGATTAGATATTGATACGACGCTAATCACTGTGATTGGTAAAGATGATGGTAAAAAATTGATTATGCAAAATGCACAAGAAGTGATGTTAAAATTATCATCTGTTCCTGTTCATCAAACGCCTACATATCTATCTATCCTAGATGATCAAAATGATATGGTAGCAGCTATTGCAGATATGGATGAAATCGAATTACTATCAAAAGATGATATTAAAAAAAGAGATGTGATTTTTCAAAATTCTGATTACGTTGTTTTAGATACTAATCTTAAAAAAGAAACGATTGAACATATCTTAAAAACATATCAAAATAAAGAAATTTATGTTGATGTGATTTCATGTCAAAAGGCAGAAAAAATCAAATCTTTATATCGTTATATTTATGGAATTAAATTAAACTTATTAGAAGCTAAATATTTAAGTGGCATGGAACAAGAAGATATTTTAACCATTGCTAAATATTTTATTGCTCAAGGGGTCAAAGAAGTATATATTACTTTAGGCAAAGATGGATCACTTTTCATGAGTAAAAATCAAATGATTAAATCAGTGTCACATAAAGTTGAAGTTTTAAATACAGCAGGTGCAGGAGATGCATTTTTAGCAGGTGTTATATACGCTAAAGTTAAAGGTTATGATCCAGTTATTTATGCACAAAAAGCTGCTATTTTGACACTTAAATCAGAAAAAGCAGTTAGTGAACTTATGAATGTTAAAAATTTGGAGGCAACAAAATGAACTCTATGATAGAGATTAATCAAAAAGTATTAGATGCTATAAATCAACAAAAGGCAGTCGTCGCTTTAGAATCAACGATTATTTCTCATGGAATGCCTTATCCTGAAAATGTGGAAATGGCAAGAAATGTAGAAAAGATTATAGAAGATGAAGGTGCTGTACCTGCAACAATTGCAATCATTAAAGGTGTGATTAAAGTTGGTTTAACAGATGAAGAACTACTTTATTTAGCACAAGCTAAAGATGTTGTTAAAGTAAGTAAAAGAGATTTTGGATATGTTGTATCACAAGGTTTAACTGGTGCAACTACTGTATCTGCAACCATGTTGGTTGCTAAAATGGCAGGTATTAAAGTGTTTGCTACTGGTGGTATTGGTGGTGTGCATCGTGGTGCAGAAACATCATTTGATATTTCTAGAGATTTAGAAGAACTAGCATCTCAAGAAGTTTGTGTTGTTTGTGCCGGTGCTAAGTCTATACTTGATTTAGGTTTAACTAAAGAATATTTAGAAACCAAAGGTGTTGAATTATTAGGTTATCAAACAAAAGAACTTCCTGCTTTTTATACAAGAGAAAGTGGATTTGAAGTTGATTATGATATGCAAAGTCCAGCAGATATTGCTAAACTTATGAAAGCAAAATGGGATTTAGGATTATCGGGAGGCATGGTTGTTGCAAATCCTATTCCTAAAGCATACAGTCAAGATAAAGTTAAAATGGATAAAGTGATTAAACAAGCCTTAGACAAAGCTGATGAATTAAATGTTAAAGGTAAAAATATTACACCATTCTTATTAGATTATATTAAAACAAATACACAAGGTGAAAGTTTAAAAGCAAATCTTGAATTGGTATTCAATAATGCTAGACTTGCCGCTCAAATTGCTAAATCATTTGAATCATTAACATAAACAAAAAAGCCGGAATGCCGGCTTTTGTTTTTGATATTGATCTTATATTAGTTAAAAGAGAGAGACTAATAAGATATTTAAGGATAGGAAAGAAGAAAATTTTAATCAATATCACTTAGTTAGTTGTTTAGTTTACATGTTTATTATAGCACTCTGTTTTTATCTATAAAAGCAATTTAATCGATATTACACAAGTTCACATAATGTTGACATAATATGCATTATTTCGATATATTTTGATATTTTAAACATCGTTAAAAAGTAAAATGAACGTTTCAATTTTATCGCCTTTTATTGACATTTCAAGGTTACTCGGTTAATATATATTAGAATACAAAAAGAGAGAAAATGATTCGAGGGACTACTTATGGATTTATTTAATAAGTGCTTTCAGTATAAAACTGCTGAAATCGCAAAACGTGAAGGATATTATCCTTATTTCCATGTATTAGAATCTAAGCAAGATACGGTTGTTGAAATGGAAGGCAAACGTATGATCATGATTGGTTCTAATAACTATTTAGGACTTGCATCACATCCTGATGTGATTAAAGCAAGCGTTGATGCTACAAATCATTATGGTACTGGTGTATCTGGATCTAGATTTTTAAATGGTACATTAACTTTACATACACAATTTGAACAAGAAATGGCTGAATTTCTAAACAAGGAAGCAGTCACAATTTTTTCTACTGGTTTTCAATCAAATTTAGGTATTATTTCAGCCATTGCTGGTAGAAATGATATTATTTTTTCTGATAAAGAAAATCATGCAAGTATTTATGATGCGATTAAATTAAGTTATGCAGAAGTCGTTAGATATAATCATAATGATATGCAAGATTTAGAAAATAAGATTTCTAAAGCGGATCAAAATAAAGGATTCTTAATTGTTACTGATGGTGTTTTTTCGATGAGTGGCGATATTTGTGAATTACCTGAAATTGTAAGAATCGGTAAAAAATATGGTGCACGTATCATGGTTGATGATGCACATGGTTTAGGTGTCATGGGTGCTCATGGTAGAGGTACAGCAGAACATTTTGGATTAGAAGATGAAGTTGATATTTATATGGGGACATTCTCTAAATCACTCGCAAGTCTTGGTGGATATGTTGCTGCTAAAAAAGAAGTCGTTGAATATATTAGACACAATTCTAGACCATATATTTTCTCAGCTGCTATTCCTGCTGGAAATGTCGCATCAGCACTTGAAGCATTACGTATTTTAAAGAAAGAACCAGAACGTGTTAAAAATTTAAATGATATTGCAGATTATATGAGAACTGCACTTAAAAAACGTGGTTTAGAATTAAGAGAGTCATCCACACCCATTATTCCAATTTTTACATACACGCCAATTCGTACAATGGTCGCATGTAATATGCTATTTGAACGAGGTGTATATGTTAATCCTGTTATTCCACCAGCAACACCTGTTGGTGAATGTTTGATTAGAACAAGTTATACAGCAACACACACAAAAGAACTTATGGATGAAGCAGCTGATAAAATTGCTGAAGTCTTAGAGTTGTTAAAGGATATGAAAGAGTAATGAAGAAAGTCGTTGTTATTACTGGTGCATCTAGCGGTATCGGTTTTGATACAGCCATATTACTAGCTGAAAAAGGGTATCAAGTTTATGGTATATCAAGATCTAAAATAAATCATGAACTTTTAATAAGCAAACAAGCAGATGTGACAGATATTAACCAATTGAATCAAGTGTTAAAAGAAATCCATGATGAAACTGGGCGAATTGATGTGATCATCAATAACGCTGGGATGGGAATCAGTGGAAGTGTAGAATATACTTCTATAGAGGATTTATCCTATATTTTAGATGTGAATCTAAAAGGTGTTGTTTATGGATGTCAAGCGGCGCTGCCTTATTTAAGAGAAACCAAAGGCAAGATCATTAATGTTGGTTCAGTGGCTGGTACACTTGCTATACCATTCCAATCTTTTTATAGCGCATCAAAAGCAGCTGTTGAAGCATTTTCTGATGCACTATCCATTGAAGTAAAACCTATGGGTATAAAAGTATGTACAGTACTTCCTGGAGATATTAAAACCGGATTTACAAAAAACAGAAGAAAAAACGCATTTGAAAGTGAACTTTATGAAACGCGTGTATCAAAATCAATTGGTGTTATGGAAAAAGATGAACAAAACGGTATGTCTAGTCATTACGCAGCTAAAGTCTTCTTAAAACTCGTTAAAAAGAAACATATGCCTTTAGTTAAAACCATTGGGTTTAAATATAAAGTGTTTGTTTTTCTACAAAAAGTATTACCAAAACGTATGGTTGTCTTTATTGTTGGACTCTTGTACGGATTTAATAAATATTAAAAAGCCGATTGGCTTTTTTTTATATTTATGTGATAAAATAGTAAATAAAATTAAAGGGGTACCATATGAAAAAACAATTACCAAAAAGATCAGAAGTAGATCCATTATTAACTTGGGATGTAAGTCAGTTATTTGAAACTGAAGAAGCATATGAAAAAGCATTAGAAGAAACATCAAAATTAGTTGATATATTTGCTCAAACATATGAACATAAGCTAAGTGATGCTGTAATGATCAACAAAGCATTAGATGAACTGAAAAAGATTCAAGAAAATTTTGTTGTTTTATCATCTTATCAATCACTACAAGCATCAGGTGATTCAACCGATGAAAAGAATCAAATGCGAAGCGGAAATTATATGATTAAGTTTCAGAAGATGGTACAAAAATTAACATTTGTAACTGTCGAACTTAATTTAGTGGATTTAGAAGTATTAAAGGAAGCACAAAAATTAAGTGTAGAAAATGCAAATCATTTAGAAGATATCATTTTAGAAAGACCACATATTTTATCTCCAGATGCTCAAAAAGCAGTCGTTGCATTATCGCAAACATTAAATGCAGCATATCCTAACTATCAAAGATTTAAGTTAGCTGATATGAAATTTGCAGATTTTGAAGTTGACGGTATCATGCATCCAAATTCATTTACTTTATTTGAAAATGAATGGGAATATGAAAAAGATGCAAAAGTAAGAAGAAAAGCGTATGAAGCGTTTTATCAAACTTTAAGTCAATATCAAAATGGACTTGCTAATAATTATCAAGCACATGTTCAAAAAGAAAAGGCACTTGCATCATTGACTGGATTTGATTCAGTGTTTGATTATCTACTTTTTGATCAAAAAGTAGGTAAAGATATGATGGATCGTCAAATCGATGTCATCATGGAAAAATTAGCACCTGCAATGAGAAAGTATGCAAAACTACTTCAAAAAATTCATGGGTTAGATAAAATGACTTATGCTGATTTAAAGATTGCAGTAGATCCAGAGTTAGAGCCTAAAGTCACAGTAGAAGATGCTAAAACGTATATTTTAGAAGGACTTGCAAAACTTGGACCAGAGTATTTAGATATTGCACGTCGATCATTTGATGAAAGATGGATTGATTTTCCTCAAAATGTTGGTAAATCTACAGGTGGTTTTTGTGCATCACCTTATGGGAAAAATTCATTTATCTTAATCAATTGGAATGGACAAATGGATGAGGTCATGGTTTTAGCACACGAGATTGGACATGCAGGACATTTCCAATATGCGAATGCAAATCAAAATATTTTTAACACAAGACCTTCCATGTATTTTATTGAAGCACCATCAACAACTAATGAACTCATCATGGCAAGACATTTAATTAAAAACACCAAAGATAAGAGATTGAAACGTTGGATTTTATCAGTGATGATTTCAAGAACTTATTATCATAATTTTGTTACACATTTATTAGAAGCTGCATACCAAAGAAAAGTATATGAAAAAGTTGATTTAGGTCAACCATTATCAGCCAGAGTATTAAATGATTTAAAACTAAGTGTTTTAAAACAATTTTGGGGAGATGAAGTTGAGATTCCAGATTATGCAGGACTCACTTGGATGAGACAACCACATTATTTTATGGGATTATATCCATATACTTATTCAGCAGGGTTAACTATTGGTACAGTTGTATCGGATAAGATTTTTAAAGGTGAGTTAGATCCAAATGAATGGATAGAAGTATTAAAAGCTGGTGGCACCAAATCACCGCTTGAATTAGCTCAAATGGTTGGTGTTGATGTATCTACTGAAGAACCATTGATTAACGCGATTAAATTCATCAGTGATACTATTGATGAAATCGAAGCATTAACAAAAGAATTATAAAACAGGATAAACCACTCAAGAAGAGTGGTTTTTTCTATGTTTTATGAATTATAGGACATATATGCCCTGTTTTCTTATAAGGAATTAAATTATAATAGATACATAAGTCACTATGACATATATATGAATCATATGATGCAAAATATACATGGATTACCAAACATTGCTAATAGTATTGGTAACTAAATGAGAAACACAATGACTATACTGATAAAAATGGAGAATGTTTGATTTGAAAACAAATCCTAGTGGAAATAAAATCAATGGAATCTGATTGAATAATTTATTACACTAAATAAGGAGTGAATAACAATGGGAGCATGGGGAACTGGTCTATATCAAGATGATGTTGCAGAAGATATAAAAACAGATTACATTAATTTTTTAAAAGAAGGAAAAACAAATCAAGAAGCTTACGATAAACTTATAGAAGATAATCAAACAATTATCAATGATGTAGATGATGGTCCAATCTTTTGGATTGCATTAGCTGATACACAATGGAAACTCGGAAGATTGATGCCTTATGTAAAGAAACAAGCTTTAAAGTATCTTGATGAAGGAACGGATCTTCTTAAGTGGGAAGAGTGGGGAAAAAGTTTTCTTAATCGTAGAGTTAAGGTACTTAATCGACTCAAAAACCAATTATTGACAGCAATGCCGGCAGAAAAAAAGGTTCCATTATATAAATACTTTAGATGCAAATGGAATATTGGTGATACTTATGCGTATCGATTAGAAAGTGATTATTCTAAATTGCATAATCTATATGGACAGTATCTCATTATTTACAAATTTGATGAATATTCTAGTGAGAAAGGCAATGATTATGATATCTTTCCATACGTTTACACTAAGATTACAAAAAATTTTGAACTACCAAAAACTCTGGATGAAGTTAACAATGAATGTACTTTTGTAAGATATCTTTATAATCCGCCCACACAATTATTCGAATACAGAACGATTAATGTCTTAGAATCATCCAAGATTCTAAAAAAAATGATTTTTGTAGGAAATTTTAAAATTGATTTCCCTAAGGATGAGTTAGTCAAAAAAGATAATGGATATCCAGTCAGAGTAATGAGTTCACCTAAATTTGAAGAAAGAATAATCAACAGTATTATTAAATTAGGAAAGAAATGAACAAAATTTAATGACTAAGATGTTTTTCATGCATTTCAACCAAATATTTGGGAGTATAAAATATTGTTAGAAATTCTATAGAAGTAATCAATGAATCAAGATTTAAGTAGAGAATATTAGATACTTTAAAAAATAATAGCAACAATAACGAATATAGATTTTTTAAAAGGAACTCATAGAAAGCGATTGATCTTAGTTAATAATGAAAATCTTAGTGAGATTACTGGAATGTTATTTAATAATAATTCATTGTTTAGTCTCCATATCAGGATTTCAAGAAAAAATAGACCTATCCAAAATCATATGGTATACCATACAATATTTTAAAGCCTATCTTCTACCACACAATATTTTATACATCTAAAATAATAAACCACTCAGAAAGAGTGGTTTTTCTATGTTTTATGTATTATAGGACATATATGCCCTGTTTTCATATAAGAATTCAAATTATAATAGAAGTATAAGACACCAATGACATCTGCATACACATTTTTTTTGGAGGGACAAAGAAATGAAAAAAATGTTTAAAGCGTTTGATTCTTATGAAATTAGAAGTATGGTAAAAAGAATGGAACGTAGAGAAAAAATCATCGCGGTTATATTGTTATTCGCGATGGTTTTAAGCATGATACCCTATCAGGTATTTGCAAAATCTGAAGTTGTATCAAATCAAGAAAGTGAAGTCAGCCAAGAAGAACATACATACAGTTATGATGTAGCAAGTAAAGATATACCTATTCTTGCAGAAGACACATCAAAAAGAACAATTAATGAAAAACACTTTAGAAAAGAGGATGGCACATATGAAGTTGCTATCTATGATGGGGCTGTTCATTATCAAATAGATGATCAATGGTATGACATTGATAATTCATTGACATATGATAGCAAAAATAATACATATAACAATAAAGCGAATGCGTTCGATATTAAATTTCCTAAAGATATCACAAAACAAGATATCAAAGTAAAGACTAAAGATTATGAAGTGTCGTGGCAATTATTAGGAAGTAAGTCATCAAAGGCAGAAGTAGAGGATAAACAAACTAAACTTGATGAAAGCGACTTAAGAGAATTAATCAATATTAGTCAAGAAATTCGATATCAACAAATCTTTGATGATGTTGATTTAATTTATCGATTAGATGGATCAAAAATTAAAGAAGAAATTGTCATTAATCGTTATCAAGATGATATGATTTTTGAATTTGAATATCAATTAAAGGATCTTTCATTTGAAGAAAGTGATGAAGGACTTTTTTTAGTTGATGAAAATGGCAAAGTGGTATTTTCATTTGATCAACTCGTGATGTATGATGCTAAGGGACAGTCATCAGAAGAAATTAGATACGAGATCAAAGAAATCAGCAATCACAAATATCAATTTAGTGTAATACCAGATGAAAAATGGCTAATGGAAGCAAGTTATCCAGTGACTATAGATCCTACACTTGATAGTCAAAATATGAATATGTATTTTAATGATACATATGTATCTGAAGCAAATCCAAATACAAGTTTCTCAACAAGTCAGTATTTGTTTTTAAGTTATACACCATTAAGATTCAAAGGTTTAGTGTCATTTATATTACCATCAGTGATTATGGATCAAACGATTACTTATGCAAACATAGAATTTTGTCCATATATGACAACAGAAGGCACACAAATTAATATATATAAAAATTTAAACTATTTTAGCAGTTTTACTACTTGGAATACTGCGCCTACATATGAAGATAGTGTGGTAGATTACTATGTTGTTGATAATGATAAACCGTTTATGTTTGATATCACTGAAACAGTAAAAGAATGGCAAGCTACAGGAAATGTTTCAACTCATGGATTTACTTTAATGCTGGATGATGATGACTATGGATTTGGAAATTGGGTTTATGCAAAGGGGATTAATACAAGTCGCAATCCAATAGTAACTATTGGATATGAAAATAGAGCAGGACTCAAAGACTATTGGACATATACGTCACAAGATATGGGGCCACTAGGAACAGGATATGTCAGCGATTATACTGGTAATTTAACTTGGATTAGAAATGAATATGCGCTTAATAATGCGTATATGTCATTATCATTGAATATGTTTTACGGTTATAGTGAAAAAAATAACAATATAGGATTTGGTTATGGATGGAAGACAAATTATAATATGCAGGTCTTAGAAGATAATTATGGGTATTATTTATTTAAACCTGATGGAGAAAAGATATACTTTTCATTCCTATATAGCGAACCAATTGCGAGTGGAGTAGGAAAGTCACATTATATTGCAGAAAATGGTTCAGGGATGACATTAGCGTTTTATACATATTTAGGTGATGCATATAGCATATATACAATAGAAACTACTGATCAATTAAAATATACTTTTGAATCAGGATCAATAGGCAGACTAAAAGAGATAAAGAACCTACAAACAAATCACGGATTATATATATATTATACTGATTTAATTAATAATAGAGTTTCATATGTTTCTGATGAAGTTGGTAATAAAATAGAATTCAACTATGGTGTTGATGAATATCTAGAAAAAAGCAGTTTAAAGTTAATTCAAAGCGATTCATCATATAAAGAAATTGAATATATAGAATATGAATACGACACATATGCAAATCTAGATAAAGTATTTCATTATTATAATTATAATGGAGCAACTCAAGCTTTAAGAACACACGATCTTGATTATGATTTTAATAGTGTGCATCAGTTTATCAGTGGTGATATAGATACATATGATATTCATTTACAATATGGATATCAAGCAAATGGTAAAGTGAATCATATTTCATCGACGGATAGTGAGCAATTTGTGGGAGAATTAAACATTTCATATGATTTTGGCAAAACATCATATATAAATGAAAGAGGAGAAAGTACTTATTACTTATTTGATTGGTACGGACATACAATAAATATTGTAGACAGTTATGGTAATGCACAGTCATTTAAATATGCAGGATTGTTTTCATATGTATCAACTTATGTTGAGAACTTCGATAATTACTATGATATAGCTAATTTGAATCCAAATTATTATTTGGTTCATCATCTCATTGAGAAAACTAATGTATTTAATCAAACAAGAAACTTGATTGATAATCATGGGTTTGAAGTAGAAGGAGGCTGGAGTTTCTATGAATATACAGGAGATATTAGTTATTCTACAAGTGATTATGTTTTGGGATCTCAATCATTGGCAATCACAAATGATGGGTCAAACCCAGCCGCACTAAATGTTGTACAGTTGGAGCCGGGAAATTATACATTAAGTGCATATATAAAAAATGAAGGAAGCATAGTTAATGGAAAGAGTGCATATTTGTATGTGAATAATGCTACAATTACAGGTATGTCGAGTCAAGTACATGATAATGATCAATGGTCAAAGTTTTCTTTGAGTTTTCATTTAGATTATACAACTACAGTATATATATATTTATACAATTACAGTATATCAACAGCGTATTTTGATAATGTTGAATTATATGATACAAGTATAGAAACCCGATATAATGAAATAACAAATGGTAATTTTGAAAAAGGTAGTACGTATGGTTGGACATTAAATGGTGCATCTTTGACATCAAGTAATTTAGCTGGTTCATATGAAGATGAATTAGGTCAATATGCAATTTATATGAACGGTGATGGATCAACTACAAAAAGTGCAACTCAAACAATTCAAAACTTGAACACAAACGGAGGTGAAACTTATTTTATAGGACTTTGGGGTAAAGCTGATGCTGTACCTAATAAAACATTCTTTGAAGGATATGATAGCAATGACCCTAGTGTGTTAATTACTAATTCAGATATGAGAACATTTGGAGTATCAGTAATATTTGAAAAAAAAGTGTATATTGATGGTTTTTCTCAACCAATTACTGAATATGAATATGCATATTTTGCATTTGACACTTCAACAGAAGATTGGCAATTTAAAATGTTTTCATTGACTATACCCGAATTCACAGTTAGTGCACAAATACAATTAGTATATAGAGGTGAAGGTAGGGCATATTTTGATAATATACAGTTCTATCATGATCAAATCACAGCAAATTATAGTTATAATGAGAATGGTAAAATAACAAAAGTATATCAACCAGGTGGAGATGTTATTGAGTTCGTATACGATAACAATGGTAATTTGGTTGAATTATTAAATCAAGGAAAATCAATTGAAGCATCCTATGATTTAAATAATAGAGTGATAGAAGTTAAGCAAAACAATGTTAGAGTATCAACTGAATATGATGCTACAACAAATCATGTAGTAGCAAGTTATGTCGGATATGATATTTCATTAAGTGAAAGTGAACAAGATCTATATTTCAAAACAACCACAACATATGCATTTGATGGGCAATATATTGATTTAGTCACAAATGAATTTGGAGATACCATAGATTATAATTATGATCAAACAAATGGATTATTATCTCAAATCACAGACCCAAATGGGAATGTTATTTCATATGACTATGATGAATTTGGTCGTGTATTAGCTAAATATTTTGAGAGTAATGATGACATTGTATATGATTATACATATAATGATCAAAATCAAATATCAACAATTACTGTTGGTGATTTTAGTTACGGATTCAACTATAATGAAATTGATCAATTAACCTCTGTAACAATAAATGATGAAATCATAGTATCTTATTCATATATTACTAAGAATATTGATGGACAATCATTTATTACTGATTTAATATATACAAAAACATATGCGAATGGCGATGTATATCGCTTTACATATACTGAACAGGATCAACTTAAACAAATTATATTTAATAATTATTTGAAATACTGGTATGAATATGATAAGAATGGATATCTGACTGTCACCCATGATATGTTGAATAATCATGTATATTATTATAGTTACACCATGGATGGAAATATAGAAAGTATTGTTGATGAATCAGGCAATAAAATAAAATATACTTATGATGAAGCAGGTCATTTGAATTCATATGTCTATGACGTTAGCGGTATTCAAAATGCTGTTATTTATCAATATGACGATAGTACGGGTATGTATGATTACACGATATTTAATACCAATAATGGCGTTGTCACAAAAGATTATAATTATGATGATGATTCACTTAAGAGATTAAATGAAATATCACTGATGATTGGAAGTACAGAAATACTTAAACTAAATTACAGTTATGCTGATTCATTTGTTGATCAAGATATGGGAAATGCAACTACAGTTGTAAGATATATTGAGTATCAATTTAATCAATCAAATAATAATTTTAGTTATACTTATACTTATGATGCCAATCAAAATTTAATTAATATCATACAAATTGACTCGAATTATAATATTATTCAAAATTGTACTTATACGTATGATGAATATAATCAACTTATTAGAGAAGATATATATATTGCAAACTCTTCAGAAACAAAATCTGTCACATATCAGTATGATTATTTGGGTAATGTGACAGATATTAAAACTTACGCTTATACAACATCAACCTTACCTCTTAATTCACTAGAAAAACAACATATGACCTATGATGGTATCAAGCTTGAAAGTATAACGTATTATGTAGGAACTACTCAGACAGGATATGTTACATATCAATATGATGCATCTGGGAATCCAATAGCAACCATAGAAGGTGGAGCAACAACAGGATATTTGTGGGATGGAAGAAGATTGGCAGGTATAAATTATTTCAATGATTCTAGTGTGGATATAACATATCGATATAACGATCAAGGTGTAAGAGTATCAAAAGAAACTAACACACATGAATATGAATATATTGTTGATGGATATTTAGTACTTGTTGAAATCATTGATGGAACTAACTATATCTATTATACATATGATGTTGATGGTACATTGATTAGTATGAATTACCAAGGTGTTGAGTATTACTATATCAGTAATATGCAAGGTGATATCATTGGAATGATGGATGGATCAGGAAATATCGTGGTAAAATATAAGTATGATGCATGGGGAAATATTGTATATCAATGGACATCAGTTACTCACTTAGATGATATCAATCCATATCGATATAGAGGTTATCGATATGACGTGGAAACAAATCTATATTATTTAAATGCAAGATATTATGATCCATCCATAGCAAGATTTATATCAGCAGATGATGTAAGTTTTATATCATATGATCAAGCATCAAGTATTAATTCATATGTTTATGCAAGTAATAACCCAGTCATGTATGTGGATCCTAGCGGAGAATTTGCGATATTAGTCATTGTAGTAATTGCAGCATTACTCTTATTTACACCAATTGGTGGAACAGCATTACAAATAGCAACATCAACACTTAGTTACGTAGGAATGGCAATTGCCGCCATCTGGAACCAAGATGTGAGAAAAGATATGAATGACATTAATTGGAATCCATTTAATAGTAATGAGCAGGTAACATTAAAATCAAAAAAAGTATCATTCTATAAAGGGGTTCCTGTATTTAGAACTGCTTCAGGTGGAAGATCTGGCTCGTTTGGAGCTATTTTCCTAACCAAAGGTAGTGGAATAGATGCATTAAGGCATGAAAGGGGTCATAATTGGCAACTAATGATGATGGGAATTGGTACATATGCTTTCACCGTAGGTATTCCATCCCCACTAAAATTAGGTCAATGGGATAGAGCGGGGAATTATTATGGAGCTCCATGGGAAACAATGGCAGATATTTTAGGTGGAGTGAACGGAAGAAGCCATAGTAATAAAGAAATTTGCAATGCTTGGGGATATTATGCTGTTAGTACACTTGCATTTCCTTTAACTATTTTATATTGGTTTTAACATTTTAAAAGGAGTGAAAAATGAAAAAATATTTAATACTTTTTGCTACTATGATGATGATGATGTCATTAGCAGGTTGTGTAACAGATCCTCCAACTTATTATTTTAATGCGGCAGAACTCAAAGAAAACGTAATAAAGATTGAACTGGTTGATTTTGTGAATGAAAAACCCGCAATAGTAATTGTAGATGACAATACAATGCTTAGCATTAATATGGCAAATGCTACACTTATTAAAGAATTAAATAATGAGGAAGTCAATAGTTTCATTGAAGATTTATCAACTATAACATTTCATGTTGAAAATAAAAGTGTTAATTCACCATTAGGTCATACTGTTATTATGTATATGAAAAACCAAGAAATTGCTGTTCTGTCATGTACAGTTGTAGATGGTTTAGGATATAGTATGGCTGCGGTATTTACGGTAGAAGGAGAGTTTGTCGAACATATTGCTAACTTTGCAGATGAACCTAAATTTAGGGAGATTTTAGAAAAATATTTTGATATATAGCAAAATATTATCTATCGTTTGAAGATAATATGAAAATGTATGGCAAGTTTTAAATTGAAGCAAATAAAAAACGGCACTAAACTGTGCTAATGTATAGTGCTATTAAGCCATTTGTTTACAAGAGTGTTTATATGATTGATGCTTCATTTTCAAGTACTCAAATGATTAGCAAGTATAATATTGAATTTATACAAGATTATTCTTTATCGCAAAAACAACTCTTTTCAATGACTGATGAAGATGGAGAGATAGATAAGTCGCTTTTCATAATTAGGGAAGCAAGCTTCTCTGAATGGTTACATGAAACTTTTTTATTGGATAAAAAGCTAAGCAATAAGTAGCAATGTATAAGTATTAAAGATCACTATAAATACACAAGATGTAATTACATTTGTTTTTCATCAAATAGAAGTCATGCATACTTTAAATAAACCAGCCAAATCTCAATTATAAATTATGATTATTGAGATTTGGCTTTTTATGTAAAAACAAGTAAAAAATATGTATAAAATTATTGACATTAAAGAGCCTTTATTATATAATTAAAACGCTGTGTGAATTACACACAATACGAATTATTTTATTGGCTCTATGAAGCCAAAAAAATTTTTGAGACCAAAAAAAGAAACGCATGGATATGTGTCTATAGAAAGGAGAACAATCATATGCCTACAATGCAACAACTTGTAAAAAAAGGAAGAACTGACAAAAAATACAAATCAAAGTCACCTGCACTTGGATACGGTTATAACAGTTTACAAAAGAACGAAAGTGTTTATGCATCACCACAAAAACGTGGAGTATGTACTCGTGTTACAACAATGACACCTAAAAAACCAAACTCAGCACTACGTAAATATGCCAGAGTACGTTTAAGTAATCAAACTGAAGTAACAGCATACATCCCAGGGATTGGACATTCACTTCAAGAACATAGTGTTGTCTTAATTCGTGGAGGACGTGTAAAAGACCTTCCAGGAGTACGTTATCACATCGTACGTGGTACATTAGATGCTTCAGGAGTGGCTAACCGTCAACAAGCTCGTTCAAAATATGGTGCTAAACGCCCAAAAGCAAAAAAATAAACTAAAAAATAACTAAAAGATAAAAATCTTATTGAAAGGAAAGGTGAACTTATGCCACGTAAAGGACATATAGTAAAACGCGATGTTTTACCTGATCCAATTTACCAATCTAAGTTAGTAACAAGAATTGTCAATACTATCATGTTAGATGGTAAAAAAGGAACTGCACAAAGTATTTTATATGGTGCATTCAACCGCGTTAAGGATGTAACTGGACGCGAACCAATTGAAGTATTTAATGAAGCTTTAAATAATATTATGCCTGTGATCGAAGTTCGTTCTAGACGTATTGGTGGTCAAAACTATCAAGTACCAGTAGAAGTAAGAGCTTCACGTAGACAAACTTTAGGCTTAAGATGGCTAATCAACTACGCAAGACTCAGAAATGAAAAAACAATGGAAGAAAGATTAGCAAAAGAAATTATGGACGCAGCAAATGGAACAGGTGCTGCTGTTAAGAAACGTGAAGATGTGCATAGAATGGCTGAAGCAAATAAAGCATTCGCACACTACCGTTGGTAAGAGAAGGAGATTTAAATTATGCCTCGTGTATTCCCATTGAACAAAGTTCGTAACATAGGAATTATGGCTCATATTGATGCCGGTAAAACGACAACGACAGAAAGAATTCTTTTCCATACTGGTAGAATTCACAAAATCGGTGAAGTTCACGAAGGTGCAGCTACAATGGACTGGATGGCCCAAGAACAGGAACGTGGTATTACGATTACTTCTGCTGCGACAACGGCATTCTGGAAAGATCATAAAGTAAACATTATTGATACTCCAGGTCACGTCGATTTCACAGTTGAAGTGTCACGCTCACTGCGTGTTCTTGATGGTGCAGTTACAGTGTTAGATGCACAAGCCGGAGTTGAACCTCAAACTGAAACAGTTTGGCGTCAAGCTACTGAGTATAAAGTTCCAAGAATCGTGTTCATTAATAAAATGGATAAGATCGGTGCTGATTTCGCAAAATCAATTAAAACTATTCATAATCGTTTAGGTGTTAAAGCTGTGCCAGTACAATGGCCAATTGGCGCTGAAGCAGAATTTGATGGTGTGATTGATTTGTTAACAAGAAAAGCTTACCATTTTGATGGTGGTGCTGAAGAAATCGCACAAGAAATTGAAATTCCAAGTCATTTAGTTGATATCGTTGAAGAAAAACGTATGGAGTTAATTGAAGCAGTTGCTGATTTTAACGAAGATATCATGATGGCTTACCTTGAAGGTGAAGAAGTCAATATTGAAGATGTTAAGAAAACCATTCGTAAAGCAACTTTAGATGTTAAATTCTTCCCAGTTATTTGTGGTACTGCATTTAAGAACAAAGGTGTTAAATTATTACTAGATGCTGTCATTGATTATTTACCAGCTCCAACAGATATTGCTGCTGTGATTGGTGAAGATGAAGACGGAAATCAAGTAGAACGTCATCCAAGTGATGATGAACCATTTACAGCTTTAGCATTTAAAGTGATGACTGACCCATATGTTGGACGTTTAACATTCTTCCGCGTATATTCAGGTAAAATTTCTGCTGGTTCTTATGTACAAAACACAAATAAAGATGAAAAAGAAAGATTTGGACGTATTCTTCAAATGCATGCGAACAATCGTGAAGAAATCACGGATGTTTATGCAGGTGATATCGCAGCCGTTGTTGGTTTAAAGAACACAACAACAGGTGATACGTTAGCAATGGTTGGAGATGATATCATTTTAGAATCAATGGTATTCCCAGAACCAGTTATTAACGTCGCAATTGAACCAAAGACTAAGCAAGATCAAGATAAGATGAGTGCAGCTTTAGTTAAACTTGCAGAAGAAGATCCAACATTCAAAACTTTTACTGACCATGAAACTGGTCAAACAATTATTGCTGGTATGGGTGAATTACACTTAGACATTATTGTTGACCGTATGAAACGTGAGTTTAAAGTTGAAGCAAATGTTGCTGAACCTCAAGTATCATATAGAGAAACAATTAGTGCACCAGCTGAAATTGAAGCGAAATTCATTCGTCAATCAGGTGGACGTGGACAATATGGACATGTCGTCATTGATTTCGAACCAAACCCAGGTAAAGGATTTGAATTCGTGGATAAAATTGTTGGTGGTGTCATTCCTAGAGAATATATCCCAGCAGTTCTAAAAGGTCTTGAAGAAGCATTACCTAATGGTATTATTGCTGGTTATCCAGTATTAGATATTAAAGCAACACTTAAGTTTGGTTCATATCATGATGTTGACTCATCTGAAATGGCTTATAAGATTGCTGCTTCTATGGCTTTAAAAGATACAAAAACAAAATGTTCTCCAGTATTACTAGAACCAATCATGGACGTTGAAGTAGTTACTCCAAATGACTATGTTGGTAATGTTATTGGTGATATTACATCACGTCGTGGACGCTTAGAAAGTCAAGAAGGACGTGGAAATGCAGTTGCAATTAGAGCTTATGTACCACTATCTGAAATGTTTGGTTATGCGACATCTCTTCGCTCAAACACTCAAGGTCGTGCAAACTTCATCATGCAATTTGCTCACTATGATAGAACACCTAAATCTATTATGGATGAAATCATTAAAAAGCGCGGCTCTAATTAATCTTAGTTGCTTGCAAAAATAGGTAATTTCATATAGAATAAATATGATAACAATAAAATTAATTTCTAAAATAAATTAGGAGGAAATATTACAATGGCAAAACAAAAATTCGAAAGAACTAAACCCCATGTTAACATTGGTACAATTGGCCACGTTGACCATGGTAAAACATCTTTAACAGCTGCTATTACTACTGTATTAGCTAAAAAAGGATTCGCTGAAGTTAAAGACTATGCATCAATTGATAGTGCACCAGAAGAAAAAGAACGCGGTATTACAATTAATACTGCACACGTAGAATACCAAACTGAAGCTCGTCACTACGCTCACGTAGACTGCCCAGGTCATGCTGACTATGTCAAAAACATGATTACAGGTGCTGCTCAAATGGACGGTGCGATCTTAGTAGTATCTGCTGCAGACGGCCCTATGCCACAAACAAGAGAACACATCTTATTATCAGGACAAGTAGGCGTTCCAAAGATGGTTGTATTCTTAAACAAATGTGACTTAGTCGATGATGATGAATTATTAGACTTAGTTGAAATGGAAGTACGTGAATTATTAACTGAATATGATTTCCCAGGCGATGACGTTCCAGTGATCCGCGGATCAGCTGTTGGTGCATTAAATGGTGATGAAAAATGGGTTAAATCAATTGAAGAATTAATGGATGCTGTAGATGCTTACATCGACACTCCAAAACGTGATACTGATAAACCATTCATGATGCCAGTTGAAGACGTATTCACAATTACAGGTCGTGGTACAGTTGCTACTGGACGTGTTGAACGTGGACAAGTTAGAGTTGGTGATCCAATTGAAATCGTTGGTATTACTGAAACTAAACAAACAGTTGTTACTGGTGTTGAAATGTTTAGAAAATTATTAGACTACGCAGAAGCTGGAGATAACATTGGTGCATTACTTCGTGGTGTTAACCGTGACCAAGTTGAACGTGGACAAGTATTAGCTAAACCTAAATCAGTTCACCCACACTTCAGATTTGAAGCACAAGTTTACGTATTATCAAAAGAAGAAGGTGGACGTCATACTGCATTCTTCTCAAACTATAGACCACAATTCTATTTCACTACAACTGATATTACAGGTGTTATTACACTTCAAGAAGGTACTGAAATGGTTATGCCTGGTGATAATACTGTCATGACTGTAGAATTAATTCACCCAATCGCATTAGAAGAAGGAACTAAGTTCTCAATTCGCGAAGGTGGACGTACAGTTGGTGCTGGTTCAGTTACTAAGATTTTAGAATAGTATCTAAAAAAACAACCACATAAAGCATAGCGAAAGCTGTGCTTTTTTTGTTTGTGTAAATTTGTGTGTGAAAAAAGCATGAATGAACTTTCTATGTTAAAATAACATAGAGGTATATTGATATGATAGATACACATTGCCATATAAATGTCGATGCTTTTAAAGATGATGAAGATATAGTCATTAAAGAAGCATTTGAATCAGGCATAAAAAAAATGATCGTCATTGGATTTGATGATAAAACCAATCAAAAAGCTATAGAATTAGCAGAAAAGTATGATCATATTTATGCAACTGTTGGCATTCATCCAACAGAAGCACACCAATTAACAACAAATCATTTAGAATCATTATTAAAACATGACAAAGTGGTTGCAGTTGGTGAATGTGGTACTGATCTTTACTGGGAAAAATCTTATTTAAAAGAACAACAAATCATTTTGAAAGAACAAGTATTATTATCTATTAAATATGATTTGCCACTTGTCATACACACAAGAGATTCTTTTGACGAAGCATTTGATATCATTAAAGAATATAAAGGTAGGGCTAAAGGTGTTTTTCATTGTTTTTCATCACATTTAGTAGATGCAAAACGTGCCATTGATTTAGGGTTTTATATCGGTATTGATGGACCTGTAACGTTTAAAAATGCTAAAGACATCAAAGAAATAGCTACTCATATACCACTTGATAGAATACTTATTGAAACAGATAGTCCATATTTAAGCCCGCATCCGCATAGAGGAAAAAGGAACGAGCCTAAATATTTACATTTAATTGCAGAATCTATTGCTGCACTCAGAGGTATTGATGTTCATGAAGTGATCATTCAAACCACTAAGAATGCAGAAACATTATTTAAATTGGGAGAGAAATCGTATGAAAATTAAAAAAATAGCAATCGCTTTAGTTGCATTACTTGTTTCAATCACACTTGTTGGTTGTAATTGGAACATAAGTGCGGATACAAATTATGAATCACCTAGTGATTATGAATCAACAAGAATTGAAATGATTCAAAATGTCATTGGTTCTGTTGTTGTTGTTGAAACATCATCAGGATATGGTTCAGGTATTATTTTTAATGAAGTGACTGTAAATGAAGTAACAGGTGTTAAAAAATATGCTGTGTTAACTGCATATTCAGTTGTTGATTTAGTGAATCCTACAGATATGCATGTCGTCTTAGCATCTGGTATGTCATATCCAGTAACAGAAGCTCTAGGTAATCAAGATTATGAGATTGGTGTTGTCTATATTGAGACTGCACAAAATTTAGATGTTTACCAAATTGAACAACTTAATGGATCATCTATGGTAGAACTTAATCAAGGTGAAGATTTATATGCGATTGGAACACCTTATCAATACACGATGTTTAATTATGTATCACAAGGTATTTTAGGGTTAACTTCACTTGATCGAAATGATATTACTGGTCTTGTGTTTATGCATAGTGCAGAAACCAATCCTGGTATGGAAGGTGCACCTATATTTAATCTTAGTGGTCAATTATTAGGTATTCAATTAACAAAATTATATATGACAAGTGAAACAGCAGATGCAGTTCCGACTGAAGGTATTAATTATGCACTTAATATGAATGTGATTGCACCTGTATTATTAAACCTTGATGCTACACTTCAAACTTCTTATGAAGGTCCGACATTAATGTCTGTAAATAGTGATAGTGATTATAACGATATTGCACAACAAATGATCCAAACTGTCACTCCATCGATTGTATCAGTCATTGGTTCAGTTGGTTTAGGTTCTGGTATTGTTTTTGATAAAGAAACATTAGAAGATGGTAGTTTTCTTTATTATGTATTAACTAATAATCATGTCGTGAGCGATAATGAAGAAGTTAGAATTAAATTTAGTGAAACAGAAAGTGAATATGCAGTTAAAGATTATCAAACAAATGAAAATTATGATATAGCTGTTTTAAGAGTTGAAACTGATCAGGAATTACCAGTCTATGATATTCCACCAATTACAAAAGATGAATATGTAGATATGGTTGTTGGTCAAGATGTATATGCGATTGGAACACCACTTAGCGTACTATATCATAACTATGTTACACAGGGTGTAATCAGTGTGCTTGATTACACATATCGTGGTATTTATCAATTAGGTATTGTACATGATGCTGAAATTAATCCTGGTAATAGTGGTGGACCACTATTTAATCTAAATGGAGATGTTATCGGTGTTAACGTTGCTAAAGTTGTTAATTTAAGCGATGGTACAAAAACTGTTTATGCAGAAGGTTTGAATTATAGTTTAAATATCAATGTTGTTAGTCAAGCTGTTAGAAATTTTACATCAAATGGATGGATTGACATGGTAAGAAGTCCAAAACTAGGTGTAACAGTTGTAGATTATAGTAGTAATTATGATCTATATCCAATCAGTTATAATGATGGTGTTTTAGTCACTGGTTTTGATTATACAAGAAACGCATTTTTAGGTCTAGAAACTTATGACCTTATTGTTCGTATCGATGGATTGACAGTACATACAACTGCAGATCTTGTACAAGGATTAAGTGGTAAAACTTTTGGTGATTCTGTGACCTTAAATATCGTGAGATATGATGAATTAGGACATATCTTAACCATGACTGTTGAGGTCGTATTATCATGATTGAACATGTGATTGAGTTATTAAAAGATAATGGCTTAACAATCGCATTTGCAGAAAGTATGACTGGTGGTTTATTGTCATCAAAAATGACTGAAATTGCTGGTGTTTCTAAGGTGTATAAAGGTGCAGTAGTTGCCTATACAAATGACATTAAAAATAGAGTGTTATATATCGATCATAAAGATATTGAGACTTATGGTGTTGTCTCATCTGAGATTGCGACTAAAATGGCGAAATCTGTCTTAAGATTATTTAATACTGATATCGCAGTCGGGATTACAGGAGATGCTGGTCCAACACTACAAAAAGATAGTATGAAAAAAATGGTTTATGTTGCTATGTGCACCAAAGACAGATGTGAAACTTTCCATCTTTCTTTTGACAAAGAATCAAGAGTTGAAGCACAACAATTAACTGTGCAAATGACCATTAAAAAACTAGAACTTTTCATACCAAAAATTTAGGACATTTAGTTGTAAAAGCTCATTATATATGATATAATGACTTGGCGTAAAGATATATCCTTGTCTTATCGTAGGTAAGACCAAAGACCAAAAGGAGGTGGAAAGATGAAAAAGTACGAAGTTATGTATATCATCCGTCCAACTGTTGAAAGCGAGAGCATTAAAGGTATTGTTAATAATTTTACAGAAATATTTGCAAATTATAACAGTCAAGTTCTCGAACTTAAAGAGTTAGGACTTAAAGATTTAGCATACGAAATTCAACATTTCAACAAAGGTTACTATGTATGGTTACTTGTTGACGCTACACCAGAAGCGATTGCTGAATTTAATCGTGTTGTACGAATTACTGAAGAAGTTCTTCGCTACATTGTTGTAAAGGAAGGCGAATAAAATGATTAATCGTGTTATCCTAGTTGGACGCATCACAAAGGATCCAGAGCTTAAAGTGACTCAGTCAAACATTTCGTTTGTAAATTTTACGCTGGCTGTTAATCGTCAATTTACGGATCAATCAGGTGATCGCCAAGCAGATTTTATACAATGTATCGTATGGCGTAAACAAGCAGATAATTTAGCGCAATACATTAAAAAAGGCGCACTATTAGGTGTTGAAGGAAGAATTCAAACCCGCACCTATGAAGCTGAAACAGGCACAAGATACATTACCGAAGTTGTTTGTGACACTGTCCAATTTTTAGAAAATAAAACAGACAATAATAGTGGTTATTCAGGTTATAATGAACAACCAAGTGTTTCAAACGATGATAGCGATGAGTTTTATGAAACAAGTAAACAACTCGCTGCTGAAGAAGATTTACCATTCTAAGGAGGAAACCAAGTATGAACAATAACAGACGTGGTGGCTTTAAGAGACGTAAAAAAGTATGTTACTTCACTCAAAACAAAGTTGAACATATCGATTTCAAAGATGTTGAATTATTAAAAAGATTTATCACAGATCGCGGTAAGATTCTACCAAGACGTGTGACAGGAACATCAGCTAAATGGCAACGTCCATTGGCAATTGCAATCAAACGTGCTCGTCACATGGCATTATTACCATTCGTTAAAGAGTAATTTAAAAACTGCATTTAATGCAGTTTTTCTTTTATATAGATGTATGATAATCAATTGAAAAACATTCATATTATTGATATAATATGATAGAAGTAGGTGACCATATGAAAAGATGGATATTTATCGTCGTTGCAGTCTTGTTAGCAGCAATCGGCATTTATCTATATTTACCCCATTTTGCTTTAGAAGATCCAGTGGAATTATACGCGATAATTACACTCGCTATAGCGATTGTTTTTCTCTTTATTCAAATATCTATATGGATTAATCAAAAAGCCCATCAAAAGATTTCAACACTTCAAAATAGATTAACGATGTGGTCAAAACTTTCATATCACATTTCTCAAGCTGGAGATGAAATTTTTAATGAACTTCCTATTGGGATGCTAGCCGTTGATGAAAAGATGGAAATTAAATGGTCAAATCCACATGCACAATCGATTTTTGGGCATAAAATTAATACAAAGAATTTAAATGATGTTCATGAAAAAATGTTTGAACTTGCAACTCAAGGTAAAACTGAATTTTTAATTGAACATGAAGAAAAATATTATGATGTCACTTTTAGACCTGACTATCGATTCTTTTATTTATTTGAAGCAACCTTAAGAGAAAATGTCTTAAAACAATATCAAGATCAAATACCAGCACTTGGTTTGGTTTTTCTTGATAATTTAGATGAGGCAATAGCAGTTTTAGATGTTTCATTACAATCAGCAATTAAAGGTGATTATTTAGCAGCCATCAATGACTGGGCAGGTCAATATGATTGTTATGTTAAACCATTTGCTGATGAAAAGATTTTGTTACTAACGGATAGAAAAAATTTAAATCTTATGATTGAAAATAAATTTGATCTACTAGATAAAGTCAGAAAAATTTCTGCAGAACAAAAAGTAAGAGTATCTGTATCTATGGGGATTGCCTCATGGGATATCGCATATGAAGAAATTGGTGTTTATGCACAAAATGCAGTTGAACTCGCTGAAAAACGCGGAGGCGATCAAGTTGTTGTTAATATCCAAGATCAAAAGATTGCATATTTTGGTGCTAAAAGTGATGCATCTATCAAAAACTCAAGAGTTGGTGTAAGAATTAATGCACAAACGGTAAAAGATTTTATTGAAAAATCATCAGAAGTTTTTGTAATGGCTCATCACTTAGCAGATATGGATGCATTTGGTGCGATGCTTGCATGTTATCATATGGCAAAAGCATCAAGAAAGAAAGTTAAATTAGTTGTCGATATTGAAAAATTAGATCAAACTGTTCAAAAAGTTTTAGATCTTGTCAAAGATCAAATCCCAGAAGTTGTCTCAAGTATGGTCGTTAGTACTGATGCTTTAGAAGATATTAAAGAACAAAGTTTATTAATTGTCGTTGATTCACAATCTCCAAGAATTGTTATGGTTCCTGAGTTGTTAGAAAAAACTGAGAATGTGATTGTTATTGACCATCATAGAGCTGGTGAAGAAAGATTTAATGCGATTTTCTCAATCATTGAACCTTCTGCAAGTTCTTCAATCGAATTAATGATTGAACTTCTTGATTTTTATAGTATGGATGAAGAAACAAAAATCACACCGATTGAAGCATCTATTATGTATGGTGGATTAATTGTAGATACATCTAATTTTGTTTATAGAACATCTTCAAGAACATTTGAAGTTGCTTCTAAATTAAAGGATTTAGGTGCGGATTCAACACTGGTTAAGACTTGGTTAAGAAGAGATATGATTCGCATTATGGAAATCAATAAATTACTTGATCAAATGGAAGTCGTTTTAAGTAGATTTGCATTTATGGTAACACCAGATATTTACGAAGACCGTGTGTTACTTGCACAAGTTTCTGATGCAGCACTAGAAATCAATGGTATTGATGCAGCATTCACGATTGCCAGAATGGATGAAAACACCGTTGCAGTTTCTGCAAGAAGTATCCATGATGTCAATGTTCAATTATTAATGGAAATGATTGGTGGTGGTGGGCACTTTGGAAGTGCAGCTGCACAAATCAAAGAAACTTCAATTCAAGAAGTTTATGAAAATTTAAAGATGTATGTAGAATTAGAGTATGGTGGAGGCGAAAAAATGAAAGTTATTTTAACAACTGATGTTAAAGGCAAAGGAAAGAAAGACGATATTTTAGAAGTCGCAAATGGATATGGTCAATTCTTAATTACACAAAAGAAAGCTTTAGTAGCTAATGATGATAATTTAGCAGATTTAGAAGCAGAGCAACAAAAACAAAAAGAAGCAGAACAACGTCACTTAGATTTAATGAAAAAATTAAAAGCTGAGATTGATGGTAAGCAAGTTGTATTAGAAATACAAATAGGTAAAGATGGAAAACAATTTGGAAGTATAACAACCAAACAAATTGCTGAAGCATTTCAAGCAACTCATGGTATACTTATAGATAAGAAAAAACTTGAATTACAAAGTGAAATTAATTCTATAGGTATTTATACTGCATTTGTTTCACTTCATAAAGACATAAAGGCACAATTCGAAGTTAAAGTTATAGAAAAGTAGGTATGTGATATGGCTAAAGTATTACCTTATCATCAAGAAGCTGAACAATCGGTTTTAGGATCTATATTTTTAAGTCCAAAAGAGATTGTTACAGTCATTGATCAACTAACTGAAGATGATTTCTTTGAGCAAGGTCACGTCCTTATTTATAAAGCGATGAGAGACTTATTCGATGAAAATCTAAATATTGACTACGCCAGTGTTGCAGCAAGACTTGAACAAACACAAAGTTTGGAAAAAGCTGGTGGACGTAAATATTTATTATTACTTACTGAAATGGTACCCTCTATTGATCACTTAGAAACATATATTGATTTAGTTAAAGACGGATCATTAAAACGACAAGTGATTAAACTCGCAAGTGATATTGTTGAAGATGGATTCAAAAAAGATGAAATGGCATTTGAATATATCACTAGAGCTGAAGAAGAAATATTTGCATTAGCTCAAAAAAGAAAGACGACTGCTTTTTCTAAAATCGATGCAGTCATCCAAGAAGTTAAAGATAAAACTGAAAAAAATAGAAATAAAAAAGGTGGTATTACAGGTTTAAGTACTGGTTTTGCTGAATTCGATAAATTATCAGCTGGTTTACAAAATGAAGAACTCATTATTTTAGCAGCTAGACCTTCCATGGGTAAATCTGCGTTTGCGATGAATTTAGCAATTAACATTGCTAAAAAGAATCATGAAGGAAAAGCAGGCGTTGCGATTTTCTCATTAGAAATGAGTAATGAACAATTAGCAGCAAGAATGTTAAGTTCAGAATCTAATGTTGAAAACTCTAAAATAAAGAGCGGACACCTAACAGCACCTGAATGGCAACATATGGAAGGTGGTATTCAAACATTATCACTTCTTCAAATATTTTTTGATGATTCAGCAGCTGTGACTGTTGCAGATATTAGAGCTAAATGTCGTAAATTAAAACAAGAAGGTAAACTAGATTTTGTTGTCATTGACTACTTACAGTTAATTAAAGGTGACTCAAGAAGCGGAAATCGTCAAGAAGAAGTTGCTAAAATTTCTAGAAGCTTAAAAGAAATGGCAAGAGAGTTAAAAATTCCAGTATTAGCATTATCACAATTATCTCGTGATGTTGAAAAACGTGAAGATAAGCGACCTGTATTAGCAGATTTACGTGAATCAGGTAGTATTGAACAAGATGCCGATATCGTTATGTTCTTATATAGAAATGATTATTATACAAGAGATGTCGAAAAGAAGACAGGTGATGTAGAATTAATCATTGCTAAAAACAGACAAGGTGCAGCTGGTATTATGTTACCATTTAGATTTGATACTGAATTCTCAAGATTCTTATCCAAAGAAGAAAGAGAAGATTCATCATACGAAGCATATAGAGATTAAATATAAAATCCACTCGATGAGTGGATTTTTTTTATTGATGAACAAGAGATTTAAATGGTTGTCCAATAATTGTTTTTAAAACATCAATGGCACTATAAAGCTTTTCACCAGGTTTTAAGAAATCAAGAAGATAAAGTAAATCATCACCAGCTGTAATGATTGGTGGTTCACTTGTACCATCACTTTTTTGTTGGCCAAAACCAATGGTTGACATAAGCCCATTACATAAGCATTTTCTGCCCACTGTATCACTTATATCTCCACCTTTTTTCACATATGCTTCAACAGGTTCAGATGGACAACGATATCCTATATCGCCATTATCTTTTCGATAGGCTTCTCTTAAATATCCAATATCACATATACGTTTTCTTTCTTGATATATTTTTTCATCACCTGTTGTATCTTTAAGATTAACAACTTTAAATGGAAATCCTGTTGGAGAAGCAAGTAAATCTGTTTTAACTTTGGCAATACCTTTTTTTAAAGCATCAATAATACGCTCTTTAAGAGATCTTGACATGCCAGATTCCTTACTTAACGCAAATGCAGTACCAACTTGTATACCAACAGCACCAGATGCTTTAGCATCTAGAAATGCTTGATGATGACCATATCCACCTGCAAGCCAGAAAGGAAGTCCAATTTTTTTAAGTACTTCTAAATCTACAACATCTTTATCTGTATATATAGGTTCTCCCTCATCGGTTGTTGATAGTTGCCCACGAGGTGGTGCATTATGTCCACCAGCAATAGGTTTTTCAACAATGAATCCATCAGGTATACCAGAAGTACTTCTTGATAAGTGAAGTGCGAGTGTTGTTGAAGAGATGATTGCTAAAAACTTAGGTCTTTTAGCTTCAACCAATCGTTCATCTTTAGCAAATGCGACTGGATCAAAATGAATAGAAGTGGTTTCTCCATCTAGTTCACCAGATACTTTAATTGGGAGTGAAGCTTCTAAGCCTTTGGCAAATTGATCAAGTACTGAGGGAATATGTTTAGGAATACCTGCTCCCATAATGACATAATCAACACCTGCAAGCATCGCACCATAAAGTGAGGCTAGTGTTGGCAATTGAATTTTTTCTAATAGATTAATCCCTATGAGCCCTTGATGTCCTTTTTTTGCTAAATAAACTTCTACGAAATTAGCAACAACCATCAGTTCAGTTAAATCATCAGATTGATTAACTGATGGCATTTCTACTTGTTTAAATCTGTTTTTTAATCCTTCTAAATGACTACTTGGTTGATATTTTTCTAAGATGCGATTTGCCATCTTTGGATATGGAAATGCACGGAGTGCATCCTCATATGTTCTTCGTCCTTTTAGTATTTGTAAACGTCTTGCTAAAGTGGTTGCGACTGCTGTTCCTGAAACAACACCCAAATAACCATGCATTGATACTGTTCTTGCAAGTTTAACACTTGAAACTCCAATGCCCATGCCACCTTGAATAATTTCAGGTAATTTCTGTGTTTCCATGAATTTCTCCTTTAATAGATAAAATATAAATTAGTTTGATATTCAAATTAAAAAGAACATATACATATCATATCACAAGAAAAAAGAATTGCAACTGCGAAACACATTTTTACACAATCAAAATAAAAACTCAGTTTATGAAAAACTGAGTCTTTACTATATCAATTGATATTAAACTATTTAAGCGATTGTAGCTGATAACATCCAAGTGTGTTTATCAAATGAAGAGATAGAACCGATTAATAAATCAGCAGTTGCTTCATCACCTAAATCTTGAGCAACTTTTAATGCTTCTAAGAATTCAGCACGAAGTACTTTAAAATCACCTAATATATGCTTCACCATCGTGTTTGCATCTTCCTTACCACTGCCTTCTTGGAGTGTAGAAAGTTCTAGGTATTGTTTGAGATTAGAAACTGGTTCCCCACCAATCATTAACAATCTTTCTGCTACAGCATCATAAAGTTCATTGACTTCATCGTATAGTTCTTCAAATTTAGCATGTAATGCATAAAAATTAGGACCACTGACATACCAATGAAAATGATGTAACTTTGTAAATAACACACTTAAATTAGCAACTTGCTTATTTAATTCTTGATATAATTTATTCATCATATCCCACCTTTCTTTTCTACCTCTAGTATACCACTTTTTAAAAAATAATCCATGGCTATGCTATGGAAAATTGTATTAAATTATGGTATGATATAGCAGGTGATATATATGTTTGATAGACTCGAATTAATAGAAAAAAGATATCAAGAAATACAAGACTTACTTTCAACAGGTACTGTTGAAGTAAAAGAAATGACAAAATTACTTAAAGAAGCAAGCTCAATTCAAAGAACAGTTGAGACTTTTCGTCTATATAAAGAAAAAGATGCTGAGTTAAAAGATTTAAAAGACATGCTTGAACTTGAATCAGATGATGAAATGATCATGATGGCTGAATTAGAAATTGAGAAATTAGAAGAACTTTTAGAAAAAACAGAAGAAGAATTAAAAATCTTATTACTTCCAAAAGATCCAAATGATGAGAAAAACGTTATTGTCGAAATCAAAGGTGCTGCTGGTGGTGATGAAGGTAATTTATTTGCTGGTGACTTATTTAGAATGTATTCCAAATATGCTGAAACGATGCGTTGGAAGATTGAAGTGCTAAATATGATGGAAGGTGCCATGGGTGGATTTACTTCAATCGAATTTATGGTGTCTGGTGATCATGTTTATTCACAATTGAAGTATGAATCAGGAACTCATCGTGTACAAAGAGTACCGCAAACTGAGTCTCAAGGTCGTATTCATACATCAACCGCGACTGTTTTAGTCATGGCAGAAGCTGAAGATATCGAAATTGATATCAGTTGGAATGATATTCGTTTTGATACATTTAACTCAAGCGGTCCAGGTGGACAATCAGTTAACACGACTAAATCAGCAGTTAGACTTACACACTTACCTACAGGTATTGCAGTTGCATGTCAAGAAGGTAAATCACAACATGAAAATAAAGATAAAGCTTTTACGTTACTCAAAACAAGAATTTACGATAAATTCTTACAAGAACAATTAAGTAAAGAAGAAGCTGAACGTCAGTCTTTGGTTGGTCGTGGCGATCGTAGTGAAAAGATTAGAACATACAATTATCCACAAAATCGTGTTACTGATCATAGAATTGGACTTACTATTCAAAGATTAGATGCGATTATGGAAGGTAGATTAGAACTTATTTTAGATGATTTAATTAACGAATTTCAAAAGCGTCAATTATTAGGAGAAACCAAGTGACATACGAAACTTTATTAAAAAAAGTTTCTCAAATAGCGATTGATAACAACAAAGAAGTTGAAGCGATTAAATTATTACTGATGGAGCTCTCAAATTTAGAAGCACATCAGTTTTATTTAAACCTCAAAGAAGAAGTACCACAAGCATTTGAAGAAACTTTTATTAAAAAATCCATGTTATATATAAAAGATGATATCCCTGTCCAACATATTTTAGGATATGCTTTTTTCTATGGATATCAATTTATTGTTTCAAATGATGTCTTAATTCCTAGAGTAGAGACTGAACAACTTGTTGAAAACACACTTTTCTATTATGATAAATATTTTGAAGGAAAAAAACTTAAAGTTCTAGATCTTGGTACAGGGAGTGGATGTATTGGTTTAACTTTAGCCAAAGAAGAAAAAAATCTCGATGTGACCATTTCCGATGTATCAGAAAATGCACTTGCGATTGCGAATAAAAATGCACAAAAACTAGAAGTCAATGTTCGCAGTATATTAAGCAGTTGGTTTGAGAAGATTGATGGTAAATTTGACATGATTATCTCTAATCCACCATATATTCCAAGTGATGAAGATGTTGAAGCCATTGTTAAAAAAGAACCAGAAGTTGCACTTTATGGTGGTCAATCAGGCACAGATTTTTATGAATTAATATTAAGAGAAATTAAACCTTTTTTAAATGAGAAAGCACTCATTGGTTTTGAACATGGATATCAACAAAAGAAGCGTATTTATGACTATGCAAAAACCTATTTTAAAGATGCTAATATCATTCAACTTAAGGATTTACAAGGAAAAGATAGAATGACTTTTATTGGATTAGGTGGTGTTTTAGATGATGAATAAAGGTGATTTAATCGTCATGCCAACAGATACGGTTTATGGCCTTGCTGCAAGACTTTATGATGAAGAAGCATTAAAGAAAATTTATGAAATTAAAGGTAGAGAACAATCCAAACAAATTCCTTTACTCATTTCTAATCTTGATCAAATTAAAGATATTGCAATCTTTGATGAACACGTTAAAAAAATCATGGATCAGTTTTGGCCAGGTGCACTCACCATTGTCATGGAGACAACACCTCAGTTCAAACAAAAAACTGGTGAGGATACCATTGCTATTAGAATGCCAAAACATCCAAAAGCATTAGAGCTCATTGAGTTAAATGGTATATTAAGAGTTACTAGTTTAAATAAAAGTGGTGAGTCACCACTTGATGATATTGATGACATAAAAAAACAATTTGGTACATATGTTTCTCATATTTATCCACAGGGTGATGTATTAAAATCTCATGTCTCATCAACAGTGATGCAGTTTAAAAATCATGAGATCAAAATTTTAAGAGAAGGCACGATTACTTTAGAAGATTTAATGCAAGTTTGATGAAAACTTGCATTTTATTTTTGTATAAGTATACGTTATCATTTGTCTTTTATTCTTTTATAAAGAATATTTAATAAAAATGAGATATAATAGTAACGGTTATAATTAAGGAGACAAACATGGAAATTAGAAATATAGCAATTATCGCACACGTTGATCATGGAAAAACAACGTTAGTGAATCAATTATTAAAAGAAAGTGAAAAATTTGATGCTCACGTTGAGTTAAGTGATCGCGTCTTAGATAGTAACGATATTGAAAGAGAACGTGGTATTACCATCTTAGCAAAAAACACAGCAATCATTTATAAAAATATCAGAATTAATATTCTAGATACACCAGGGCACGCTGACTTTGGTGGAGAAGTAGAAAGAATCATGCACATGGTTGATGGTGTTCTACTTTTAGTTGATGCTTATGAAGGTGTGATGCCACAAACAAGATTTGTTTTAAAAAAAGCATTAGAAGCACACCTATTCCCTATTGTAGTTGTTAACAAAATCGATAGAGAATTTGCAGACATCAATAAGACAGTTAATGAAGTTTATGATTTATTTATTGATTTAGGTGCAGACGATCATCAATTAGAATTCCCAGTGCTTTACGCATCAGGGTTACATGGTTTATCAAGTTATGAACCTAAATTGAATCCTCATGTAAAAATGACACCTATTTTGGATACAATCATTGAAAGTTTACCTAATCCGCTACAAGAAGTTGAAAAACCATTCATTTTCCAACCAGCATTAATTGATTACAATGATTATGTAGGACGTATGGGTATTGGTAAAATATACCAAGGAACAGTATCAATTAATGATATGGTTTCATGTCTTAGAGCTGATGGTACAAAAGTAGATTTTAGAGTACAAAAAATTTATCAATCTATTGGCCTAGATAAAGTAGAAGTTAAATCTGCATCTGCAGGAGATATCGTATCGATTGCAGGTTTACCAGACATTCATGTTGGTGAAACTGTTTGTGATCCAGAAAATGAAGAACGATTACCACTTTTACATGTAGATGAACCTACAGTACAAATGACATTTTTAACCAATAATTCTCCATTTGCGGGTAAAGAAGGTAAACATGTCACGGCTTCTAAAATTGAAGAACGTTTAAATAAAGAACTACAAAAAGATGTGAGTTTAAAAGTTGAAAGACTTGGAAAAAGTGAAGCATGGATTGTATCAGGTCGTGGTGAACTTCATTTAGGCATCTTAATTGAAAATATGCGTAGAGAAGGTTTTGAATTTCAAGTTTCAAGACCAAGAGTCATCATTAAAGAAGTTGATGGCGTTAACTGTGAACCGTATGAAGAAGTACAAGTTGATCTACCAACTGACTATATGGGTCAAGTGATGGAAATGCTCGGAGAACGTAGAGGTGATTTAGTCACGATGCATCAAGCAAAAGATTATTCAAGATTGCATTATATTATGCCATCAAGAGGTCTTATTGGATTTGTGACTCAATTTTTAACAGCAACTAAAGGTTATGGTATTTTATCTCATATATTCTTAGACTATAGACCTATGATTACAGAATCTGTAGGAAATAGAAGAACGGGTTCATTAGTATCGATGAATAATGGTATGACAACAGCTTATGCGATTGGTCGATTAGAAGATCGCGGTACGATGTTTGTTGATCCAAGAACAGATGTTTATGAAGGTATGATTATTGGTGAATCCAATAAAGATACGGATATGGTAGTTAACGTGACACAAGCAAAACAATTATCAAATATGAGATCTGCAGGTAAAGATTCAACAGTTGTTTTAAAGAAACCAAGAGAAATGAACTTAGAAGCATGCTTGGCTTTTATTAATGATGATGAACTTATTGAAATCACACCTAAAAATATCAGATTAAGAAAAACAATCTTAACTGCACTTGAAAGAAAAAAAGCAAATTATCAAACTCAACGTGATGAATAGTTAAAAGAATTGATATATTTAACATAAAAATCTTTATATTATTATGTTATAATATAAAAAGATGAACAGGAGGGTATTATGAAAATAGCAATCGCAAGTGATCATGCCGGATTTGAACTTAAAGAATTGGTTAAAACACATTTAATAAGTGAAGGTGATGAGGTTACAGATTTAGGGACTTATTCCTTAGATTCCGTAGATTATCCAGATTATGGAAAGAAACTTGGAGAAGCAGTTGTCAAAGACCCTTTTGATTTTGGTATTGCAATATGTGGCACAGGTATTGGCATTAGTATTGCAGCAAATAAAGTTGATGGTGTAAGAGCGGCTTTAATCTATGACGTCAATACTGCTGAACTCGCTAAAAAGCATAACAACGCAAATGTCATTGCATTTGGTGGAAGAACAACACTCAAAGAAGATGCGTTTAAAATGGTTGATGTCTTCAAACAAACAAGTTTTGAAGAACGACATCAAAAAAGATTAGATAAAATTAAAGAAATCGAGGAATCTTGAAATGAGTAAATTGTTGGTTTTAAAGCACCCTTTAATTGATCATAAGATGGCAAAGATTAGAGATAAGAACACTGGAACAAAAGAGTTTAGAGAAAGCGTCTCTGAAGTTGGTGGACTTATCACTTATGAAATCACAAGAGATCTTGAAACTGTTCCTAAAACAATCACAACACCTATTTGTGAAACAACAGTCTATGAACTTAAAAAACAAGTGGTGATTGTGCCTATTTTAAGAGCTGGTTTAGGTATGGTAGAAGGTATTCATAATTTAATACCAACAGCTAAAATTGGTCATGTTGGATTATATCGTGATGAAGAAACTTTAGAACCTCAAGTTTATTACAAGAAATTTCCTGAAGGTATAAAAGATAGTGTTGTTTTAGTCGTTGATCCGATGCTTGCAACAGCAGGGTCAGCATCAAAAGCAATTAGTATTGTTAAAGAAACAGGTGCAACCGACATCAGATATGTTGGTTTAGTAGGTTGTCCTGAAGGCGTCGAAAGATTACAAAAAGATCATCCAGATGTTGCGATTTATCTTGCTGCATTAGACTCTCATCTTAATGAAGTGGGTTATATCGTTCCAGGATTGGGAGATTGTGGGGATCGTTTATTTGGAACCAAATAAAAAAACAGATTATAAAAAAGTAAGAAAAACACTTTTTGCATATACGATGATATTTCAAATGGTATTCACCATTGTAGGGCTTGCATTTATTGGTTATTTTATTGGGGATTATTTTTATCCTGATACAGACATTAATTTGATTTTAACAGGTGTAGGTACAATCCTTGGTATGGTATTAAGTGTGATGTCATTTATTCAATTTCTCAAAAGGGAGGAAATCTATGAAAAACATCGTCATCATTAATTGGATAGGTATTTTATATAGTATCGTTGCTTCAGTCGTGACACTGATATTTTTCAATGATTACACTTCATGGGTTATTTTAGGTGCTGTGACTGCATTGTTTAATCACAGCTTATTAATTCGTTTTACAAAGACTAAAATTATTAAAGAAGTTGTCTATTTACTCATTGCATTCAAGTTTGTCATTTATTTAATAGTGTTAGGTTTTATGTTCTTCTTGTTAAGAGAAGATTCAGATATTTTAATGAAAAGTTATATTTTCTTCTTAGTTGGCGCAATCAATATTAAATTTGGTATTATGTTCTTCCATTTACCATTTAAGAAATTTAAATCACTAAGAGAAGAAGAAAAGAAACTTAAGGAAGGTGAAGATCTTGATACAGACATTTCTTGATGATCTGCTAAGTGTCTTAAAGAACCCACCAGGATACTTTGTTACCTCGGTGATTATTATGAGTGCGATTATCGTGTTCTCAATTGTCGTTGGTACAAAAGTTAGCAAAATGAATCCAAAAGATAAACCAAGTAAAGGATTGTCTTTAGTCATTAGTGCTATTGGTGGATTTAATAATTTAGTTAAAGAAGTGATTGGAAAACATTGGAGAGTGATTACACCGATTGTATTATCACTAGCAATGTATATATTTATTTCCAATATTTCAGGGGTTACAGGTATTTCAACAACACCTACTAAATTTAGTGCAATCACATTTAGTTTATCAATCATTGCAGTAACAACAATTCAAATGATGGGATTTATATCAAAAGGATGGTCACATATCAAAAGTATATTTGAACCTGTGCCATTTATTGCACCACTAAATATCATTGGTGAAATTACGCCACTGATCTCATTAGCACTTCGTCTATTTGGGAATATCGCAAGTGGATCACTCATCATGTTCTTGATTTACAAACTTTCTGGATGGGCATCGCTAATTATTGCACCAGCGTTCCATTTAGTGTTTGATATTGGTTTTGGACTCATCCAAACCATCGTATTTGTATTATTAACACTCATTTTATCATCAACAAAGATTGATGAAAATGATTTAGACTATGTATAAAAAAAAGGAGAATATAAAAAATGTTAATCGATTTATTTAATCACGTATTATCAGTATTTCCAAATGTTTTAGAACTTACAGGTGACTTAAGTTCAGGTTTAGCTTATTTAGGTGCTGGGATTGCCGTATTAACTGGTTTTGGTTCTGGTATCGGTCAAGGTATTGCTGCTGGTAGAGCTGCAGAAGCTGTTGGTAGACAACCAGAAGCACAAGGTAAAATCCAAATGACAATGATCATTGGTCAAGGGATTGCTGAATCAACAGGTATTTACGGATTTATTATTGCATTTATCTTATTATCAAAATAAAAAAAAGGGATTGATTTAAGTGTTAAAAGATATTTTTGAAGAAGCTTCACAGGCAATTCAAGACGGCTTAAATTCTATCGTTTTGCACCCGTCTGTCGTTTTACTAAACGTCATAGTCTTTTTGATTATGCTGTTTTTTGTAAAACATTTTTTATGGGGTAAAATCACGCTTTTTCTAGAACAAAGACAAAAAGCGTTAACTGAAGAATTCGATAAAGCAAGCGAAGAACGTCAAAATGCACAAGCATTAGAACAAAAAGCAATTAGTGAATATGAAAGAATGAAAGCTGAAACAGATAGCTTAAAATCTAAATTAACACAAGATGCTTATAAGCAACAAGAAAAACTGATTGAAGAAGCGAAAAAAGAAGCAAAACATCGTATTGAACAAGCAGATAAAGATATTGAATATGAAATTCAAAGAGCAAACGAAGATATTAGACAATCTATTAAAGAGATTGCTTTTGCTGCTGCAGAAAAAATTGTTAAAAGAGAAATCAATCAAGACGAACATAATGATATCATTGATGAACTCATCGAAGAAAGAGATGATTTAAAGCATGAATAGTTATGCAAAAGCGTTAATGGAAATTGCAATTGCAAACAACACCTTAGAACAAATCAGTTATCAATTCGATGAATTAAATGAAGCAGTATTTAGTAATAGAAAATGGTTAGATGTCATGAATTCACCGATGTTAGATGATGAACAAAAAATCAAAAACATCGATCAATTAGATTTAAATCAACATCTTGCTACTATGTTAAAAATGCTAGCAACATCTAAACAAATGGATCTATATGATCACATTTATCCTGAATGGGTAAGAATGATTCGTGAAAAAAACAATGTAGCACATATTAATGTCTATACTGTGAAAGAACTCACAAAAGAACAAATTGAAGCACTTTCTAAAAAACTTCAACCAAGATTTAAAAATCAAACGATAGAAATACATGTCAAAGTTAGAGATAATTTAATAGGCGGCATAAGAATGGTTCATGAAGGACAATCACTTGACCATTCCATTGCGCGTGAACTAGAAGAATTATTCATGACATTATAAGGTGGTGAGAAAATGGCTAAACTCAAAGTTAAAGAAATGACTGAAGTCATTAAACAACAAATAGAATCATTTGAAAAAGATGTTAAATTAGAAAATATCGGTAGAGTCCTTTCTGTTGGTGATGGGATTGCGATCGTATATGGTATTGGACAAGCAATGATGGGTGAGTTGCTTGATTTTCCTCATGGTGTTAAAGGTTTAGTATTTAACCTTGAAGAAGATCAAGTAGGGGTTATCTTACTTGGTAACTCTGATTTAATTAAAGAAGGCGACATGGTAAAAACAACCAAAAGAATTTTCGAAGTTCCAGTTGGTGATGCATTACTAGGACGTGTCGTTAACCCATTAGGTGAACCACTTGATGGTTTAGGACCTATTGCGACTAAAGATTTTCTACCTGTAGAAAGAAAAGCTAGAGGCGTTATGGCTCGTGGCGGTATTAATCAATCTATGGAAACAGGGATTAAAGTCATTGATGCTTTAGTACCTATTGGTAGAGGACAAAGAGAATTAATTATTGGCGATAGACAAACAGGAAAAACAACTTTAGCGATTGATGCGATTATTAATCAAAAAGGTAAAGATGTTTTATGTGTCTATGTAGCTATTGGACAAAAAGAATCAAGTGTTTCTGCACTTGTAAAACTATTAAGCCAAAAAGGTGCACTTGATTATACAATTGTTGTAAATGCCGGTGCATCAAAAGAAGGTACATTATTATACCTTGCACCATTTGCTGGTGTTACCATGGCTGAATATTTCATGGAACAAGGTAAAGATGTTTTGGTTGTTTATGATGATTTATCAAAACATGCTGTTGCATACCGTGAATTATCATTGTTACTAAGAAGACCTCCAGGAAGAGAAGCATATCCAGGGGATGTATTCTATCTACATTCAAGATTATTAGAACGTGCTGCTAAGTTAAATAAAGCACTTGGTGGTGGATCAATTACTGCACTTCCAATTATTGAAACAAAAGCAGGCGATATTTCTGCATATATTCCAACCAATGTTATTTCAATTACAGATGGTCAGATTTTCCTAGAAGCTGAATTATTTTATTCAGGTGTAAGACCTGCGATTAATGCCGGTTTATCCGTATCACGTGTTGGTGGTGCCGCTCAATGGAAAGGTATGAAAAAAGTTGCAGGTACATTACGTATTAACCTTGCAAACTATAGAGAACTTGAATCATTTGCACAATTTGGTTCAGATTTAGACCAAAGTGCGAAACGTCGTTTGGAACGTGGACGTAAGACTGTTGAGATTTTAAAACAAGATGTTCATGAACTTATTGAAATGCCAACACAAATTGTGACTATTTACGCACTTTCAACAGGTTTAATGGATGATTTAAATTTAGAACAAGTCGTTCAACTACAAGCTGAAATTACTCAAGGTCTACATATGAATGATTTAGGTAAGAAACTATATCAAACATTAATTGAAACAAAAGCTTTACCTGATAGTAAAGACTTAGATACATTTATTAAATCGTTGAAGAAGGTTTTAAGATGAGTTTAAAAGATATTAAACTTAGAATGGATGCCATTAAAAAAACAGCAACGATTACACAAGCTATGCATAATATTGCACTATCTAAAATTAGAAAATCAACTGATTTATCCGATCACACGCTTAATTTTTCTAGTAAACTTTTAGATATTTTAAAATATGCAAATGAAAATACTGATGGTATTTCCAGATATTGTGAACCTATAAAAAATCCTAATAAATTATATATTTTAGTCACTGCTGATCGTGGATTATGCGGAAGTTACCATAACCAATTATTTAAATTGTTTTTAGCAGATACTAAAGATATGTCTAAGTCAAATTATCAAGTATTAGCCATTGGTAAAAAAGGATTTTATTTTGCACAAAAGAATGATTTACCAATGATCAATGATGAAGTGGTTTATCATAGAGATGATTTAGTGACCATGTCCATGAGATCATATGCAGATGTGATTAAAAAAGCATATGAAGAAGGTTATGTAGACGAAGTGATTATTTATCACAATCACTATGTAAACACTGCATCTCAACAAGTGGTTAAAAAATCAATCTTACCACTTGTCTTTGATGAAGAAAAAATACATTCACAATTCATCTATGATGCAGCACCTGAAGTGGTGATGGATCGTACAGTTAGAATTTATGTTGAAGCAAAAATGATAGAAGCATTAGCAGATGCGAAATTAAGTGAACATGCGAGTCGTATGGTTGCTATGAAAAATGCAACTGATAATGCAAATCAAATCGTTGATCGTCTGCATATGCAATATCATAGAGCACGTCAACAAGAAATCACAAGTGAACTCATTGACGTTGTCAATGGTTCAAACGTTTAGAAAGGAAGTCATCACATGAAGGGTAAAATTAACCAGGTTATTGGACCAGTTGTTGACGTTTATTTTGAAGGCGAACTCCCAAATATCAATGATGCTTTAGTTGTTGTTAATGAACAAGGTGTGAAAGTCACTTTAGAAGTAGCAATTCAATTAGGAGATCATGTTGTTAGAACGATTGCACTTGAACCTACTGAAGGTTTAAAACGTAATTTGGAAGTTGAAGCTTTAGGTGAACCAATTAAAATACCAGTGGGTAAACAAGTCTTAGGACGTATTTTTAACGTTCTTGGTGAACCTATTGATGATAAAGGATCACTTGAAGATGCACCTCATATGAGCATCCACAGAGAAACTCCAGAATTTCATGAATTATCAAGCGAAGTTGAAATTTTGGAAACAGGGATTAAAGTCATTGACTTATTAGCACCTTACATTAAAGGTGGTAAGATTGGTCTATTTGGTGGAGCCGGTGTTGGTAAAACTGTTTTAATCCAAGAATTAATTAATAACATTGCGCAAGAAAGAGAAGGTATTTCTGTTTTTGCTGGTGTTGGTGAACGTACTAGAGAAGGTTCGGATTTATATGAAGAAATGACTGAGTCTGGCGTTATTAATAAAACAGCACTTGTCTTTGGGCAAATGAATGAGCCACCAGGAGCAAGAATGCGTGTTGCGTTAACAGGATTAACGATGGCAGAGCATTTTAGAGATGAAGAAAAACAAGATGTTTTATTATTCATCGATAATATATTTAGATTTATTCAAGCTGGTAGTGAAGTTTCTGCCTTACTAGGTAGAATGCCATCAGCTGTTGGTTATCAACCAACGCTTGCGACTGAAATGGGTCGTTTACAAGAAAGAATTACTTCAACTAAGAAAGGTTCAATTACATCAATTCAAGCGGTATATGTACCAGCGGATGACTATACAGATCCTGCACCTGCAACTGTATTTAGCCACTTAGATGCAACAACCAATCTTTCACGTGCTTTAACTGAAATCGGGATTTATCCAGCGGTTGATCCACTCGCATCAACATCACGTGCTTTAGCACCTCATATCGTTGGTAAAGAACATTATGAAGTTGCTCGTAAAGTTCAACAAATGATTCAAAGATATCATGAATTACTTGATATTATTGCTATTCTTGGTATGGATGAATTAACAGATGAAGATAAACTGATTGTACATAGAGCAAGACGTCTTCAATTATTCTTATCACAAAACATGCACGTTGCTGAACAATTTACAGGTGTAGCTGGAGCTTTTGTTCCACTTAGTGAAACTGTTCGTGGATTTAGAGAAATTATTGAAGGTAAACATGATGATCTACCAGAAGATGCATTCCAAATGGTTGGTACCATTGATGATGCGATTAAGAAGGCGAAAAACTTATGATTTTCAAGGTCTTAACGCAATTAGGTGAGACACATCAAGATACGATTGAATATGCCGTGGTTAAGAATGCTGATGGCGAAATGGCAATCTTAAAAGACCATATTCCAATTATTTTACATGTTGCAGAAGGTTATTTAAAATTTGTTCAAGAAAAACAAGAAATATTTCTTGTTGTAGAACAAGCAGTCGTTGAATTTAAAAATAATGAATTGACCATTTTAGCACTAGAAGCGCAAATCGGGAAAACATTAGAAAACGCAAAAGAAGCTTTTGAAAACATGAAAAAAGAAAAATTAGAACTCACAAAACAAGAAAATGTTGACTTTTCTAAACTTGAAAAAGATTTGAAAGAAAACATTAAGAAAAGTCGTGCAGGTCACTTATCATAGTAAGGCAGTGATAGTATGGAACAAATTATTTATGTTGTTTCACTCGTTATTTTCTTTGTGATTGCTTTAAGAATTCTTAGAGCATTACATATTGAAAATAAATTCGAAAAATTTCAAATTTGGGAAATAAAAGCAGGTTATTTTTTACTTGCGCTTATCATTGCGCATAATTTAGCTGAAATTATGGTGAGATTTTCACAACTATTTGCAGAGTATTTATTGGCATAGTCATTTGACTATGCTTTTTTTTGGAGAAAAATAAATGAAAAAAACCGCGTTATGGCTGGTTCTTTGTTTGCTGTCTTTATATTTAGTCAGTTGTGACTTAGGGACATATGATGAAGAGATTCAAACCATTGAAGATGAAATTAAATCCATGATACCAGAGGCAATCAATAGTGATTATCTATTGCCTGTTTTTGAAAACTATCAAATCACTTGGAAAATTGATGATCAAATCTATGAAGATACATATCTTTATCAATCACCTAAAATGGATGAAGACTTGATCTTTAATGTGACGATTAAAAGAGGATTCTCATCAAAAACATTTGAAGTCACATCAAAACGTTTATCATTAACACTAGCTAATTATAAAACGAGTTTATACATCAGTATGGATGATTCTATTTCAAATATTAACTTAGATACTTATATCAATATGAGTGCCGATGTGATCAGTGAGTTAAATGGTAGTGATCAATTTATTTTAAACAACGAATCTGGACGTATTAGAGGTCGTGGAAACTCTACTTGGTATAGTTATCCTAAAAAACCGTATAAGCTTAAATTTGATGAACGTGTTTCTATTTTAGGTATGCCTAATGCTAAGACATATGTTTTACTTGCAGAGTATGCAGATCCTTCACTTATGAGAAACGTGATCACACATGAATTATCGACATATTTTGATTTAAGACATACATTAGAAACAAGATATGTTGATTTATATATCAATAATCAATATTTAGGTGTTTATGTGTTAACTGAACAAGTAGAAGTGGATAAAAATAAACTTGATTTAACCATTGATGCAGATGTTAATGATTTAAGCTTCTTACTAGAACTTGATATGAGATATGTAGATTATCCATCAGTGAATCCTAATGCGTGGATCAGTATGAATCAAACATATTATGAAATCAAAGATTTAGATCCTGAGGATTTATCTTATACATTAGATTATAAGAATCATATTCAGTCATATTTATATGATGCATATAATCACTTAATCAGTAATGATTATCAAGATTATATTGACATAGATGCTTGGATTGATTATATGATTGTACAAGAAATCACAAAAAATGTTGATAATTGGTACAGTAGTGTATATTTGTTTAAGGATAAAGGTGGACTACTCACATTTGGTCCTTTATGGGATTTTGATTTTGCATATGGAAATGTGAATTACATTGAACATACAGCCGTTGATTTTTATGGACTTAGAAGTGATAAAAATATTTGGTTTCATCAGATGATGCAAATCCCAGAGGTTAGAGAAAAATTTAAACAACGTTATATGAATTTTTATGATCAATACAAAGATGATTTCCTATTATTCATCAATCGTCTTTATATGTCATTAATCGATGAAAGTGCAAGAGATGATGAAACATGGGATAGACTAGGTTTAAATGTATGGCCGAACCCTGAAGAAATGGTTAACGCATACACTTTCCAAGCACAATATAATTATTTATATCAATTTGCAGGAACTCGCTTGAATTGGCTGTATAATGCGATGCAAACTGATGCATATGATTTAGGTTTATTTGATCAAATATAAAAAAATACCTATCTTTCGATAGGTATATAAATAAACTGATTTTCACCTTGTTCAAATTTAAGTAAATGTTTGATTTCATCCAAAAAAGAAAGATCTTGATCCTCTATCAAACACTCAAAGGATACCATATCTAAAAATGTTTTTTGAAGAATGGTTCCTTTTTCTAGAACAAGCGATTCAACTTGGTGAATCAGATGATAAGGAAAAGTTATGGTGTATGTATACACCTCTTTTTTTTCATAGAAATTGGCTATTTTCAATACTTCTGAAGCAGCATTAGAATAAGCTCTAACTAATCCACCAGCACCTAATTTAATTCCACCAAAATATCTAATAACAACAAGTAACGCATTGGTTAAGTTATGGTGATCTATCACGTCTAATATAGGAAGACCAGCAGTACCTTTTGGTTCACCATCATCTTGATAAGTGGCCCATGCTCGGTTTTGACCTAGCGTTGCCGCATAACAATAATGTGTAGCTTTTGGATATTTAGTTTTTGCATCTAAAAGATAAGTTTCAATATCTTCCTTAGATGTGATTGGATATAATAATCCAATAAAATCCGATTTATTAATGACAATTTTATGTTCAAATTGATCTTTTATTTCTAGCATACTATCACCATATAAATTATAACATAGACTATGAACTTCACTAAATATTTGTTATAATACTTTTAGAGTTTAATGGAGGGTCTTATGGGAAAAACATTAGTGATAGACACATCAACAGGTGGATTGGATTACTATCCATTTGAACATGATGTTGAAATATTAAGAATAAAAATCTTTTTAAATGAAAAAGGTTATTTAGATGGTACTGAACTTAAAGCTGATGAATTTTATGAGATATTAAGAAATGATCCTGATTTAGTACCAAAGACTTCACAACCATCTATTGGAGAAGTCATCGCATTTTTTGAATCTTTTTATGAACAAGGATATGACCGATTTTTTGTAACTACTATATCGTCATTATTATCTGGTACACATAACGCAATTTCACTGGCAAGAGAAGAATTAAAAGATAAAATGGAGATTAGAGTTTTTGATACAAAAACTGTTTGTTTTTCAGAAGGGTTATTTGCTTTAGAGGCATCTAAGATGATTAGAGAAGGTAAATCTTTTGATGATGTAGAACTTAAACTTAATCTAATGAGAGAAAATAATACTATTTTCTTTGCAGTTGATTCTCTATCATATCTTGTGAAAAATGGACGTTTATCAGGTGCTGCAGCATTTGTAGGTAAACTTCTTAAAATCAAACCTATCTTACAAGTTCAGTCTACAGGACAAATCGTCTCTATCGAAAAAATTAGAAATATTAAAGTGGCTTTAGATTCTATTTCTGATAAAGTTTTAGCTTATGCGAATGGTAGAGCATTTGATGCATATATTTTATACACAGGTAATCCCCGTCTTAAAGAACACTTTAAAGAGATTATCAAAGAAAGACTCAATCTTGAAAATCTATATGAAGCACCACAAACTCCAGTTGTTGGTGCGCATGTGGGACCTGATGTTGTAGGTATAGGCATTCAATTGAAAGTATAAAAAAAGAACCCAAGGAATTAGTTCCTTAAAAACGGACACTAATAAAAAAGAGACTGAAGAGCTTGATTCCTATACTCAATAGGAGCGAGCTCTTTTATTTTTTCTTGTAAACGCTCGTTGTTATAATAGCACATATAATTTTGAATCACACTGTAAACATTTGATTTGTATAAATTTTTCTCGCGATATACACATTCAGTCTTTAGAATTGCGAAAAATGATTCAATCGGTGCGTTATCTACACTGCTGCCTTTCGCTGAAATAGATTGAATAACACCTTCTGATAATAGTTTATCTTGATATAATTGATGCGTAAAATGCCAGCCTTGATCAGAATGTATGGTCAGCGTCATTCTTTGTTCATAAGGTATTTTCATCAATGCTTCATCAAGTGTATCTAATACGAGTTTTAAATCAATCTGGTCTGATATCTGCCATGCGACGATGGATTTATCATATAAATCTTTAATGGCACATAGATAACTAAGTCCATCTCTTCGAAAGATATAGGATATATCAATTGACCATTTCTCATTGGGTTTATTTGTGGTAAAATCTCTTTGTAAAACATTAGGTATATCGTGGTTGCTAGCCTTTGGATATGACCTTTGCTTTACGCGAACAGTGGCCCTTTGGTCATTGATTTTCATATAGCGGTATACGGTTCTATTTGTTAAAACGAGGCCGTATGCCGCTTTTATATACATCCTGACACTTCTAATGCCTCTACGATCATCTGCTTCATATATTTGTTTAACCATTTCATTGATCGTTTCATTAAATGATTTGTGCTTAGGCCTACCTAATTTTATCCAATCATAATATCTGTTAATATTAAAATAAAAGTAACCAATAATGATGGTTTAAGATTTACCAATAATGGTAAATATAAACTTAATCAGGAGGTTACTTTTTTCATTGATATAAATCCACTATAATTGTTTTATACAATA
>JBFWMH010000008.1:0-69151 GCA_050251655.1 Acholeplasmataceae bacterium
ATTGTATAAAACAATTATAGTGGATTTATATCAATGAAAAAAGTAACCTCCTGATTAAGTTTATATTTACCATTATTGGTAAATCTTAAACCATCATTATTGGTTACTTTTATTTTAATATTAACAAAGCTTCGTATCTAGATGTCCAGATTGTTCCCAACGCTCGTATAAATCAAGCATTTTTCCTTTCATTCAAATCACTCCAACTGTTTACAAAAAAATGTAATATCTTTCCAGTTGGAATACTACAAGTATCTCTGCAAAAACAAAAAAGAATCCATTTCTGAATTCTTTAGTCGTTTCTAGGCTGGTCGTAAAGCCAGTATTCCATGTGTTTATAGCTTTGCTCATTATAATACTACCACAGTCTTGACAGTTTCACAATTGTTCATCCTTGCTCATATCTGCTCAACCTTGCCATTATTTCTCGCAGATTTTACATTTTCTCTAATAGAGAGGAGTTGAAATAATGAGCGAACCCATTATGGAGTTCAACCTAAAGGGCTATAACGTGAAGATTGATAAAGACTCAATAACAGTCAGAAATGATAATGAACTGTTACTGAAAATCGATTATCAACAATTAAAAACAATCATCAGATTAGCCATAATTAAAGTGAATGAACTCAAAAATCGAATTGAAACTAAGGAGTAATTACACACTCCTTTTGTTTTTCACTACGTTGGAACATTTATTTCAAGCAATGCCTTATCATGCCATCTTCGAATCGTGGCTACGGAATAGTACATTCTCTCAGCAATATCAGCCCAACTCAGCCAATCAATGTATCGAAAAATCATGACCCTTCTTTGTAGTTCATCTTCAAGTTTTGCTATTGCAGAGATAATTTCACCTTTGATAACAGGGAGTTTATTCTTCATATCAACAATCCACAGTTCGTTGTCCAAAGCTTTTCGTATCCACTTCTCAAATGGAGCTTCAAGATTTTTGGTTCCATCAACACGAATCTGATCAAAATTGATACCAGGTATAGAGTTAGCTAAACGTATGTACTCATCAACTTCACCTTGCAGCAACTCAATCCTGCGTTTTATATTATGATATCGGCTTAAGTATTCTTTTGCTGTCATGTTGAATCCTCCTTAATTTTGCTCAATGCATTTATTTCTATGGCGATGCCGCTTGGCTCATCTGACCATATCTTCTCCACGTGTTCAACTACTACCTGTGCGTCGTCAATCCAGAATCCAACTTCCGTCATGCAGTCTTTGAGCATCTTTTCCAAGTTATCTGTATCTGGTCTTGTGACTCTCCATTCCTGATGTTTGTGTTTCTTGCCTTTTGGGAATCTCCAAGTAACATCCAGTTTGATAGCTCCCTCCATAGGCACGTCCGGTTTGAAAGGCTTTAGGTGCTTGATAATGATTCTTCGTGCTTGTTTCAACTTTTCCGGTTTATAGAAGACTGGCTTGTTATTAACCAGTGTTATTTTGTTTTGTTGAGCGGTAACTGTTGGTGGATCTAGTAATAGGAATATTTTCATAGTTACCTCCATTTTTCTAATTTTTAGGTGCAGATAGGCGAGTGCTGACGATGATGCATTTGTTTGGGATAGGGCAAGGCTAAAAGCCCTATCCTACAAACATGCGTCAGCGTGTTGGTTGCAACACATATATATAAGGCCTTTCGGCAGCAATATGCCGATAGGGATTTTCACCCTATATGCTGCACAATCATGCCGATAGGAGTATTTCCCTATCTGCAACATTATTCTGCAGGTGCCTTTTGCACCCTCATAACTCTTCCTTTTGAACATACATACTCATCGCTAAATTCACTTAGTCGTTTGCGAACAGTGCGTTCAGCTATACCTAGATAGCTCATTAAGTCAGTTAGTGCACAACTACCAGTTCCTGCAGACTCATTGTCAAACGCGGCATCAAACTCATCTTTTCGTGATTCAATAGTTTGATTTTTCTTACTACTTTTGTCTAGATTTGCTTTGGGATCTCCATTTGCATAATGCTTTGCTAGTATCCCCTTATCATCAACTCGATGTATCGGATACTCAAACCAAAAGTTTACTGGCTTGAAATTAGGAAACTCACGTAAACTACTCTCAAGTCGCCAAGCAGATGATGTTTTTACATCTGCATATTGAGCCATAAATTCATCGGTAGTTTCAAGTTGAATCATATCGAGTTGCGCATCAGGATCACGGGCAAACACACCTGAACCTGAAGCTCTATCCATCGCTCTTTTGAAGCCTTGAGCACCTTTAGAATGGTGATGGCTATAAATAATCGTACATCCGGTTTCTTTGCTGATTTTATCGAAGATATTTGTAAATGCACCCATTTGAGAGGCATTGTTTTCATCTCCAGTAATAACCTTGTAAATTGGATCAATGATGATTGCTTCGTATCCCTTATTTGCGACTTTTCGGATGATTTTTGGTGCTAGCTTATCGAGAGGCATCGAACTTCCACGAAGACTCCAGACAACAAAATCTTGTTCATATTTAGGTTCCACACCAAGCGCAAGATGTATTTCATCAATTCGGTTACCACAGCTTTTTTCAGCAATTTCTAAATTCACATAAAACACTTTTGTCTTTTTGCATTGAAAACCTAGCCATTTTCGTCCTTCTGCAAGTGCAATAGCTAATTCAATTAATAAGAAACTTTTACCCGCTTTAGAAGAACCTGAAATGAGCATTTTGTGTCCAACACGAACAATACCTTCTATAAGTTGAGGTTCTAAGAATTCCTTTTTTGTACGAATTTGTCCACTCGTCTTTTCTTGAGGTAATTCATCCGTATTTCCTTCAGCAAAATCTAGCCATTCATTCCAATTACGTCTTCCAATGTTTGTATCCACTAAAGTTTGAAGTACACCATTTCGTGTGACACCAGGCATTCTTGAAAGCCTTGATGGATTGCGATTATTAATATCTACTTTTAGTCCGTTCTTATTTAAAAAGTCATAGAGATATTGAACTCGTTTTCGATATTCTTCTGCATCCATTGCATCGACTCTAACGATAGCATGTAAACTTCTACTACCACTATGAACTAGAGAGGCGATTGGAAGTTCAAACTTTCGATAAATAGCATCTTGTTCTGGAATTGGTATAGTGTCTGATTCAACTAATGCATAGGTAAATCTTGTGATGTTTTCATTCTTAACACCACTCCCATCAACTGGATTAAACCTAATCCATGCACCACTTTCATCTTTCCAATCGCCAATCACAGCGCCAATATCATCTGGATGTTTTTTTAGTAAATCAATCAATTCCTTAGCTGTCCGATCATACTGACCTTTGCCTGGCATCCATTTACCTTTACTGTCTGACCATACATCGTTTGTTACATAGCCTACATATTCATCATCTTCAAATAAAGTTTCAAGATATTCGATGAGCTGCTCAGAAGGTTTCTTATCCGTTTTTGGATCATAGATCAAACCTTCTCCATCGTACTCAATGACATCGTCCCACTCCATGAGACCATCACTGATTCTACTCGTGGGAATCCATCCAGCATCTTTTGCAAGTTTTACGATCGTTCCACCAGATACTGGGTTAGAGGAGCCGCTAAAACTCCTCCATTTTTGTTCGCATTCACCTTGTTTATAACGGGCATCATTTTTACTCCAGTTATCCCATATCGAACAATCATAACCTTCTGCTTTAAGAGCCATCCCGATGTTTATCCATTCCTGGTAAGATACTTTTGAGACATCAACCTGTTTTAAAGCTTCTAATATATTGTCCATTTAAGTACTCCTTAAAACGGAAGATTCTCTGGTATAAAGAACTCATCATTATAATCGATAAAGCGTTCGATATCGTTGATTAATCTTTCTTCACCATTTTGATTAGTGTAAGAGCGTTGTTTAAAATGTGCTCTACCTTTTGATCCGACAACCTTAGTCCAGTTCATTGTGAGTTTTTCACCTTGCTTTTTCTGCCCAATACATCTAAAAAATGCAGAAATGCGCCACTCTAATGTACGATATAAAATTAATTCAAATTTTACATTAGAGACACCATCTTTGGTTTCTACTTGAACGTGAATTGTAGCTTTATTACATGGAGGAACTTTCGAACTACCATTAAATCTTCCACGCTCTAAATGTGTTACTGTAAAATTGTAGTCACCTTCAGGTATTAGAACATATTCATTTCCATCAGATTCAATCGAGTCATTCCAATCCATCAGCATTTCTTTGTTTTCAATCATGATTCTCTTCTCCTTCTTTATTTTTTTCTTCTGGAAGCAACATGACTTCCAGTGCCAATGTTTTAGTCGTCTCACTGATAAGCAGTAATGTTTCGACTAAATCCTTATCCGTTAGATAGGGCTTATCGGCTTTTGGTTCTTTCTTCATTTCTAAACCTCCTTTGGTTATTGAAAAGGTCGTTCTTCCTCTTCAAAGGATTAATGGCGAGGTTTGTTTTGTTTTGCCGGTTATTTTTATTTTTTTTCATATTTTTCTTTAAGTATCTTGATTAATTTTGTTTTGCGTTCTTGTATAGTGCTTCTTGCCTTATTAAGTTCAGCAGCTATTTCAGCATCAGTTTTTCCTTCATTGAAATATTTCAAAATCAGTTGATCTGTTTCATTAAGCTCACTGACGAGATTCCAAATGAAGTCACTTTGTTCTTGTTTTTTGAGTTGTTCCTGATTTTCTTCATAGGATTCATCTTTGAAATCGAAATCATAATTCTCACGCATGTAATCAATAGAGATAGGTAGACCGTCTCTTACCTTTGGACACAAACTGCAATCTGCTCGACACTTCACCAATCCAAACTTTTCTGATGGAATCAAGCATCGTGATTCGGTATCTCGTCTACGTCTTTCATTTCGCACATCATTTCTGTGAAAGTGAAAATACTCCTCATCACAAGGAATGAACCTTAAATCTCCATCTGCATCCTTATAAGGAATCCAGTGCGTTAATGTATTATCTGGATCACTCTGCAATTGCTCTAAGCTTCCATAACCATATAGTTTAGGATTTTGATTCTTTTCTGTTTTTGTTAGCTTCATAAAAAAATACCTCCAATTTAGATTTGTTTTCTAAAACGGAGATATTCTTCTCTCAAACATGTAGGCGGTTCAAAGGGGTCGCAAAAAGAAGGGTTAGTAGAATAACTCCATTTCAATTTGCAGACCTCTCCTCACAATAGATCGAACTGCATGATTTGATTGTTTTCTGTACTTCATTGTGACCAGCTTAGCTAAGGCTGTGAAGTCTCTATCATGTAAGCCAATAATGTGATAAAATATTACTGTTATGTGCTTACAACTCTATAGTAAATTAAGAACCTAGTCCCTGCTAGGGACTGTTAAAATCTTAAAAAATGTGGTGATTACATTGAAGTTTAGTCTATTCTTACAAAAAATCTATAAAGCAAAAAACAACAAGATAACAAAGCAAGAAGATTTTGTTGAGCAACTATTCAAGCAGTGTTGTCCAACATTTACTTATACACCTGACTATTGCAAGAAAATACTCAATGGCAATAAACCTTTATCCGATGATCTTAGAACATTTGTCATAGAAAATAGTGATTTTGAAAACCTTCCTGTTTTTTTTGATGAACATATTAATATGAATCGTTTTAATGATCTACTAGATGAATTTGAAATTGATAAAGATGAAAAAAAAGACCTCGGTACATTTTCCGAAGCCTTAACCTATCAGTTTGTAAATTATATGGAATACGGTGAGAATGAAATCCCTACCTCTGTAAAAACAATTTATGAAATGCTACTTGATGAACATGGTAATGGATCAATTGAAGATGCAAATGAAAAAGCACTTTTTTCAGCGTACCAACATCTATATCAAGCAATTTCATCGTTGACTTCTATAAGCATAAAAGATGATATTTTAACCCTACAGGCCCCTTTTGAGAGCTTTTTCAATTTTATCTATAAGGCATATAGATCATATGAAACCAAATGTAATCGTGAAGGGAAAAACATACTTGTTTATGTAAAAGATAAAATATTAGATGGAAAACTAATAATCGATGATTATCTAAAAAAGATAACTGAACCAGGTGCTTTACCAATTGAACTAATCAAGCAAATTCATTTCACGATATATGATAATTATAAATTTGATGATAAAGACTTAAATTTATCGATTAGACTTTTTGAAAAGGATGAACAGAAAAAAATTCTAGAGACTTTTAAAAATTTTAAGTTTTACCCTGTAAATGAGATTTTTTTCACACAAAGAATTAGTTTTATTACAGAAGGGAAAGAAAACAACTTACTAGATGATGCGTTTAACATCATTAACAGAACTGATAGAATTTTCCGCTCTATAGGACTTAATCTAAAACCGGACTACCCACCACTTGTAAAAATAACAAAGGAACTAAACAATGCTTTTGCAGAGCTAAAGAAAACAACAATTCAATATGTTGTTGATGGTGTATACTATCCTGAAAATGGTACGATAAATTTTGCACCATCAATCGTACCAATTGTAAGCATGAAGGACAAATCACTAATTGAAACGGGATCACATAAAGTTAAACTATCCAAACATCCTGTTCTTAGAATAAAAGAACCTTTTAAAACAAAGTATAAACTATTGGTTGGCTACCAAAATGAAGTTTGGAAAATGTCTGGTCATGAAGATTTGATGGCTGAATTATACACATTTAATAAAGATAATACTTTTAGACTTTTTTTAGTCCCAGTTACCTCTAAAGCGAGAGTATATCGATTGATACGTGAGGTATCAAAATTAGTATATCAAGACCAGATGATCGGTTTTGCTTTTACAAGTATTGCAGTATATAACACTTATAATGATGATGAATCAGAAAACCATTTTGACAAAATGACCTCAGATCAAAGAATTAAAATAGGAAAAGATGTTATGATTAGTTTTGCTTACCATGATGAAAAAGTATATGGTTATTCGATCTCAAAAAAAGATTCTAAATTAGGTAAGAAACCAATTGAAAATGACCATGCTTTTCCATTTTTAACTCCTCTAATTAGACATATTCATTTTTGTAACTTTATACTAAAACAGGAAAAATTGACGGATAAAAAAATAATCAGTAAATGATTTAACGGCTAAACAGAAATATAATTGCACTTCTTATATTTAATCATTCATAAACAAAAAAGCAACTCAACTCAATTAAGAGCTGGGTCGCTATTTATTTAAAAGTCACTTGTCCATTCATTAACATTGGTAACAAGAAGTCTCGAAGGGATGTAAGTTCTTGATTTTCCTTGCTTTTTCTGTATTTTAGTTTATATATGTTGATTAATTTATTAGTAAACTTATCTGTAATAGCTTTAGGTGGAATTACGATATCTATGTCATTCAAGGTAGAAATTCTAATACCAGCAAAGACACTTCCTGTAGAGCTGTGTTCTGCTTTTTTCACGAAATATTCACTCATAAAATACTGATATAAATATTCAGAGCTAACTTTTTCGTTTGGTCGAATTGAGAATACAGATTCATTTATTTCCCAATCATATGGATTTTCTCTAATTATAAAACATCGACCTAAAGGAGCAATACTTGCAAACAATATATCTCCTGGTGAAATCATAGAACGTTTATTTATAAGTTTTTTGGTGCTATCTGAAATCGTGTCACAACCTGAAAAATCCAAATCTCCAGTTGTTGTTAGGTTTTTCACCGTGACATATTTTATATTACCATCATTTAGCACAAAATGGTCTCTTGGATTTAAGCCTGTATTAATGTGCGTTAAACATTCTGATATTTTATTTACTTCCCATCCTTCAGGTATTTCTCTTTTAAATTCATCGTTCCAAACCATCTTTCCGCCTGATGTTTTATATGGTTTCCCTTCTTTGTTTGGAAATTCAAATTGCAAGAACCAATAGTCATATAAAGTCTTTGCCATTGATTCTAATTCCTTGCTGATGTTGTAATTGTTGAGTATTTTATTAGTGATAGTAAAAATTTTATCTGCAATTTGCATTTGAATTCTTAATCCTGGAAGTTTAACAGGTATTGAATAATATGAATCAAAAGTCATACTCGGTAAAGTGGATCCACTATCTTTAGATGATAAATCTAATAGCGATAAATATAGATATAGATACTTTGGGTAAGTTTTGGTTGAATCAACTATAGTCCAATACATTGTGTCGACAGTCCATAAATCACCTTCAACATAAATAATGTTGTTTAATGTTCCTTTGCGTGGTAACAAAATAGATTCTCCAGAAAATAGTTTTTCGTTAACGTATGTCATTATCCCTCCTGTTCCATATACAGGAACATCTCCATGATCAAGATGTTTATAATCCTTACCATTTTTTATAGTTAACAAGTCACGTAATGTATATTCCTTAATCTCCATACTTGAGCTCCTCTAGGTTTTTTTTAATCTCATCTTCTAGAGTTTTACCTTCAGTAAATAGTGCATTAAGATTAGTCTTACATTTATTAATTTTTGCTTGAAATTCTTCTTGACTTAATTCTATAAATTCAATTTTCACATCAAAATACTGACCCGCGCTAAATGAATAATTCTTTTCTTTTATTTGTTCATAAGTAACCGATACTGTAAATTTTTCCTCAACTTTATGTCCAATAAATGTACTAACTAATCTATCTAATTCATCATTAGAAAGAACAGTCTTTTGATTTTTACCAACTTTAACTTTAGTTCCTAAATTCGATGCATCCATCAATAATACTTCACCATTGGTATTTGATTTATCGATGAATAACACTGAGACATTTGTTCCTGTATTAGCAAAAATATTTGACGGCATAGAAATAGCACCACGTAACCACTTATTATCAATAATTTGTCTTCTAATAACTTTCTCAATTCCATTTTTAGCAGTAATAAAACCAGTAGGAACAACAATCGCAGCCTTTCCACCATCTTTTAGCGAATACAATATGTGTTGTATAAAAAGTAGATATATTGCCATTGAATCTTTTTTCTTATTTGGAATCTTTGGTACTCCTGCAAAGAATCTCGATGTCTTCTCCCATTTGGTTTCAATCTTGTCTCTTGTTGATGAGAAATCAGTTTTAAATGGAGGATTTGAAGTGATGAAATCAAATTTCTTTATACCCGATGTATCATCACCTTTAACTATAAAATGTGCAGGTGTTTCAAGTGTGTCTCCTTCAATAATATTTTCTAGAGATTCTTTCAAACCATTTAAAAGCATATTGATTCTTAAAAATCTTGCTGATTTTTGGGAGATATCTTGTGTGTAAACTCTTGCCTTGTTACCAAATTTTCCATTACCTAATTCGTTCGCTAAATGAAGCACTAACGAACCAGATCCTGCTGATGGGTCGTATACTTCATATATCTTATCTTCAACTGGAGCCATGTGAACTAAGATTTTACCAATGGCACTTGATAACGCTTGAGGTGTAAAGTATTCAGCATATGTCCCACTTGCTACATTATAGTTTTGTATTAAATATTCAAATATTGTACTAAAGAAATCGTAGTTCCCCTCAATAGTCTCTCCAAAGTCAAATCTATCTCTTGTGATATATGAGAATATATTTCTTGCAAAAGCATTTCTCTTAGCGGTTTCAACTTTATCGGTAATCTCAGTAAATAGTGGTTTCTTTTCACCGCCTGCAGTTTCAACACTAAATGACTGATTTTCTTTGTAATTTGATATTCTGACTAAAGCTTTATCAAACTGAGCATAAAAATTATCATCTTTGATATGTTGTACTAAATAGTCAATTGTGTCTTCATATTTGAATGCTACATCTTGAGGATATGATGCATAAAATGCCTCAAGCATATCATCTTCATTTTTGATGACTGATTCATATGCTAAATTAGTTTCGTTACAAAATTTTCTAAGATTAGCCATGAATTTATCATTTAAAAACTTATAAAGGAATACTGATGTAACTACTACTTCTTCATAAGCAGTATTTGATAATCCATTTGTTGAACATAAACCTTGTAAATCATCAATAATGGATTTAATATTTTTCTCTAAATCTACGTAATTTGGCATTGCTTATTCCCTCCTAAATGCTCTCTTTATAAAGTAGCAAGTTGACATATAACATTTCAAGAATCTCATCATATGATTCTTTTATGTTCTTAAATAATTTTTCCTTAATTAAAATAACTGTGATCTTTGCTTTTGTAGCATCAACAAAGCCTTTTCTTCCTTGAACAATTAAGGCATCATCATAGATTGTATCTTTTATGCTCTCATAAATAATCTTCAAAAATTTTTCGATAACTGATCTATCAATATTAGTCTCAATCACTGCATCACTAAGTGTTTTAACAAATGCAAAACTACCACCATAGGCAAGAGATAATCGATCGTTTTCTTCGTTGATTTTTTTAGCTTCTGCTAATGCGACTCTTAGCTCTTCTGATAGTTCATCAATGTTACTATACTCAAACACTTCAAGCTTTTGAAAAATCTTTTTAAGTAAATCTTCAAGCTTTTGAACCTTAATATCCTTTTTATTCTTATTCTTTTGAACTTCTTTTTGGAGTTCAGTAAGTACATCCTTCACTTTATTAAAATCATCATCATTTAGCATAAATTTGCCTAAATCAAGAATGGTAATTTTTGTTCTTATAAATTCATATAAAACCTTAATAACTTCTTCGTTATTCATGATATCAAGTGTATCTATGACTTTGCAAGATAAATTGATAAATGAGATTCTGTCATTAACCGTTCTTAGATATTTGTTAACTTTGTCATCATCGATAAGCTTAGAATATTCATCTGCTCTTGATAATTTAAATTCAATTGAGCAATCTTTCACACCAATTAATATTTTTCTGATTTTCAACAGAGCATCTTTGTTAAAGTATTGCATCATATTTACAAACATTTCAATATTATCATTTGGAATGAAATGTTTTAATTCTAATAGAAGTTTATCAAGCTTTTTCTTAATATCCTCTTTGTCAACAACAAGACCAGACAATGATACTTCATCATCACCATCTTCATTCATGTCTGCTTCAAGTTCTTTAATATAGGCATCAAGGGTGTTATTATATTCTTTTTCAATGTCAACAAAGTCAACAATATAACCATATTGGTAAACTTTACCTGTTGGGCTTTTATATGGTCTGTTCACTCGTGATATTGTTTGAAGTAAGCTTTGTGCTTTAGGACCACGTAAAAGATACATTTTCTTAAGTCGTTTTACGTCATATCCAGTTGTAAGCATATAATGAACAACTAAGATATCTGGGAATCCACTTTCTCTAAAGTTAATTTGATGTTGCTTGTTTAATGCACTTTGAACAGCATTATTTTCACTATCAGACATGACTAAGCCACTTGTTAATTTACTATGATTCTTGATCCATTCATTAATCTTTCTTGCTTGGTCATTCGAACGACATACAATCATCGCGCCAATAGAATTATCCGTATTAACAAGTCTAAATTGTCTAAAGTCTCTTTCAATGTATTTTGAAACACCTTCAATATAGTCATCTGATTCATAAACATCCTTGCTATCGAGGTTTTGATTTTCAATATCAAGGTTTTCTTTAATTTCTGCTTTTGCTGCAGTATCGATTTGTTCTTTTTTTATTCTTAAGGTATATCCGTCAGCAATTGATTTATCATAAAAATACTTATGAATATAATCACCAAATTTTAGATTCGAACGTTCTTTCTTTGTTAATAGGGGTGTTCCTGTCATTGCAATATAAATAGCATTAGAATCACATGTCATTAAGTTCTTAAAGAACTCACCATGAAAGTTGTATGATCTATGTGCTTCATCAACAAAAAAGATTCTTTGCACTTTTACATTATAGACATTTTCAACCACTGGCATTTTTGATTCTTCCATTAACTTATGTATATTAACTACACAAATAGTACCAATGCCATCATTGTCTTCATCGAGTGGTTTTCTTAACTCTTTAGCAAATTCAATTTTGTTTGAAACGCTTGTCACCACAAAACCTCTATTTACAAATTCAGTAGTAGCTTGTGTCATTAAATCAAGCCTATCTACAATAAAAAAGAATCTTGTGTTAACACCTTTTTTTGAAAAGTGATCAGTAATCACTTTAGTTGAATATGCGGAAAGAGCAGTCTTACCTGAACCTTGAGTGTGCCAAATAATACCGTTTTTATCTTCTTCACCAAATCGCTTAATAATTGCTCTTGTAGCGAAAAATTGAGGATATCTCATGATATGTTTTTGTTTAATTGGAATTTCTTCATCTGTGTTTGTTGAAGCATTATGTACTTTCTTAATTTCAGTTAAAAACATAATGCCATATCTTAGCATGTAGAAAAATCTTTCTTTGTCATAAAAAGAAGTTATAAATCTATTGCATGGTGTGGTATCTGAAAGATTAGTGATGAATTCAGGTGCATCAGTTTCTTCTGGATTGTATCCGCCATCTTTTACTACATATTTTATTGTATCTTCATCAATATCTTTTAGTTTATAGTTTGAGTGATACTCTTTAATATCTTCTCTAAAAAAAGAGAATGTAGTGCTTTGTCCATTGGGTGCAGTGTAGAATGATCCAGCTTTAACTTGATCAGCAATATCATCATCAGCATCTTCATATTCCATATTATTGGAAAATGAAATAATTTGAATTAGGTTAAAATACTTTTTATAGTCATCATTTTTTAATCTTTTATTTATCATTCGTTCAAATTCAACTTGAATACCACCGCTGTTGTTAGGGTGTTTAACTTCTAAAAAAGCTAAAGGCATCCCATTGATTAGAATATTAATGTCAGGTCTAAAAGATCCTTCTTCAGTTCCTTCTTTTATACTAAATGGTAGTTCATCAACAATTGCGAAATCATTGTTCTTATAATCATCTAAATCGATTAGCTTTAATGGATGTTCTGAAGAAAGGAGTCTGTTATAAAATTCTTTCCCTAAGTCGTTATTTTTAATCAAAGTATTAATTTCTGCTAAAAGTTTAAATAATTCATCATCAACAATTTTTCTGTTGTTTATTCTTTCTAAAGACGTTTTAAATCTATCGATGAATATTTTGGTCTCAAAATCAATACGAGAACCTTTTAAAGTTTGATATTCATACCCTAATCTTAAGAACTGAATTGTTGCTGGAAACTTCACTCTGGTATCTTCATTAAAATGTAACATTACTCCTCTTCCCCCAAATCAATGTTATTTGCTTTACATATTTCAACTAACTTCCTTTTAATCTTAGTTGTAGGTTCGTGTTTGCCAGTTTCCCATCTATTTATAGACGAAAAAGAAACACCTAATAGTTCTGCTAACTCAACTTGTGTGATTATTAGTTTTTTTCTTATTTCTTTCACTATTTTTTTATATTTCATAGATATCACCTTTTACTTGTAAACGACTTGTAATCATTATAGCACTTTTGATAAAAAAATTTAAGACATTATCAATAACTTAATGGTTTTTGATGTTTTTTCTCAAATACTTAATGATTAACATGTAATCGTGTAAAAATCATTCAAATCGTGTAAACTGACTTGTAATCGTGTAAATTTTGAGCAAATCGTGTAAGCACCTAAACTGCTCACTAATTTTTTCTTTATTTTTGGGTAATTTTTACATTAAAAAATACTTGATTAAGTGATAAAAAGCCCTTATTAAAGCAAAAAAAGGCCTGATACGTATTGTATCAAACCTATGCTTCTGAATTGGTGCGGACGATGAGACTTGAACTCACACGAGCGATTACTTGCTCACAAGCCCCTCAAACTTGCGTGTCTACCATTCCACCACATCCGCATTGCCTTTTGATTATAACATATTTTTTTAATCATTCAAATAGATTTATTTCAAAAATAAAAAAGGTGCCTTTTGGCACCTATTTAACTATTCAACTGAAATAATATAACTATAAATTTCTTGTTGCCCTTCAATCAAATCAACATCTAAATCAGGATTTAATTGTTTTGCATAAGTTACAATAGCTTCTAATTCGTCTTCATCTGTTTCTAGACCGTAGAAGATAGTGATAATTTCTCTGTCTTCATTGATCATATCATCTAGCAATTTCTTAGCAGTTTCTACTCTACTTTGAGTCGCAACCTTGATTTTACCTTCGGTAATACCAATGAAATCACCTTTTTTAATTTGTACTCCACCAAGTTCAGTATCTCTAACTGCATATGTAATCTCGCCAGATCTCATCTTAGAAACAATCTCAGTCATTTCTTCGATATTATCATCAATTTCTTGAGTTGGATCAAATGCCATAAGTGATGTATAACCTTGTGCAATACTCTTTGTATGAAGTACTCTAACAGTTTTACCTTCAACTAAATCAATAGTTTGTTCAGCTGACATAATGATATTCTTATTATTTGGTAAAATAATCACATTATCACAATTAAGTGTTTCAACAGCTTTTACAAAGTCTTCTGTTGATGGATTCATTGTTTGTCCACCGTCTACGATAAGGTCAACACCTAATTCTTTAAATGCTTCTTTGATACCTTCGCCTGAAGCAACTGCTAAAATACCATATTTTGATTTTTTCTCTACTTTTGTTGCTACTTTGGTAGGTTCTTGGTGATTACCCATAATTGTTGAATGTTGTAAACGCATGTTTTCAACTTTAATTGTTTGAATATCACCATATTTTTGTGAAAGTGTTAATGCAACACCAGGTTGATTTGTATGAACGTGAACTTTTAATAAATCATCATCAGTAACAACAACTAAAGAATCTCCCATTTGTGATAATGGTTCTTTCATATAGTTTTCATCAAATGTTTCAGGATGATGAAGTTTTACGATAAATTCTGTACAATATCCATATTTAATATCAATATCGCCAAGATTTTCAGCACCATGAAAATGTTCATGTACCGCTTCTATTGTTGGTTGAACATCAGCTTCAGCAAGCATATTGCCTTCTAGTGCCATGATCATACCTTCAATAATTTTAATGAAACCTGCTCCACCGCTATCGACAACACCTGCTTCTTTTAATACAGGTAGTAAATCTGGTGTTTTTATAAGTGTTGCTTTAGCTTGTTCTAAATAAATTTTTAAAACATCTTCAACACTCTTTAAATTTGGTTGTTCTAATAATACTTTTTCTGCTGATTCTCTAACAACGGTTAAAATGGTACCTTCAACTGGATCCATCACGGCACGATATGCCATTTGGTATCCACCAACAAGGGCTTTGATAAATTCTTCAATGGTTGCACTACCATTATCAATTTTTGCGATTTCAGAATAAACTCCGCGGAAAAATTGCGAGAGGATAACACCTGAGTTTCCTCTAGCACCCATTAAGAGTCCTCTTGATAAAATTTTTGAAATATCGATAATAGATTGTGAATCTAAATTGTTGACTTCTTTAATACCAGCCATCATTGTCATTTGCATGTTTGTTCCAGTGTCTCCGTCTGGGACTGGGAAAACATTAAGATGGTCGATTTCCTTGTGATTGTTTTTTAAGTTTACTGCACCGTTTGTTACCATTTTTTTAAATAGAGATCCGCTGACCGTTTGGTTCGCCATAATTGATCCTCCTAGATTTTGAACGCGTATAACATCTCTTAAGATAAAGATTAAATTTTAGATTTTTCATATAAGGTCATTAATTACAATACTTAATAAGTATAGCATTGTGATTTTTAAAATGCAATATTGGTTTACATTTTAGCATTCTTATTATATCACATATGAAACATTTTGACACTCAAAATTATATAAATATATAATATAGTAACATTTTTATGAATTATTTCAAAATATTTTAAATGAATGTGTTGCTTTTTTTCATCTTCTATGTTAAATTGAATTGTGCAGTTAGGAGTGAGAGTATGGCTAAATGCTATGTAACAGGAAAATCAACAGTATTTGGAAACAAACGTAGTCATGCGTTAAATGCAACACGCAGAACTTGGAAGAGCAATTTACAAACAATCAGAATTAAAGACGAAGATGGAAACATTAAAAAAGTTAAAGTTTCAGCAAGAGCTCTTAAAAAACACAATTTAGAACGTGTTTAATAAAAGTTAATGACGTTATTCCAATAAAAACGTTCTTCTGTAACGTTTTTTATTTGAGCAAAAGAAAAGGTGGAGACCATCCACCTTTTTCTTTTTAATCTTTAATTGTTTTAATCATCAATACGCTACCTTCATGGATTTCTAAAATCGCGTTTTCTAGCGTCTCATTACTAATTCCAATTGGATCAAATTGATCCATGTGATAATGATCTAATTCATATTTGAAATGCTTAAGTGAAATGATAGCTTTAGGATATCCGAAAAATGATACATAACCATCATAAAATGGGATATGATTTATAGAAACATTCACTCTATTAATCATCGAATAATCATCAATGATGACTAGATTTTCAAACTCATTAAATAATGATAAATTTGCCATATAATGTTCGATTCTTTGACCACCAATGCCGCCAATCATAATAAGCTCATCAGCATTTAATTTTTTTGCTTCAATCAATGCTTGATATGTGTCTGTGACATCTTTGATAGGACTCAATTCAACTTTATTTAATTGGTTTAAAATACCTGGGTTTTTAAGTGAATCAAAATCACCTACAGCAAGGTCAATTTTAATTCTTTGTTTATACATTGCTAGAATTGCTTGATCCACACCAATGATATAATCACTCTCTTCAAATTTAAAGATTTTTCTTACATCTTTTGGAGTTGGATGTGTGATAATAATGACTCTCATTTTAGTGACCTAATTGCTTCACTAGGATGATTGTGATTGAACACAAAACTTCCAGCTACAGCCATGTCAACACCAGCATTTTTAGCAATTTCAATCGTATTTTGATTGATACCGCCATCAACTTCAATCAAAAATTTAAGTTTTTGTGTTTCCCTAATTTCAACAAGTTTTTTGACTTTTTCCATCATATCAGTCATAAATGACTGACCACCAAAACCAGGTTCTACTGTCATCACTAAAACAAGGTCAACTTGATCAATGATTTCTAGTATTGCATCCACGCTTGTGTTTGGTTTAACAGATATGCCAACTTTTTTTCCTTTTGATCTAATTTTTGCGATAGTTTCCTTATAACAATTAGCTTCGATGTGAATGGTAATAAATTCAACCTTACTTAAACTAAATTGTTCAACCCAATTGATTGGATCAGTGACCATTAAATGAACGTCTAAAGGTATTGTTGATAAATCATTGATTGTTTTTGTAATAGCAGGACCAAAAGAGATATTAGGGACAAAGTGTCCATCCATAATATCAATATGAATATAATCAGCAGATTTTATTTTATCTATTTCTTGAGCTAATTTTGTAAAATCAGCTGTCAAAACTGATGGTGCAATAATCATAAAATCACTCCTTAATATTTTACTTTTTGATTTTTTATTTCTTCTATAAATTGTAAATAATTTTCATATCTAGATTTTAAAATATGCCCTTGTTCAAAAGCTTCTTTAATAGCACATTTAGGCTCATGAATATGATTACATTGATTGCCAAATTTACAACTAGGACTTAATGCAATAAAATCAGGATAAAATTCTTTTAATTCATCTTCATAATAGATCTTAAAATCAATCTTTGAAAATCCTGGTGTATCTGCAATATAGCCTTCATTAAACTTATATAATTCAGAATGTCTAGTCGTATGTTTACCACGACCAAGCGCATCCGAAATCTCTTGTGTTTTTAAACCTAATTCTGGCATTAAAGCATTTAACAACGTTGATTTTCCAACACCTGTTTGCCCAGCTAAAACTGTAATTTTATCTGTAAATATATGTTCTAATACATCAAAACCTATCTTTTGCTTACTATTGATATAATAAACTTCATATCCCATATTTTCATAATAAACCATGTCTTTTTTTATGCTTTCAAGCAGTGTATCATCAACTAAATCAATTTTAGATATAACAATTACAGGATTAAGTTTTTCTTGTTCTAAAATGACAAGAAACTTATCGAGTAAATAAAAACTAAAATCAGGTCTAATGGCACTAAAAACAAGCAACACTTGATCAACGTTTGCGACATCCGGTCTTTCTAGTTCATTATTTCTAGAAAGTATTTCTTCAATAAAGACTTGATCATGATCAAATGCATATAAAACCTTATCACCTATTTTAGGGCTAATTTGGATTATTTTTGTCTCTTTTTTTGTCTTTCTTGTTGTTTGTTTATTAAAATCGTCATCTTGATCCAGTTTGACATATCTTAATTTGCCACGAGCTTGAGCGATAAATTCATCTTGATTCTCAACATCGACAATGGTATATTGATTTGAAATTATTTTTTTAATAAAAGCTTTTTTCAATAGTTCCTCCTAAAGGTTTTGTGCTCTTAATTGACCACATGCAGCATTAATATCATGACCTTGTTCTTTTCTAAGTGTCACTTGAATATTTCTCTTCTTTAACACATCATAAAACTTCAATTGATTTTCATGTTTAGAGCGTTTATATGGTGCTTCAATGACCTCATTATAAGGAATCAAATTGACATAAACATTAAGCCCTCTAAGTCTTGTTGCTAATTCTTCAGCAACTTCAACCATATCATTAATACCATCAATTAAAATATATTCTATAGTAACTCTTCTATTTGCAACACTTAAATAATATTTCATTGCTTCAAACACTTCTTCAACTGGAAATCTTTGATTAATTTTCATTAATTTTGATCTGATTTCATTGTTTGGAGCATGTAAACTGATTGCTAAATTTACCTGTATTCCAAAATGAGCATATTCCTTAATCTTAGGTACAATCCCTGATGTAGAAACGGTGATATGTCTAGCACCAATTTCTAGTCCTTTAGGATGATTAACAGTCAAAATAAATTTAGTTAAGTTTTTGTAGTTATCAAAAGGTTCACCAATACCCATCACAACAATATAACTTATGCGTTCACCTAAAATACGTTCTGTTTCAACGACTTGTGCGATAATCTCACCTGATGTTAAATCTCTTTGTTTTTTAAGTAATCCAGAAGCACAAAAAGAACAACCAATGTTACATCCAACCTGTGTAGTTACACAAATAGAATTACCATAATGTTGTTTCATCAAAACAGACTCAATTAAATGACCATCGTGTAGGCTATAAAGAACCTTTAAAGTACCATCAACACTTTTATGCTGTAATACATGTTCTAATGCCTTTAAATGGAAATTTTGATTTAAAAAATCTACCAATTCATTCGGTAAATTATTCATTTCCTCGAATGATTGTGCTTTTTGTTTATATAACCAATGCCAAATTTGATCAGCACGGTATTTTTTAAAATTGTTTTTTTCTAAAAATGCGACTAACTCTTCATAAGTCAAATCATAAATTAACATTTCATCACCTATACATATTATACACGATAATCAAATTTTCATAAGAAAAAAACCTGAAATCTCAGGTTTTTAGCTTCTTACTTTAGCGTTAAGTTCTCTCTCTAGACGAATGATGACTTTTCGCATTAATTTATCGACTTCTTCACTTTCAAGTGTCTTATTAACATCATTAAAAACAAGGTTAAAAGCGACTGATTTCATACCTTTTTCAATATGAGATCCTTGATATACATCAAAGACACTAAGTGCTTTGATTTGTTGTCTTACTGTTTGATTGATTAAAGCCATCATTTTAGCGACTTCGACTTCTTCACTTACGACAACAGCTAAATCTCTTTCGATACTTGGAAATTTAGAGATTGTTTGGTATAAGTTTTCAACTTCAACTTCTAATAATGATGATAAATCAACTTCTAAGATAAATGTTTGATCCAAATCCAATCTTTTAGCTTCTTTTGGATGTAATTCACCTATAAACCCAACTATTTGTCCATTAAAGATAATATTTGCTTGTCTATATGGATGAAGAAAATCAAATGTGCTTGTTGTTTCGTAATCAAAAGAGATCTTAAATCTTGAGAATGTTTCATCTAACATCCCTTTTAGCATGTAAAAATCAGCTGTTAATCCGTTTTTTGCCCAAGCTTGTTCATGCCATGCACCTGTAAGTGCAATGCCTAAATGATTCTTTTCTAATCCTTTAGCAAACACATGACCAATTTCAAAAATATGTACTTGGTTAGCTTGTCTTGCTTGATTATATTTAATCGTTTCTAGTAATCCATTAACTAAACTTTGTCTTAATACTTTTCGATCTTCTGATAAAGGCATTAACAATGATACTGGTTCACCTAATTTAATGTATCTGTTCGCTTCTTCAAAAGACTTTAATGTATAAGTTATCACTTCATTTAATCCAAGACTTGCTAAATGATGTTTAATCATTCTTTGGCGTTTTTGTTTAGATGTCAAATATCCAAGTGTTTCAACATGCTCTTGTTTCATTGGAATTACGTTTAATCCGTGAATACGTGCTATCTCTTCTAAAATATCTGCAGGTATTTTAATATCTTGTCGATATGAAGGTGGTGTAATCTCAAATACTTCACCTATTTCCTTAACTTCATAATTTAATTGACTAAAATATTGTAATAATGTTTGATGATCAATATCAATACCTAATAAATCTTGAACATAAGTCTTTTTGAGATGAATTAAAGCAGGTTCTAATTTATGATCAATAGCTAAACTAATACCATCATAAACAGTAGCATCTGCAAGTTCTATTAAAAGTGATGTTGCTAATTCTAATCCAAGTTCAATTCTTTGATCATCAATACCTCTTTCAAATCGAAGTGATGAATCACTTCGTAATCCTAAGCGTTTTGATGTATGTTGAATACGTTTGGGTTCAAAATAAGCAGCCTCTAATAGTACTTTGGTTGTCTTATCATCAACCATTGTATTTTCTAATCCCATGACACCAGCAATTGCGATTGGGTATGATCCATTTGTGATGACCACATCATCATGTGTTAATTGACGTTCTTGTCCATCTAATGAGATCACTTTTTCATCATCTAATGCATCTCTTACAACAATTTTTGTTGAACCTATTTTATCTGCATCAAACATATGAAGAGGTGTTCCAAGCATGATAAGAACATAATTACTAATATCAACGACATTATTGATAGGTCTCATACCACGGGCAATAAGTGCGCTTTTTAACCACCATGGTGATTCCTTAATCTTGATTTGATCGATATATCTAGCACTATATCTACCACAACCATTAGAATTAATTGTGATTTCAAATGGATTTTTTTTGTTTGTTGTTTTGATTTGATATGATGGTGTTTTTACTTTTGAGTTAGTGACTGATCCTAAATCAAGTGCAAAACCATAAACTGATAATAAATCTCCACGATTTGGTGTTAAACCAAGTGTCATTTTCCACCCTTCTAAAGCGAGCGCTTCTAGAGCAGGTGTTCCTACTTTCATTTCTTGTGGAAAATGATAAATACCATCTTTGTATGCTTCTGGAATTAATTTTTCTTCAAATCCTAATTCTTGAAGTGAACAGATCATACCATTTGATTCTTCACCTCTAATTTTAGATTGCTTAATTTCAAAATTGCCAGGTAGAATTGTTCCTACTTGAGCAACTACAACAAATTGATCTTTACCAACATTTGATGCACCACATACGATTTTTTCAATACGATCTCCTAAATCAACAGTTGTTAAATTTAAGTGATCTGAATTTGGATGAGGTTCACATGTCAATACTTTACCAATCACTAAATTGGTTGCTTCATTCACTTTTTCGAATGCTTCAACTTCAATAATTTTTTGGTTTGTTATTTCTAAAATATCAGAAGGAATATCAATAAATTCTTTTAATAGTTTTTCTGTAATAATCATTATTGGATTTCCCCCTTAAATTGATTTAAAAATCTTAAGTCATTCATATAAAAATGTCTAATATCATCAATATTATATTTTAATATTGCGATACGTTCAATACCAATACCAAATGCAAATCCAGAATATACCTCTGGATCATAACCACCCATTCTAAGCACATTAGGATGCACCATTCCAGATCCTAAAACTTCAATATAACCAATGGTTCCATCTTTTTTTACATATGAGACATCAACTTCATAGCTTGGCTCTGTAAATGGGAAAAATGATGGTCTTAATCTAATTTCACGTTGTACACCAAAAAGATGTCTTGCCATTTTTAATAGCGCATCTTTTAAATTTGCAAGTGAAACCTTTTTACCAACAACCAATCCTTCCATTTGCATGAATTGATGTGAATGGGTTGGATCATCATCATCTCTTCTATAAACTTTACCAGGACAAACAATTTTTAAAGGTTGTCCTTTCATGCTTAACATCGTTCTTGCTTGAACTGGAGATGTATGTGTGCGTAATAATGTCTCTTCATTGATGTAAAACGTATCTTGCATGTCTCTTGCTGGATGATCTTTTTCTAAATTCATCATTTCAAAATTATAGAAATCCGATTCCACTTCAGGACCTTCAGCTACTTGATAACCCATCCCAATAAACAAATCTTCTAAATCTTCGATGACTTGAGTTAATGGATGAAGATTACCTGAGTAAAGTTTTAACCCAGGAAGTGTGACATCAATTTTCTCATTTTGCAGTACTTCTAAAAGTTTTTGATCTTCTAAGATTTGTTTTTTATTGTATAGTTCTTGTTCAACAATCGTTTTTGCTTCATTGACTTGTTGCCCAAAAGCAGGTTTTAATTCATCAGGTAAATTTCTGATTTCACCCATCATTAAAGATACTTCTCCTTTTTTACTTAAATACTTCACACGAAGTTCTTCAAGTTCAATAAGCGTTGAAGCAATCTTGATTTCTGATAGTGCTTTTGTGACTAATGTTTGTAATTTTTCGTTCATTTTTTCTCTCCTTTAATGAATAAAAAAAGTCCCTAGATTAATAATCTAAGGACGAATCATCGTGGTACCACCTTAGTTCTAGAATAAATTCTAGCACTCATTACTCGTAACGTGAGTCAGCGGATGTGATTAGCATCTCTCATAGGTGAATTCATTAGGTATTTATTGTATAGATCACACCATCCTATACTCTCTTTAAATAAATAGTATCTAATTACTAAGCCTAATCATCAATTTCTTCTTGACGTTAGAATTGCAAGTAATCTAAGTAGTTCAATGTAAATCCACACGAGTGTAACCATTAAACCAACTGCGACAACCCATTCATATGTTTTATCTGCTTGTCCTTCTACGATGCGTTGTGCATTATCAAAATCAATGGTTAACATGAAAGCCCCATAGACAATGAAGACTGCTGAAATAATAAGCATAAATGTTGTGCTTACACCATCAAAAGTACCAAACAATGATAGTATACCAAATATTACGAAAAATACAAGGAATCCAAGTAGTAATGATGTCATAATTCTTCTAAATCGTGAAGTAACACGAATTGCGCCACTTGAATATAGGAATAACATCACTGTAAAAATTGCTGCAGTTGCTAAAACTGCTGTTAAAGCAATACCTGGATATGCATCATTAAATATTGCTGTAATCGTTCCTAGTAAGACACCTTCAGATAGTGCATATAAGATACCAAATGGCATGGCTAATCTTGGAACTAAAGTACTTACTAGCACTGAAATAAAAGCCACAATCATTGATGTAAATAATAATGGTATGAGGATGCTTGTAAATTGAGTAATTGCTAAATAACCACTCACAATAGCGATGAGTAATAAAGTAGCAGTTTTTAATATAATACCTTGATAACTTGCTGTTTGATCAACTGCAAAAGTATCTTGTTTTTCTAAATTTCTAAAGACTGGATTTGCTGTACGCATTTCTTCAACTCCTTAATTCTTTTAAGATATCCATATTATATTACACTATATTCTATAGTGCAAACAATCCAGATGATATCACATTATTTTCCGATTTTAGTTCATCAAATGAACCATAACCTTCCATTTTTTCAAAAACTGTTTTATTGATTCTTGTTCTATTTTTAACATCTTCTCGCGATACGAAAAGTTTTTCTTTACGATTTTCAATAATATCATAAGCAACTTGAGCACCTAATCCATCAATTGAACTAAATGGCATTCTTAAACCATCTTCTTCCATTAAGAAGGTTGTTGCATCTGATTTATTGATATCAACTGGTAAAAATTTAAAGCCTCTTCTTGTCATTTCTAGTGCTACACCTAATGTAACTTGAAGTGCTTGTTCTGTAGCTTTTAAATTAAATTGTTTATCAAATTCAATGAGCTTGTTTCTAATTGCATTTGATCCTTTCATCATCGTTTCATAATCAAATTGTGATGCACGTTTTGAGAAGAATCCACTATAGAATAATAATGGTTTATACACTTTGAACCAAGCAATACGCATCGCCATGATGACATATGCTGTCGCATGTGCTTTAGGGAACATATATTTAATTTGAGTCGCTGACCAAATATACCATTCTGGTACTTGGTTCGTTCTCATTTCTTGTACATAATTTAACCATTTTGATGGTTCTTTGCTAGGTTTACCCTTTCTGACAAACTCCATAATCTCAAATGCTCTAAGTGGCAACAATCCTTGTTCAGATAATTGAACCATAATATCATCACGACATGCAATAATATCATCAAATGAAACTTTACCATATTCAGTTTGTCCATTAATCAATGCTTGCGCATTAGATAACCAAACGTCTGTTCCATGAGATAAACCTGAAATTTTAACAAGTCCAGCAAATGTATTTGGTTTAGTATCCATAAGCATTTGTCTAGTAAATGAAGTCCCAAACTCTGGAATTGCATATGATGCAACATCACTTAAGATTTCATCAGATTTGACGCCAATGATTTCAGTTCCACTAAACAATTTATATACTCTTGGATCATCAAGTGGTATATCTTGAGCTTTTGTAAATGGAAACTCATCTTGATGTAACATAACATAATCCATTAAGAACTTAATCATCGTAGGATCATCATGTCCTAAAATATCAAGTTTTAGGAGATTTGCTTCAAATGAGTGATAATCAAAATGGGTAGTCTTCCATTCAGAATTCACATCATCTGCAGGATATTGAACAGGTGTAACATCAAATATTGTTTTTGATTTAGGTACAATAACAATACCACCAGGATGTTGTCCTGTTGATCTTTTGACACCTTCTATTTTTTTAGCTAATCTTTCAATTTGTGCAGGTCTTTTTACAAGATTTTTATCTTCTAAATAACCTTTAACATAACCAAATGCATTTCTCTCAGCAACCGTCTGTATGGTTCCTGCTCTAAATGTATGATCATCTCCAATAAGTTCACGTACATAAGCATGTGCTTTTGACTGATAATCTCCAGAGAAGTTCAAGTCGATATCAGGTACTTTATCTCCATTAAACCCTAAGAATGTTTCAAATGGAATATCATGACCATCTTTGATTAACGGTTCTCCGCAAATTGGACAGTTTTGTGTTGGAAGGTCATATCCAGATTGAACATGTTCAAAATAAGGCTGAAATGCTTTTTCTTCTTCACTGATACCATATTCGATTGCTTCTTCGTCTGTTAATTTAAAGACTGTAAAATCGCCATTTTTGCAACGATAATGTGGTCTTAGTGGGTTAACTTCTGTAATATCAAGAAGTGTAGCTACAACTGATGATCCAACCGAACCTCTTGATCCTACTAAATAGCCATCTTCAAGTGATTTTTTTACAAGTAGATGTGAAACATAATAGTTAGGTGCAAAACTGTTTTCAATAATATTTTTCAATTCTCTGGAAACACGTTTTGCAACAATTGGATGTGGTTCATTTCCATAGAGTTGTTGCATTTTTTCAAGTACTAATCTTTTAACTTCACTAGAAATACTTTGGATGCCTAATTGTTCTTTAAATGCATCATCAGGAAGCGAGTAAAGATCATTGGGGAATGCTTGAATGGGTTCAATCATTTGATTCAATATATTTGTATTTTTAACAACAATTTCATAAGCTAATTCAGCATCTAAAAAACTAAATGATTGCAACATTTCATCTGTTGTTAAAAAATATTGTTCTGGCATTTGTTTATATTTATTTAATTGATGAATACCTCCACCAACAAGAGGTGTTCTAATATAGATTTCTCTGTAGAGCACATCTTTTTTCTCTAAATAGTGTACATCACCTGATGCAATCACTATTTTGTTTAGTTCTTTAGCAGTTTTAATAATTTTAGCAATAATCGCTTCAATAATTTCATCTGCATATTGACCTAAATCTTGTTTTAAATGTTGATAGGCTTGCGGTGGTTGTACTTCAATATAATCATAATATTCAATCGCTTGTCTTAATTGATCATCACTTTGATTTAAAGCGGCTTCAAAAACATTACCATTTGCACATCCACTACCAATTAATAAACCCTCTCTATGTTTGTCTAAGATGGATTTTAATGTTCTAGGACCTTTATAAAAATGATCTGTTAGCGCATCTGAGACGACTTTAAATAAATTTTTGTATCCTTCTTGTGTTTGTGCTAATACATTTAAATGGTAAGGCATGACATGTTTCCATGCTTCTTTAACATCTATCGCCTTATTAATGTCTTGATATTGTTTGATATTAAGTTTAGATAAATCATGTAACATAAGTTGCCAAATTTGAGCTGTAACTTGTGCATCATCTTCTGCTCTATGGTGTTGTTCTTGTTTAACTTTAAAGAATTTTGCTACTGCTTTTAAATTAAAACGATTAAGTTGATCACTATAAAAATATCTTGCTAGGCTTAACGTGTCAATGACTTTTGAATCATTGAAATATAGGTCTAATTTTCTTGCATTTTCTCTAATATGTCCAACATCAAAAAGAGCATTATGCGCAACTAAAATCGCATCTTTAGCAAATGCTAAAAATTCAGGAAGTGCTTCATCAATGATTGGTGCATCTTTTAACATTTCATCTGTAATGTCTGTTAATTCAGTTGTAAATGTAGAAAGTGGTTCATTTGGATTAACAAATAATTGAAAAGATTCTAATATTTCAGACTGTGTCATTTTAACCGCAGCAATTTCAATGATTTTATCTCTTGTTGAGGATAGACCTGTTGTTTCGATATCAAAGACAACATAAGTTGCTTCTTTTAATAATATTTCTTCATTTGAATCTGTTGATATTTTAAACTTCTCTTCATCAACAAAATCTAATTCAACACCATATATCGCTTTTATAGGTTTTCCTTTAGTTGATTTATATATATCAGGATATGCATATAAGCCATTGTGATCTGTAAAGGCAATCGCTTCATGGCCCCATCTTAACGCTTGTCCTACATAATCAGATACATCTCCAATGCCATCCATATTGGACATTTTAGTATGGAGATGAAACTCAACTCTTTTTTCTTTTGACTTATCAACGCGTTCAACATTGGACTTAACTTTATCCATAAAATAAATCGCATCACAAAAAACGACAACATCTTTTTGGTAAGTATCAAATGTTGCTCTTCCTTGTACCTGTAAATAATCATCATCTTTTATAGAATCGGATAACTCAAAGTCTTTTTGTCTGCTTAAAAACTTCTTTACAGTAATTGCGTCTTCTTCATCACCTAAAACAAATGTGAGGAGTGTTGTATTAGTTAATTTTCTAACTTCTTTTTTAGAGACAGTCCCTTCAATTAAAAAGTTTGTGTCACCTTTTTCATTTTTATATTTATCTAATTGATATTGATCTAAAGGTATTTCTGTAATTGATACAGCTTTTGGTCTTGTTTTTTTAGAAAATACCTTTTTCTCAGAAATCACTTTTTCTTTAATTGCTAATTGCTCTTTTTGTTCTAATACTTTTGCTTGATCATCAATTGCTTTTGAGATTTTTTGCTTAGTAGGCGTTAATTGATTATCAATCTCAAATTTAATCTTAGTCATCATCCCTAATCTAATGAGTACATTTTCAATATCTTTAAAGTAACTATCAACATAAGTTGAATCCTTATCTACTAAAACAACGATATGTTGATCTTTATATTGTGCTTTAAAATTTTTAAGGACTAAAAAACTAGATTTAGATTTAGATACTTCAGTATATGCATATTCATAGTACTTGATAATGTACGCATCTAAAGCATCTGTTTTTTCATAAAAAATGTTTGTTTTCACATGCTTAACAACATTGGGAATGAGGAAGAATGTTTTAATTTGTTCTATAAAAGGAATTAAAACATCAGGTCCTATGACATCACTTAAAAGAATGTCAAAAGTAAATGTTTGAGTTTTTGCGTCAATTAGAACTTGTTGTAATTTTGCGTGTTGAAGCACTGCATGATTAAATTTAGATTGTTCTAAGAATAGATCAAATTTATTACTAGACATTTGGTGCTTCTCCTTTTGGAAATATTTTAATCTTTCTATATGCCCAGAAATGATATCCATAAACTAAAATCATACTGATCGCATTTAAAGAATAGAGTCCTAAAAGTATTAAGACAAAATTTGAAAAAATATAGATTGTTGAAATGTATGTAGACATTTTAAATCTTATCTTAAATGGAATTCTTATCATTGGTGAAAGCAGACTTGATAATAGCGTCATAATAAAAATAACAACCAGAAAATCAACAACATAAATAAAATATTGAACAATCATGTCAAAAGCAAATAAGAATGTTTGTTGTTCATAAACGTCTTTTAAAGCAATTGAAATTTGAGAAATATCTTCTGATTTTGTCGATGTAAAATCATGTGTTCTAAAATTCAATTCTTGATAAGTTATAAAGTCTAATTGTTGAGCTGCGAGATATACACCTATACCATCAGTCTCAAAATTAAATGTTACCATGTAAGGATTTTTGATTTCGCCCATTGAAATATTGAAGTTTTGTAGTTCAATCGTTTTTGTCTCAGCATAAGTTAATGTATAGTCATCTAAAGTCACGTCATCAAATCTAAATTCCGTGAGCATAGCATTTGATATGTCTTCATACATATAGACTGCCATAGTAGGTTGTACACTTAAGACAATAATACCAGGTAAAATCAAGAAAAAAGGAAGTAAAAATATATATAAAAATATTTTAGACCATGCATCTTTTGCAAAAAAAATAGCCATTGATGGGTTTGATAAACTTGTCATGAATTTTCTAAGCATGTGGTCAACTCCTTTGTTGTTTTATTATATCATATTTATCATTATATGATAAAATGAATTTGGTGAAAATATGAATTTAATGAATCATGAAAAACATTATGTAACTCTTCATAATTATTATAAAAATAAATATCATACTAAGGTTTATAAAATTGCACTCAATGGTGGTTTTACTTGCCCAAATATAGATGGAACTGTTGCATCTGGTGGATGTACTTTTTGTTCTTTCATGGGTTCTGGTGACTTTGCTGGTAACAAAAGACTGCCATTAAAACAACAATTCGAAGACATTAAAGATATGATGCAACTTAAATGGAAAGATGGATCATATATTGTATATTTTCAAGCTAATACAAATACACATGCTCCACTTTCTGTATTAAAAGAGCTCTATGAGGAAGCAATCACATTAGATGAGAAAATTGTCATGCTATCCATTGCAACTAGACCTGATTCATTACCTTTAGATGTACTTGATTATTTAAGTGAATTGAATCAAAGGATGCCTTTACAAATCGAATTGGGTTTACAAACAATACATCAAAAAACAAGCGACTTAATCAATCGAGCACATGACTTGAAATGCTTTGATGAGGCTGTAAAAGCACTAAGAGTGAGAGGCATAGAGGTTGTTGTACATATCATCAATGGTCTTCCAGGTGAAACCAAAGAAATGATGTTAGAAACAGTTAAGCACATCAATACTTTAGATATTCAGGGTATCAAAATACATATGTTACACTTGATGCAAAAAACAAAAATGGGACATGATTATTTAAAAAATCCTTGGCATATGCTTACTTTAGAAGAGTATGTTGATATCACAGTTGATCAAATATTATGGTTAAGAAAAGATATTATCATTCATAGACTTACAGGTGATGCACCTTCTAAAATGCTCATTGCACCTGAATGGACAAGAAAAAAATTTGTTGTTACTAATGAAATTGATAAACGCATGAGATTATTAAATCTTTATCAAGGAGATTATTATGAACAAGCACTCAATCGTTGAGCTTTCTCATCTCTTATTACGTGATGTCATTAAGCCACATCATGTGATCATTGATGCTACCGTAGGGCATGGTAATGATACGCTTTTTATCGCATCATTAGCAGATAAAGTCATTGGTTTTGATATTCAAAAGTTGGCTATTGATTCGACTTTGGAAAAAATTATAAAAGAGCAAATTCATAATGTTGAACTTATTTTAGATACACATAAAAATTATCATCAATATGTTTCTTCTTTTGATGGTGTCATTTTTAATTTAGGATACTTACCAAATGGAGATAAGAAAATTCATACTCAAAGTGATGAAACCATTCAAACCATTAAATCAATGTTAGATCATTTAAATTCTTTTGGATTTATGTTGATTGTCATCTATCCTGGCCATGATGAAGGTTATCAAGAATCATTAATGATTGAATCTTTGATTGCTTCATTAGATCAGCATATATTTCATACACTTAAACTCACTCTTCCATATCAACCAAACAATCCTCCATACATATTACATATTTTAAAAACATAAAAAGCCACCTATAAGATGGCTTTTTTTATTGCCCATAAAGGGACATTATGGGAGATTAGGATTCAGAATTTTGAAATTGATCAATAGTATCACCAATTTCTTCCATTCGATGTTCTCTGTTTTGAATCCAACTTTGTACTTTTGATTGGAACATTGAAGCTCTTTGTTCCATCAATTGTTGATAAATCGCAACTTGCTCAGCAGTTTTTGCTCTATATTCTAATCTAAGAGTTTCCATAGCTTGGAATAAGTTAGCTTTTAACTCATCAAGTTGAGCCTGAAGTTGTGCAAGTTCTGCTTCAAGAGCAGTTGTATCATCTGTAGAAGCTTGAATTTGAGCATTAATAGTTTCCATTTGAGCTTCTATCGCTTGAATTTGAGGTACATAAGTGTTTCTTATTTCCTCTCTTGCTTGAATAAATTCCTCTTTATATGTGTTTAACACATTTTTCGCTTGTTCTTTAGCATCTTTTAATATGTCAATAAGATCTTGTTGATCCATGGTTAAAGCACTTTCTAAAGTGATTTCATCATCAACATAAGTTACTGAATATGCAAGGAATAAAAATTGTGGAGATACGCCATAGCTTTCAGCCTCTTCTATGAATGCTTCAGTGAATACTTTATCTTGTGCTTTACCCATCATCACACGATTTTTAAATGCTAAATTGATTGCTGCCATGACTTTATTTTTAATTTGTTCGCCAATGGCAAGGTCTGATGTCGTTGAAACCAAAACATAAGTTTCTTCAGCATCTACATCAATATAGCCTAATTCGATTGCTTTTCCAATAATAAGATCCATCGCATCATCAACATTAAGTCCAACAAGTGATAAATCTAATAATAATATTTCTGCATCTTCATTTAGTGCATTCACATATACAACGATATCTTTTTCATTAACCACTAACTCAATAGATGGGTTAATATCGACTGTCACATATGCTTCTGCAGCACTTACAGAACCACTACAACCAACAATTGCTAGTATTAAACTAAACATAGCAACAAAACTTAAAATAATTTTAGATTTTTTCATATCTAATACCTCCTCTACATTAATAATACAAACGAGGTTAATTATTTATTGGTAAATTAATTATGCCAATTCCCACGAATTGTTGTCATCGTATAAGATTGTCCACCTTGAGGTGTAATCTCAACGATATATTGGCTAGGATCCATTTGAGAAACCATAATTGCCATTTGTCCTAAATGACCATCTACATTATAATTAATTGCTAAATATTTTCTGTTCATCATACCAATGGCAATTTGAAATTCATATGATCCACTAGCTGCACTATTAACAAAGTCTAATGAAATAGATGATGTTGTTTCAAATGCTATATTAACTTCTTCTTCTAAAACATCGTTTGAATAGTTTTTAACTTGATATTTAAACATTGTTCCATCTTTTTCATATAAAACTTCTACATATCTGGTTTCATTCTGATAAGTTTTAGTCAAAATAGATTTTGTTTCTATATTATATTGTATTTCTAATTGATAAACTTGTGCATCTTTATCAACATGACCCGTAATATAGTAAATATTTCCAACTTTTTCAGTCTTTTCATATTCTATTTGATATGTAGATGCTTCATCTTCTAAATTACTTGATGTATACATCACTTGATAACGTTTTGAAAACATATGCATTCTTTGTTTTGAAATACTATAATTATTTGAAGTGTTCATTACATTTTCAATCACACCTAAATATTTTGTTAAGTGATTTACTTCTGTTTCAATAGTCGTATCTGTTGAAAGATTACTATTTGATAATAATTGTACTTCATCAATCGTATTTAGTGATTCAACTGCGATCGTTGATGATGTCATAGTAGATAGGACAACTGCTTCAACGATTGAGTCATCTGTGATTGGATCACTTTGGTTTATAGAAATAAATCCAAAAGTAAATGCTAGAATGACAACAGCGGTTAAACTTAAGCTCATTGCAAGTTTGAAATTAAAGCGTTTTGGTCTGTCTACAATCATTTGTTGATTTGGTACCAAACTATTTAATTTATCTTTGATGTTTGAAGATACGTTTGGTATGACTATTTGTTTAGATTCAGTTTTTAACAGATGTTTTAAATCTTTTGTTCTCATCAAACATCACCTACTTTCGTTTTTAAATCTTTGATTGCATTATTGTAATGCCACAGCACTGTACCTATTGGCATTTTTAATATATCTGCAATTTCTTTAAATTTTAATTCGTTAATCACATGCATAATGACGATATCTCTTTTCGTTTCATCTAATGTATCTAACAAATCAAGTACGCCTACATTTTCATCAACACGATCAGTTGAAGGTATGTAATGAAACATTTCTTCATCATGTATTTCACGTTTTGCTTTATTGTAGTGATTAATAGCAAGATTTCTTCCAATGGTTGTCAAATATGCATAAACACTCTTCGTTGGATCATATTGTGAAATTTTTTCGATAAATTTCATATACGTATCTTGCATTAAATCTTGCGCGACATCTTGACTCTTTACAATAGAGATGATTGAAAAATACACCTGACGTTCTGTCAACTGATAGAATTCATCAAAATGTCTGTAATCTTGATTTTGAAATTCTAAAATAATATTTTTAATCTTCATAATGTCCCTCTTACACCATATATACAATCTCATATGGATTTTTATTGGAATTTTTATTTTTTAACATAAATCAATTTAACGATACCATCTTTATAAGTATCGGTTTTGATTAGTTTTAAATCTTGAGATGTTTCGTGTTCTAAAAACAATCTGATACCGTCACCTAAAAGTGTAGGAATAATAGAGATATGAAATTCATCAATTAAATCATTATCAAGCATGAGTTTGATCACTTGTGCCCCACCAATCAAGAAAATATCTTTTTTAGATGATGCTTTAATTTGAGTCATCATGCTATTGATGTCATCTGTAAATACAACTTTATCTTTAGAACTTAATTTTTTATGAGTGAGTACATAAGTCATTTGATCTTGATATGGATATCCATGATCAAATTTAAGAACTTGATCATATGTTTTTTTACCGATAATCACTGTATCGATGGTCTCCATAAACAAGTGATAACCATAATCTTCTCCATCTTTGCCATATGATGATAGAAAATCAATTTCACCATTTGTATCTGCAATATATCCGTCTAAAGTCATTGCGATATATAATTTAACTTTTTGACTCATAAAGACTCCTTATGAAAAAAGTTTATCTAAACTTGAAACATAATGTTCAAAAAATAAGATAAACTTTCCTATGTTATTTTGCGACAATATTGACTAGTTTATTAGGAATGACGATAACTTTTAATATTGTTAATCCTTCTAAATGCTTAGCAACATTTTCTTCGTTTAATGCGAGTTGTTCTATGATGTTTTTATCTTCATCTGTTGGAGCTAAAAATTTCCCTCTTAACTTACCATTGACTTGAACAACAATTTGAACTTCATCTAAGATCAAATATGCATCATTAAATGTTGGCCAATCAGAATAGATGAGTTCTTCATTTTGTTTTAAAACTTCTAAATTGAGTTCTTCAGTTAAATGTGGACAAATTGGATTTAATAATTTTAAAAATCCTCTTGCTTGTTGTTTTGAAATTTTTTGTGTTTTATATACATCATTAACAAAAATCATCATTTGACTGATTGCAGTATTAAACGCAAGTTTTTCATAATCTTCACTTACTTTTTTAACTGTTTGATGATAAGAAAATCTTAAATCTTCTACCTCTTCATCTACAATATCAAACTCAAACATTCTCCATACACGGTCCAAGAATTTTTTTGCACCATTTAGACTATCAGTAGACCATGGTTTTTCTGATTCTAATGGTCCCATAAACATCTCATATAAACGTAGTGCATCTGCACCATGAGATGCAATCACATCATCAGGATTAACGACATTACCTTTAGATTTACTCATTTTTGCATGATCATCACCTAAAATCATCCCTTGGTTAAACAATTTCTTAAATGGCTCTTTATGAGAAACAAGTCCTATATCAAATAAAAACTTTGTCCAAAATCTTGAATAAAGAAGATGACCTACCGCATGTTCAGTTCCACCAATATATAAATCAACTGGTAACCATTTATCAAGCAATTTTTTCGCTTCTTTACTATTTAAAGGAACCATACTTAAATGATTTTTTAGAATGTAACCCATGAAATACCATGAACTTCCTGCAAGTTGAGGCATGGTATTCGTATCTCTTCTACCTTTAATACCTTTATATGTCACATTAACCCATTGGTGAGCATTGGCAAGTGGAGATTCACCTGTCCCTGATGGTCTCATGTTTTTTAAAACTGGTAATTCAAGAGGAAGGTCTTCATCATCTAATATATGAATACCTTGTTCTTCATCAAAAATGACTGGGAATGGTTCACCCCAATATCTTTGTCTAGAGAAAACCCAATCTCTTAATTTATATGTTGAATGTCTAAATCCTTGCTTGGTTGTTTCTAGAAACTCAATAATCTTATCTTTTGCTTCTTCGTTATAAAGTCCATCTACAATACCGCTATTGTAATGAATACCATCACCAGTAAATGCACCTTCTGTATCACCTTTGATAACTTCAATGATATCTAAACCTTGAATTTGAGCAAACTCAAAATCTCTTTCATCATGTGCAGGAACAGCCATAACTGCACCTGTTCCATAATGAGGAAGTACATAGTCAGCAATCCAAATAGGTACTTTCTTTTGGTTAAGTGGATTGATAGCATAAGCACCCGTAAATACTCCTGTTTTTGTTTTATCCACTTGTCTATCTATTTCAGTTTTTTGTTTTGTAATTTCAATATATGCTTTTACAGATGACACTTCGTCTTCTGAAGTAATGCTTAACACTAATGGGTGTTCTGGTGCTAATACGCAATAGGTTGCTCCATATATTGTGTCAGGTCGAGTTGTAAATACATCAAAAGATTCATTCATACCATCGACTTTAAATGTCATCATGGCACCCTTAGATTTACCTATCCAGTTACGTTGCATTTCTTTAAGGTGTTCTGGCCAATCTAATAAGTCTAAATCATCCAAAAGACGATCAGCATAAGCTGTAATTCTTAACACCCATTGTTTCATGGCTTTTTTAACAACTGGATATCCACCACGTTCAGAAACCATAAGTCCATCTTTTAATTCAATTTCATCATTAGCAAGCACTGTGCCTAATCCTTCACACCAGTTAACTTCAACATCCTTAAGAACTGCTAAATCATGTTCATAAAGTTTTTTAAATATCCATTGAGTCCATTTAAAATATTCAGGATCACTTGTTGCAAACTCTCTAGACCAATCAATGCCTTTACCAGCATCAATAATCTGTTGTTTGAAATGTTCAATATTTTGATATGTGAAAACTTTAGGATCTTTTCCTGTTGAAAGTGCGTATTGTTCTGCAGGCAAACCAAAAGCATCCCATCCCATTGGATGAAGCACATTATAACCTTGCATACGTTTAAATCTAGAAACGATGTCAGTTGCAGTATAACCTTCAATATGTCCTACATGCAGCCCTTGAGCACTTGGATATGGAAACATATCTAAAACATAATATTTTTCCTTGTGTCCATCTTCAGTAGTCTTAAATAATTTTTGGTCAGACCAGTGTTTCTGCCATTTCTTTTCTATTTTGTCAAATTGATAATACATAATAATACCTCTTTCGCTTAATTTCTATTATATAGAAAAAAAGAACTTTTTACCAATAAATATGTGTTTTTATAAAGAAAAAAAACCAAATTCTTTGTAAGAACTTGGTTTTATTTTTAATTCCTTAATTATTTAGCTGTTTTCTCAACAAATCTTACAATGTCTCCAACAGTCTTAATGTTTTGAGCTTCTTCATCGCTAACTTGAACTGAAAATTCATCTTCAATATTCATAATCAATTCAACAGCGTCAATTGAATCAGCGCCAAGATCTTCTGCTAATCTAGCTTCCATTGTAATTTTTTCTTCAGGAAGTCCTAATTCGTTTTTAATCATTTCTTTAACTCTTGCAAAAACCATGACTTTATCCTCCTTTTTTCAAGCAGTGTTATTATAGAATATTTTATGTTTTTTGTCAATGCCTTGAATATCAAAATATTTTATTTATCTTTTTTAGATCTAGCGTATAACTCTGTCCACGTTTTAATATTGTTTTTAATTACTTTAGTAATCTGTCCATCTTTAAGTCTCCATACCCAATTATTTCCAAGCGTTGAGGGAATATTCATTCTTGCTTCATTACCAAGATTTAAATAATCTTGCATTGGGATAATGACTGTATCAGCAACACATTTTAATGTTTCTTTAATAAGTGCATCTACTTTTTTAGTTTCATCTTCACAATTGATATATGCTAAGCAATTTTTAAGTGCTTTTGGACTCAATTCATCAAACCATGCAGCAGTAGTGAAATTATCATGTGTACCTGTATAAGCAATGACATTTTGTTTATAGTGATGAGGTAAATAATTATTATCTTCAATGCTATTAAAACCAAATTGTGTAAGTTTCATACCTGGATATCCTGTCGCATCCAATACTTTAACGACTTCAGGTGTAACTGCACCTAAATCTTCAGCAATAATATTGACTTCCCCAAGTTCTTTTTTAATGACTTCGAAAAGTTCATAACCTGGTCCTTTTTTCCAAACACCATTTTTTGCAGTCTTATCAGCAAATGGAATTGAGAAATAGTTGACAAAACCAATGAAGTGATCAATTCTAATCATATCAAATTGTGCAACAGATGCACGTACTCTATCAACCCACCATTGATAATTCTTATCTTTAAGATGTCCCCAATGATAGAGAGGATTTCCCCATAACTGACCATCTTTAGCATAATTATCAGGAGGTACTCCTGCAACATGATATGGTACATTTTTTTCATCTAAATCAAACATTTTAGGATTTGCCCATACATCGCTACTATCATATGATACATAAATTGGCATATCCCCAATAATTTTGATTCCTTTTTGGTTTGCATATTTTTTTAAAGCATGCCATTGTTCATCAGCTTTAAATTGTAAAAATTGATGAAACGCAATTTCATCTTTTAATTCCATTTGTAATTTTTCAATAGTATTTGGCTTTCTTAAGCGAACGTCTTCATCCCAATATAACCAAGATTTACCATCATAGGTTGCTTTAACTGCCATAAATAGTGCATAATCATTTAACCAAAAATCTTGTGCTTTTAAGAATTTTTGATAATCACTATCTGATTGGTCAAAACGATTAAACGCTTGTTTTAATGCGTCGTATCTCTTGATATAGAGTTGTTCATAATCAACATACATAGGATCATTAACAACATCCGTAATTTCATTTTTCTTTAATAGTTTTTCTTTAATCAAAATATCTAAATCTATGAAATAAGGATTATTAGCAAATGCAGAAAAAGTCTGATATGGTGAATCACCATATGATGTTGGACCTAAAGGTAAAATTTGCCAGTATGTTTGGTTTGTTTCATCTAATAAATCAACAAAATCATATGCTGATTTACCGTAAGTGCCTATACCATAAGGACTTGGTAGACTTGAAATGTGTAATAATATGCCACTTGTTCTCATTTGTTTTCCTCAATTTCTAAAACAACTGAACCATAAGGATTCATGTGTATTTTATGATTCATAATTTTGTGTATTTCATTGGATAATACGACTGATTTAATTTCTACATTTGATAAATCATAAATGGCTTCTTCTTCAAGAAAACTACAAATGACTAATAATGTTTGGTTTTCATTAAATCGTTTATATACAACTAAATTTGGATCATCAAGCTCTAAAAATTTTATATCACCATAAGTAATGACTTCATGGTACTTAGAAGTCTTTCTCAATTGGAATAATAATTTGTAATGATTGATGATTGAGTCTTCATCATTTAATTCATCCTGAACATTAATTGTAACATAATTTGGATGAATTGGCATCCATGGTTTTACATCGGAAAAGCCTGCATTTTGACTGTGATCCCATTGAATCGGTGTGCGTCCATTATCTCTTGAACGCATAGCAACTTTTTTGATGGCTAATGATGGTTCTACTTTTTGTTCTTCTGTTAAATATTGATAATAATTTTTAGATGAAATATCATTAAATTCTTCTACATTTTTAAATGGATAATTCATCATCCCAATTTCTTCTCCTTGATAAACAAAAGGTGTCCCTCGCATCATGTACATAAGTGTTGCAAGCATTTTTCCAGATTGGTTAAAGAATTTTGTTCTACCATATTGACTCATTAATCTTGGTTGATCATGATTTAACCAATTAAGTGGTAACCATCCTTTTCCTTTAAAACCTTCTTGCCATTTAATAAAGACTTTTTTTAAATCTATGACATTCGTCACTAAATCATCATAGGAATCTATATCAGATAAATTATTACACCAATCATGATCAAAATTGAAAACCATAGACATTTGTTTAGAATCAAATCCAGCATAGGATACTGCTGATTCTATCGATGCTTGACCTCCAACTTCACCTATTGTTAGACAATCGTTTGGAGTAAATAACTTTTCATTCATTTCTTTTAAATAATCGTGAACTTTCGGTAGATTAGAAAATTTAAAATAATCTAAAGGGTAACGATCAGTTGCATTTAAAACGTCTTCAAAAGGTGCACGATCTAAATGGGATACAGCATCTATTCTAAACCCATCTATCCCTAAATCCAACCACCATTGTCCAACTTTTATCATTTCTTGTCTAACTATGGGGTTTTTCCAATTTAAATCAGGCATTTTATTTGAAAATATCTTCATATAATAACTATTGGTTAAAGCATCATAATTCCAACAACTTCCACCAAAAAATGAACCCCAATTTGTAGGTTCTACTAATTTACCATCTTTTTCTTTTCCTTCTTGCCAAATATAATAATCTCTATAAGGATTATCTATTGACTTTCTTGATTCTAAAAACCATGGATGTTCATCAGATGTATGATTTAATACATAGTCCATAACGATCTTCATATTAAGTTGTTTCGCCTGATGAATTAATCGTTTCATATCATCTAAATCACCAAACATAGGATCAATGTTATAGAAATCCCTAACATCATATCCATTATCATCCATTGGTGAATCATAGACAGGACAGATCCAAATCAAATCGACACCTAAATCATGTAAATATGGTAGTTTTTCAATGATACCATTGAGATCACCAATACCATCATGATTTGTATCTTTAAAGCTTTTAGGATAGATTTGATAACCGATGCTTTCCATCCACCATTTTTTAATCATAAAGTCTCCTTATATCCCCATATATATTGTAACATATATATAATATATGAAAAATAATGTTAGCGGTTTCATATTTTATAAAATTTTGATTATGATATAATGTCTTTGGTGATAATATGAATAAATTTGCGCTTTTGCATAGACCAAAATCAGAATATGCCTATGCTGTTGATTCTAAGAAATTACATATATTAATTAGAACAGCAAAAAACGATTTAAAAAAAATAGATATGATTTATGGTGATCCCTTTTCTTGGGATTTTAAAAATCCTAAAAAATTGTCGTGGAACCATCATATCGAACATATGGAAATTAGATATCAAACGTCTATGTTTGATTATTATTTTATTGAGATAGAAACAACCCAAAAACGTGTTAAGTACGCGTTTATTTTGCATGATGGTGATGATATTTATTTATATGGTACAAGACATCTCACACCTATTCATGATGAGAGTGAACTTTATAGACAATATGATTTATCAGATTATTTTAACTTCCCATTTATCCATGAATCTGATGATTTTAATACACCAAAATGGGTTCAAGATACTGTTTGGTACCAAATATTTCCTGATCGTTTTTATGGTCATGAAAGTAATTCAAAACTCACTTGGGGCAAGTTACCTGTTAAGAACAATGAACTCTATGGCGGAAATATTAAAGGCGTCATTGAAAAACTACCATATCTGCATGATTTAGGTGTAACTGGTATTTATTTCACACCTTTATTTGAAGCACCTTCTGCACATAAATATGATACAACTGACTATTATAAAATAGATCCACAATTTGGAACACTTGAAGATATGAAATCACTTGTTCGACATGCCCATAAATTAAATATTAAAGTGATGCTCGATGGTGTCTTCAATCATGCAGGTTATGAACATCAATTTTTCCAAGATGTGTTAAAAAACAATGAAAATAGTATTTATAAAAATAGTTTTTACATTGATAAATTTCCTGTCGGAGATACTAAAGACGGTTTGAATTATAAGGCGTTTGCTTTTGCAAAAAACATGCCTAAATGGCGTACTGAAGATCCACATGCTGAAGCATATCTTTTAGGTTGTGTGAAGTATTGGATCGAAACTTGTGATATTGATGGATGGAGACTCGATGTTTCTAATGAAGTTAGTCATCAATTTCTAAGAAAAGTTAAAGAGGCTGCACGTTCAGTGAAAAAAGATGTATATATCTTAGGTGAAAACTTAGATGATTCAACACCTTGGTTACAAGGTGATCAAATGGATGGTGTCATGAATTATGACTTAGCATATCCTACATGGGCTTATTTTCAACATCGTATTTCACTTGAGGAATTTAGAGATACAGTCATTAAATATTTAGCTAAAACACAAAAAAACGTCATCAATCATCATTTCAATTTAGTTGGATGTCATGATACGATTCGTATTAAGACAAGACTTGATGAAGATATCAGACGTGTTAAATTAATTAATCTTTTTATGTTTACTTCTGCTGGTACACCAAATATCTATTATGGTGATGAGGTTGGTATGAGTGGACAAAATGATCCTGATAATAGAAGATGTATGCTTTGGAATGAAAAAGACCAAGATTTAGATTTTAAATCTTTTATGAAAACCTTAATTAAATTAAGAGCAACCTATCATGCATTTATATCTCCAGATTATGGATTTATGGATAATGAAGCACTTATTTATACTAAAAAATCTAACAATCAAGAGATCTTAGTCATCATGAATAATCAAGATGAATCAAAAACAATCAATCTTTCTAAATCATTATTTGGTACATATATTAATTTATTTACGCAAGAAAAAGTTATAATTCATGATAAAATAACTTTAGAAGCTTATGGATATAAGTTACTTCTAAAGGAAGTGTAAATCATGAAACCTACAATTAGAGATGTTGCTAAAAAAGCTAACGTATCTGTATCTACAGTATCAAGAGTGATTAACCAAAAAGGTTATGTTCACGAAGATACTAAAATATTAGTCAATAAAATTATTCAAGATCTTGGATTTATTCCAAATCAATTAGCTAGAAGTTTAACCAATCGTAGTTCTAAAATTGTTGGGGTGATTGTACCTCATATCGGTCCAAGTTTTTATGGAGAACTTTTAGAAGGTATTGAGTCACAAGCTGCTGCTTACGGATATAAAATTATGTTCTGTCATACTCAAGATGACCCGGAACGTGAACTTGAATATTTAAAATTCTTTGAACAATATAATATTGAAGGATTAATCATCGCTTCTAACTTTTCAAATACAGATAAGTTAGCAGATTTAAAAATACCAGTCATTACAGTTGACCATATCCTTGATGAAAACATCCCCTCTATTACTTCTAATAACGTCAAAGGTGGAGAACTTGCTGCTGAAAAACTTATCCAAGCAGGTGCAAAAAAAATACTTGTGTTTAGAGGTCCATCTTTCTTAATCACAACCATGGAAAGAACTATTGGATTTTTAAATGTATTAAAACCTAATGATTTGTTTGCAGATATCTATGACTTTGACCTCGTTAATCCAGATACTAAACTACTTGAGGAAATTTTAAGAAATAATCCTCAAGCTGATGGTATATTTGCGTTTTCTGATACACTTGCAATTACGACACTTCATATTTTGCAAAAATTAGGAAGGCGCGTCCCTGAAGATGTTCAAATTATCGGATATGATAATACACCGTTTAGTAAATGGGCAACACCTTCAATTACAACAGTTCATCAATCAATTAAATTTATGGGTCAACAATCATTTGTTAATCTCAATCGTTTAATTCGAGGTGTTGATGTAGAAAGTTTACATGATATTATTGATGTAAAACTTGTAGAGAGACAATCAACTAAATAACAAAATAGGAGCAAATATTTGCTCCTATTTTTTATGCAGAAATATCATCCCAGAGAGAGGCCCAAGTTTGGGCTTGATGATATATTTAAATCCATCTTTATCCATTCTTTGTGTATGTAATTGTCGACCATTATATTGATCACTTCCATAATAAATACCTTTATCGCTATTTAAGATTTCTTCATATCTTCCAGCTCTTGGAACACCAATTTCATATGTTTGATGGACATTAGGTGTCATATTTAAGACAATAACTAATGTTTCATGATCACTATATCTTATATATGCAAATACACTTTGTGCTTCATCGTTTACAACACTCCATCTAAATCCTTTAGGATCATGATCATATTGAAATAATGCAGGGTGATGTCTATAAACTTGTGCTAAATCTTTAAAGTATCTATTTTGTTTTTGATGTGCTTCAATATCAAGTAAATGCCAATCAATTTCTTCTTTAAAAGCCCATTCACTAAACTGTGCAAATTCTTGACCCATAAAGAGTAATTTCTTACCAGGATGTGTCATCCAAAGTGTAAGCAATAATCGCCAGTTTGCAAGTTTTTGAAAATAATCGCCAGGCATTTTATTTACTAAACTACCTTTCATATGAACAACTTCATCATGTGAAAAAGGTAACACGTATTGTTCGGAAAATGCGTATACTAAGCCAAATGTAATTTTATGGTGATGATATTTTCTATGAATTGGATCTTCCTTAAAATATTTTAAGACATCATTCATAAAACCCATATTCCATTTATAGTTAAATCCAATACCACCATCATAAGTAGGATGAGTGACTTTTGGATAAGCAGTTGAATCTTCTGCCATAAATAAGAATCGATCATCTTTACCAAATAAATGATGAGACAATTGTTGAATGAACTTTATCGCGTCTTGATTGACACCTTCATTAGAATTGCCTAAATAATAGATAAGGTTTGCTACTGCATCAATTCGATATCCATCAACATGAAAATAATCCATCCAATATGTTAACGCAGAAAGCATAAAGCTTCTTGTAATACCTTTTGAAAAGTCTAAATTGTTTGTACCCCATACTTCATTTTCTCTTCGATGTTTATCATCAAATTCATATAAAGGAGATCCATCAAAATATGATAACCCATGTGCATCTTTACAAATGTGACCTAAAACCCAATCCACAATGATTCCTATACCTGCTTGATGCAAACGATCAATTAAGTACATAAGATCTTTAGGTGATCCATATCTTGAATTTGTTGCGTAAAATCCAGTTCCTTGATATCCCCAAGAATCATCTAAAGGATATTCATAAATAGGTAAAAATTCAACATGTGTAAAGCCTTGTTCATGGATATATGAAATCAGCTCATCAACGACTTGGTTATACTGTTTAAATTGTCCATATGTTTTTCGCCATGAACCAAAATGCATTTCATAAATAAGTACTGGTTCTTGATAAGGTTTTTTCTTAAAATAAAACCAATCTTGATCATGCCATTCATAGTGGTTAATATCACAAACTTTTGAAGCTGTTCCTGGTCTAACTTCAGCATAAAATGCAAATGGATCTGATTTATATAAAACATCACCTTGATGTGTATGAATCTCATACTTGTATAGTTGATATTCATGATTTCCAGGTATCGTGATTTCAAAAAAACCATGATGTGATATTTTTGTTAATACATGTTTCCATCCTTCATACTGATTAAATTCTGCAGCCAGTCTGACTTCTTTTGCATTTGGTGCATAAACCCTAAAGGTTGTACTTTCAATTTGATGATGTTCATCAAAATTAATATGAGCACCCAAATATTCAAATAAATCTGAAGATTCTCCATTAAAAAATCTTTGAATCATATGGTCATCGATTTTTTTCATGATTACCACTCCTTATTATTTTTTTATATGAATAATATAAATACCAGGTTGATCAAGGTAAATTGCGTCATCTTCAGTAAGTGCTTTTTGTGATGGGAAAATTAAATCACCATCAAAAAGTGGAAGTTTTTCTAGCTCATAGTAGTTCTTGATATAATGAACTAATTTATCTTTTTCATCTTCTAGTGTATAAACAAGTAATTTACCTTCTTTTTTGATTGAAACTTTTTGATCATCATAAGATGGTAAGCGATAGAGTTTATATTTCTTTCTGATTTTTAATAATTTTGTTAATTGTTTAACGCCAAATTCATAAGGTCTCCATAAAATTTTATTGATGTCATCAGAGGATTCATATGAATTTTCTACACCTTTTTTACTTCTATAGAATTCTTGTCCTGCATGATAGAAAGGAACACCTTGTGAAATCGCAATTAAATGATTAGCAAAATCTTGTGCAACTTTGAAATCTGGAAATTCAAATCCATGATTTTTTACCATTCTATCATAAAAAGTAAGATTGTCGTGACATTCAACATAATTAATGCTTTGTGTTGGATATGTAAACATATGTTTAGATCCAGTCACTAATTTCATGGTGTGTTGATATTGACGCCCACCCATGGCAAATCCAATCTCTTCTGTATCAAGTTTACCTTTTAATGTGTTTCTAAAATCATCATTAAAATGTGCATAATATTTAAATTCTGCTTGATGATACATATTTGATCTTAGACGATTAGGTACTGCAGTATCCATATTCCAACCTTCACCATATAACATGATGTTTGGATTTACTTTCTTAAGTTCTTTTTCAATTAAATGCATCGTATCTAGGTCTAATAATCCCATAAGGTCAAATCTAAACCCATCCATTTGGAACTCTTTAGCCCATTGTCTTAAACTATCGACCACTAGTCTTCTTACCATATAATGTCTTGTTTCTAAGTCATTACCACAATAAGAACTATTGGTCATTTGATTTTGATCATTGTGTCTATAAAAATAACCAGGAACTAAATGATCATAAGGGAATGTATGATGATTGAATACATGGTTATAGACAACATCCATGTTTACACCTAATTTAATATTATGTGCATATTCAATCACAGATTTTAAACCATTAATACGATCATATGGATCATCAGGGTTTTTAGAGAACCAACCTTCTAACACGAAATATTGACTTGGATTATATCCCCAATTATAACGATTTGATTTATCCCATTCATCGACAAGTTCAAAATCATAAATAGGAAGTAATTGTAAATGCGTCATTCCTAATTTTTTAACATAATCTACAACTGTACCGTTTAGTTTCTTATTTGGCTCAATTAAGCCATCAAAAGTGCCAGGATTTTGGACATCTAACGTGACGCTCATATCTCTAACATGACCTTCATAAATCACTGCATCTGTATAATTTTTTACCTTGATTGGGGTTTTCTTCATTTGATGTGATTTATTCCAATCAATAATCGTATTGCCTAATGTTGTTGCTGCATTTGCATATGGATCTTTGACATCTTCAAATGTTTGATAAAGTCTCACTTGATAATGATATGTAAGTTTTTCTAAATCACCTTTAACTGTTGTTTTCCAAATAGGTTCTTCATAAGTCATTTCATATACTTTTTCACCTACAACGAGTCTTACTTCTTTAGCTACAGGTGTAAATAAGTAAAATGATGTTTCATCTTTACTATAGACATATCCTAATGGACCATCATAACGAAATTTTTTATCAAATTGATCTTTTAATGTGACTAACCCTATTTCTAATGGATAGTCTTGATCATTAATTTGGACAAATTCGTTGGCTTGAATATCAATATCTTGATCAAAAGTAAAGTATTGATTTTGATAATGATTGGATAGCCAATGACCTACTTGATTTCCAATCTTTACTTGATTAATATAACTGTTTGATTCAATTCTAATGAGTCTTAACTCATCTATAAAAATTCTCATTGTTTATAAACCTTCTTTGTTCTAATCATCATAGGTTCATGATCTAAAATGACTTTTCCTTGTTTTACTTCAATTGGTTTTTGATTAAATATATTGGCATAAACACCATCTTTTAAATCTAACTTGATTGATGGTTGATCTTCTAGGTTGAAAATGCCTAAAAGGTATTCATCATCTTTCTCATAAGTAACCAAAATTGCACCATTTTGATTTTCAATATTAAAATGTCCATCTCTAAAAAGTGCATCTTTTTTAAGTGTAATAAGTTTTTTAATCAGTGGTTCAACAGATTTACTTTCATCCCAAATAATGAGATCATCATCAAAAAGTGATGGTTCATGTGTCGCTTGGTGCTCCATACCATTATAAATAAATGAAGGACCTTTTAAGAAAAATTGGAATGTAAGCATTTGAATGAAATGAGCTTCATCTCTAGTTCTAAAACGAAGTCGTTTTTGATCATGATTTTCAAAACTTCTTAGTTTAATATAATTTCTTGGATACATTGTTTCTTGTCTTTTAATTGCTTCAATCCATTCATTTAATAGTGATGGATCATCTAAATAATGATACATATAATCGAAAATATCATAGTCATAACAAACATCAAATGCTTGATACATTTCGCTATCTGTAAAGCAATCATAATCCATACTTCTTAAATATTTGATAAATCCTGGATGAACAGATTCTGTTAACCAAATAAATGATTTATCAAGTGTTTCAATTCTTTGTCTGGCTTCTATCCAAAAATCAAGTGGAATGAGTGGTGCAACATCACATCTAAAGCCATCAACTAGTTGAGCCCAGTAATAAAGCATATCAGACATATATGTCCATACTTCTTTATTGGTATAATCTAGGTCAGTAATGTCACTCCAGTCCCCAATGCGGTTAGCAAACTCACCTTTTTCATTGTGGTAAAACCATTCTGGATGTTCCTTTGTAAGGATAGAATCTCGAGACGTATGATTGATGACGATATCCATCATAACTTTTAAACCTTTTTCATGAGCTAATGAGATAAGCTTCTTAAAATCTTCTAATGTACCGTATTCAGAGTTAATTGCATAATAATCATATATAGAATATGGACTCCCCTTTAACCCTTTTCTAGATTTTATACCAAGTGGATGTATTGGAAGCAGATAAAGGACATCAATGCCTAGACCTTTAATACGATCTAAGTCATCAATAATCCCTTCGAAATTTTGTTTATTTGAAAATTGACGTGGAAAAACTTGATAAAACGTCATTTGACGAATATCAAGATTTGTGTTTTTTGCCATCCTATTGACTCCTTTATCTTTTTAATACTTATTTAAAAATTCTAGATAAATGCCAAATATCTTGATTATAATTTTCTATCGTTCTATCTGCAGTAAAGAATCCAGAGTGAGCGATATTCATGATTGATTTAGATAACCAACCTTTTTCATCTTTGTATGCTTCATTTGCAATTTCATGCGCTTTAACATAACTATCAAAATCTTTTAATACAAAGAAATAATCACTATTTAATAAACTATCTTTAATTGGATTAAAATAATTTGGGTTTGCATTTAACGTTTTAATAAAATCAAATGCTTTAATAAGTCTTGGATCTTGATTATAAACTTCTTTTGGATTGTAAGCTTTTGTTAGATAAAGTTCATTAACTTCATCAGAACTCATACCAAAAATAATTTCATTTTCTAATCCGGCCTCTTTAACAATCTCAACATTAGCACCATCCATTGTGCCAATTGTAATCGCGCCATTCATCATGAATTTCATATTTCCTGTACCACTTGCTTCTTTTGAAGCAGTTGAAATTTGTTCAGATAAATCTGCAGCAGGCATAATATATTCAGCATATGTTACATTGTAATTTTCGACAAAGACTACTTTTAACAATTCATTAGTATCTGGATCTTGATTAATAACATCTGATACAGATGAAATAAGTTCGATAACCATTTTTGCTATAAAATAACTTGGTGCTGCTTTAGCTCCAAAAATATAAGAATGTGGAACATATGCATCCTTAAATGCTTGATCTGATTTTAATCTTTGGTATACATAGATTACATGTAGGATATTCATTAATTGACGTTTATACTCATGTAGACGTTTAACTTGAATATCGAAAATAGAATTAACGTTAAGTTTCACGCCTTCTTTTTCAAAAATGTGATCAGCAAGTGATTGTTTTTTAGCAAGTTTCATTGCTTTAACTTTTTGTTGGGTATCTAAATCGTCTTTAAACTTATCAAAAGCTTCAAGTTTAGTTAAATCATGATGCCAATCTGTACCTATTTTTTCATCTAGAATGCTGACTAATTCATGATTTGTATGGATAAGCCAACGACGATGTGTAATACCATTAGTTTTATTATTGAATTTTTCAGGATACATTTGATAGAAATCTTTCATTTCAATTTCTTTTAAGATTTCAGTATGAAGTGCAGCAACACCATTAATACTAAATGATCCATAAATACATATATGTGCCATTCTTACTTGATTATGTCCTAAAATAGCCATGTTTGCAATTTGTTCTTCGCTAAAAATATGTTTATTTTTTAAATCATTTAAGAAACGACGATCGAATTCTTGAACGATTTCATAAATTCTAGGTAGTAATTTTTTGAAGATATCTACATTCCATTTTTCTAATGCTTCAGATAAAATCGTGTGATTTGTAAATGCACATGCATTTTTAGTGATTTCCCATGCTTCATCATATTCTAGACCTTCTTCATCCATCATCAGTCTCATAAGTTCAGGAATAATGAGTGTTGGATGTGTGTCATTAATTTGGAACACATAATAATCACCTAAAGTGCGAATATCTCTTCCAGCATTTTTATGTTCTCTTATCGCAGACATAATACCTGCAGCACTAAATAAATAAGATTGTTGTAATCTTAACAATTTACCTTCAGTTGTTGAATCATCTGGATATAATTGATCATCTATACGATCGACCATGTCTAAATAAGCTTGATCTTGATGATCTTGTTTATCTGATGGTTCAGTTGACCATAATCTAAGTGTTGTAACAACACCATTTTGATCACCTACGACTTTAACATCATAAGGAACTGCTTTTACCCAAGTAGGATTTAATAATTTTGTATGTTCAACATAACCAAAATATGGAATCTCTACAGCTTCATCTTCTTTCTTTGTTTCCCATACAAATGGTTGTTCTAACCAAACATCAGCATGTTCTACTTGTTGATGATTTTTTATTTCTTGTGTGAAAAATCCATATTGGTATCTTAAACTATTACCATACAATGGTAATGATATAGATGCTGCAGAATCTAAGAAACATGCAGCTAGTCTTCCTAAACCACCATTTCCTAAACCAGCGTCTACTTCACTGTGTTCAACTGCATTTAAATCAATACCTAAATCATTAAATGCTTCTTTAACTAATGTATAATGCCCACTATTTTGAAGATTATTCGTAACAAGTCTACCCATTAAAAATTCCATTGAGAAATATATGGCTTTCTTCATTTGGTTTTGAGCGACAAACTCATTTGTTTTTTGATGTGAATCAACTAACCCTCTATCTAAAAGTGTTGCTAATACATAATATTGTTCATACACTGTACTTTCTTCTAAAGTTTTATTGTATTGTGTATTAAGTGTTTCAATAAACACCTTCTTAAATGTTTCTTTATTGTCAAAAATCTGCGTCATAAAAACCTAAACTCCTTTAATCATTTGTCACTTATATTTTACCATAAAATGGTTTATTTAACGTGTGCTACCGTTCTCATAATCGTCAAAAAAGGGTAAAATTTTACCCTTTTGTAGCACCTGCCATAATACCTTCAATTAAATATTTTTGGAATGCCATATACAATGCTGTAATTGGTGCTCCGATTAATATAGCTGCAGCAGCGAATGCTGAGTAATTTAAATAATTAGAATCATTGATAAATTTATAAATACCAACTGCTAAAGTCCATTGAGAAGTTGTATCTGTATCAATAGCACCTGCTCTAGGAATAGTTAATAAATAACCTGGTAACATATAATCCATCCATGGTCCCATAAACATAGAAACTGCTACGAATGTTAGAATTGGAACAGATAAAGGTAAGATAATGCTCTTAAAGATTTGGAACTTATTCGCACCATCTATCATAGCTGATTCATCAAGATCTTTTGGAATTTGACTCATAAATCCTTTAATTAACCAGAGGTTACCTGGAATAGAACCACCAATGTATAAAATACTTAAGTAAGCAGGTCTACCTAATAAACCAAACTTCCAAAATAATACATACATTGCAAATAGACCCATAAATGAAGGGAATGATTGAAGTACTAAAATAGTTAGTAATCCACCTTTTTTACCTTTAAATTGGAAACGTCCAAAGACATATGCAGCACCTGTAATAACAACAGTACCTACAAGCATGTTAATGACAGCAATCATTAATGTGTTTTTATACCAAGTTGTAAACATAGTTTCTTGGAATAAATATTTAAACGCATCAAATGATGGGTTTTCTGGCCAAATAGTACTTGGAACACTTGTTCTAATATCTGACATCGCAGTACCAAAGATATAGATGACTGGAATTAATACAATGATTGTTACAGCAGAAATTTCTGCTGAGATTAACACTCTTGATAAAACAGATTTTAAACTAAATACTTGTCTAATACCTAATTTTGAAGTTTTTCTTCTTTCAGGTTTATTTTTATAGATATAAAAACCTAACACTGGAAGTAATCCAAGAAGACCAACAACAGTACCCTCATATCCACGTTTTTTCGCATAAGCGACAACGAGAGATTGATGCGTTAAAAGTATGACAATTGTAAGGAAGCTAATCCATATTGTTTGAAAGTTACCCATGATTAATCCTCCTTAAATGCTCTTGTCTTTGTTAAGTTCCATGCGGTGACAGAACCTACAAAGAAGAATATTAACACCGAGAATACACTCGCCATATTGTAAATCGCCTGATCTACAGTTAATTTATACATCCAGGATATCAGAATATCGGTATCTCCGGCATATCCCATGTTGAAATTGTTTTCATTTGGTCCCCCACCTGTAATGAAGTAGATGACCCCAAAGTTATTAAAGTTTCCTGAGAATGTCATAATTAAGATTGGTGCTGTTGAATAAAGAACTAATGGCATCGTAATCTTAGTTAATTTTTGTCCATTAGATGCACCATCAATGTCTGCTGCTTCATATAAAGTCTTATCAATTGCAGTCATAACACCTGTCATTAAGGCCATGAAATAAGGGAATCCCAGCCAAATATTAACGACAATTAATACAATTCTAACGAAGTTAGGATTGTTTGGATTTGTAAACCATTGAATGTTTTGATTTCCTAAATAGAAAATCTTTTCAAATCCATTCAATTGCTCAAATGGCCGTCCTAAAATACCCCATTTCTCAAACAGATCATAAAAGCCTATGTTTCTAAACACTTGATTTACATAACCTGTTTCATTAAACATAACTTTAAATATCATTTGTGATAATAATGCTGGAATTGCCCATGGAAGAATGAGAACTGTTCTCCAGAATTTTCTGAATACAACTTTTTCACTATTTAAGATGATTGCTTGGAAGAAACCACCAAAGAAAACAGTTGCAGTTGAGAAAATTGCCCAAATAATAGTCCATCCTAAAACTCTCCAGAATGCTTTACCAAATGTAGAACCTAAAGCACCATTAAAATCAAACAATGCAACAAAGTTCTTAAATCCAACATAGTCGAATGTATCAATTAATGATTGACGACCAGCAATATTTGTAAACGCGATAATAAATCCAAATGCAATAGGCATTAAACTAATAAATGCTAATACAACCATTGCAGGTGATAAAACGAAATATGAGAATCCACTTTCAAATGTTTCTGCAAAATATGCTTTATCAGTTAATACTTTTTCTTTCTTTCGTTTAGCTTCTGATACCTTATATGCATCCCTTACCGACCAAATCATAAAGATAAAGAAAATCAAGGATGTAATGATACCAATAAGCCCTTCAATAAGGATTTGAGCACTAACATGCCCTAAAATAGGAACACTAGGTAATAATGTAATAGGTAATTTTGGTGTATGTGACGAGTCACCAACTAAAGCAATCTTTAATGTATTATATTCAGTTAATTCAACTTTATGAGCTGTACCTAATGTAATAACAGACCAATAACTTTTCACGAATAAACCAGCTTTGTCATAGAAGAAATTATTAAAAGCTGTTCTAAATTCTGCTTGTTGATCTGGGTAAATTTCAAAATATACTTTGATAACAAATCTTAAATAATCATTTTCTGTGTATGTATTCCATGTTTGGTTGTAAGTTACATACATCGATTCTTTAACTTTATCTGTAAATGCTGTACCAACAAATGATAAAGTTGAATTTAAATAAACAAGACCTGGTTGATAATATTCATAATAAACACCATTGATTTCATACATAGGTCCTGTAATATCAATTTCAGTACTTCCTAATGGCAATTCTGAAACTACTTCTTTTGTTGAAACATTAACATATGCAACAATTGCGTCACCTAAATCATTAAAAGTGTCAGCTTCTAAATAATAAGTGACTGTACCATTGTTATCATATTGATAAACTGTATTATTTTTGCTAAATGCTGTTAATCCATCATCAGAAATTAAGATGTTATTTTCATTCATTACACCTGTGATGATATCTGTTTCAATATAATTTTTAGCTGTAGTACCTAAAACATCTTGAGCTGTATAATAAGTTCCATTAGCATCAACATACATGTCTTGAGCACGAATGATATGTGTTTTTGTATAAGAATCATTAAACATAACAGCTTTTGGGCTTGTTAATGATGAAACTAATGTTTGATCACTAATGTTTAGATATTGCGTATTAGAATCTATAGTGACTAATACATAATATACATCTTGATCATTTTCTGTTACTTGAAATGTAGAATTACTTACATCTACAGTCTTTAAATTAGTATTTGATGATAATATATTTGATTCATTTAGTTCAAAAGTAGCTAAATTGATTTCAACATACTCTTTTGTATTATCTCCAAGTGTTCGTTCTTGGTAAAATATTTGACCATCTTGATCATAATAAAAAGTTTGGTTTAATAATTGACTGATATCAACACCTTCGATACTCGTAAATGTTGCATCAGTATTAAGATTAGTATAGATAATTGGATTGTTTGCTTTCAAATCTTGAGCAATAAAGTAGATAAATTCATCTTCTGTTAATGTGAATATTTGATCGCCTGATTTTCCGATTGAATCTAAGTAATCCACAAATGCAGGATAGTTGATTTTATAATTTCCAGTTTGAATATCATAAAAGTCACCCATAATGCTTGAAATATATTCATCTCCAAAGTCTTCACCTGGTAATTTAGAATAAGCATCTGTTTCAACGAAATAATTACTTGTTCCTAATTCAAGCCCTACAAAACCTAAAAAGATAATAAAAAAGATAAACGCTTTTATTTTTTGTCCATTAAACAATTGACCACTACCCCAAATAACAACAGAAAAACCAGCTTTAACAAAGCTCATTGCTTTGCTATCAAAGATTTTTCTCATGAATGGGATTTTACCCAATTCTTTGACTAGAAGTGATATTGGATACGATATCGGTAATAACACGTAATGAAGTATAGTTGCAATTGTCTTTACTGTATAAACAATAAATAATTTCGTATATTTAAAAAATAACGAAATGCCTAATTCAATATATTCCAATGCGATTTTTATACCTTTAACGACCATGATAAAGAAGCGTTTGATTGCTTGAAGTGTTTTTTTAAGCCACATTTTGTCCTCCACTTTACATGAAAATGAGGGTGGCAAGTACGTTCTTGCCACCGTCACTTTTCAATTGTACTTAAATATTAATTAGCTAGATAGACCTTGTAAAGTTCTATAGCTTTGTTCTGCATTAGAAACTGCAGTTGCAATTTCAACACCATTAATCCAAACATTCTTGATTAATGATTCAGCAGGACCCCAATAATTTTGAACAGCAGAGATTGTTGGCATTGGAATAGCATTTTCCAATTGTTGTGCTGTAGTCATTAATAATTGGTCATCACTTACACCTTCGATTTGTGCAATTAAATCAGCTTTAAGTGCTGGAAGTTTAGTCTTATATTCATATTGAATAGCCATAGCTTCATCAGAATTTAAGAATTCAACAAATTTAATAGCATCACTTGGGTTTTTAGCATATTTGTAAACAGCAGCCATGATAGCACCAGCATATGGTTTAGAAGCTGCACCATCTACTGAAGGTAATACAGAGATACCTAAGTCATCACCTAATGCAGCTGTATAAGTTGAATTCATCCAAGGACCAGCAATAATATAAGGAATTTTGCCTGATTCAAAGTTTGCACCTTGACCATCAACGTTATCATTACCACCAGTTACGACTGGTTTAAGATCGTCAACCATGAATGCTAAAGCATCTTGCATAGCTTGTGATTCAAAACCAACTGCAGATGGATCATCACCATTAGCACCAAATGGTCTAAAACCAAATGATGAGAAAATGAATTGATCAAAATAACTATCTGCCCAGTGTGATGAAGTAGTTAAATAATAGTAACCAGCTTCAGCATTTGTTCTAGTATCTGTAGAATCAGCATGAGTTGATGCTACAGTAGCAGCATTCCAAGTTGCACCAGCAGTAAGAATTTCTTCTAATGTTCCAGGTACGCTTGAAACTAATGCTTTATTATAATACATTGTAACTGCTTCAATTGACATTGGTACAGCATATAAAGTATCTACACCATTTTCGTTAATTGTTGCAATATCAATACCCATTTGATGAGCTCTTGAATCGATTAATTCTTGAGTATCAGTAGGAAGTGCATATAATAAACCTTCTGAATAAGCAGCAGCTAAGTGGTCATGTGGGAATTGGAATACGTCAGCACCATTTCCTGAAGGACCAAAAGTTTTTAATTTTTCACGTGAGTCAACTGAACCCATATGAGTAAAGTGAACTACGATATTTGGATATTGTGCATTAAATGCATCAATGATTGCAGCCATGTATTCGCCATCTTCATCATCGATCCAAACTGTAATTTCAGTTTTTTGAACTAATGATTGTGAGAAGTCAATTACAACGCCACCAACTTCAACATTACCATCTTTATCACACGCAACTAAAGTGAACGCAGTAACTAGTACTAAGAATATTCTAAATAATTTTTTCATATAATTCACTCCTTTACGCTACACGGAAGATAAATGTAACTTGAGTCACATTACCCCATTTATCTGATACTTGAAGCATGATTGTATAATCACCAGCAACACCTGTATTAAGTGTTGAATTGTCTCCAGAAGGTACGAATACGAATGATGTTAAATCACCATCACGGTTATCAGTTGCTTGATAACGTGGGAACCATGATTGATTCCATTCTGAACCTAAAGCAATTTCGATCACTCTATTTGCTGGATCTTGACCAACGATTGAAGTTGGAGAAGTGAAAGTGATTACTGGAGCTTCTGTATCCATTGCTACCATTAAAGCAGCTTCTTTATTAGTGTCATCAGTTAATCCTAAATTGAATTGAACTTCATACATCTTAGTATTGTCTAATTTGTTAGCTTCAGCTAAAACGATAACGAAATCTTGGAATGTTGAATTGCTCTTAGCAAAGTCAACATGGTCAATTGCAACTTCACTACCATAAGTAGTTGGATTACCATCGCCATCAACAGCTGTAACTTCTACTAATGTAAACCATCCTTCAATTGTAACAACTGCAGCATCTTGTTCTGCTGTAGTAGTTGCAGCTGCGTATGGATTGTTAATGTTTGCACTAGTCTTAACAATAATTGCAAGTGGATTTGGAGCATAAGTTCCTGAATTTTCACTTGAATTGAACGCTACTAATCTAAAGCTAAATGCTTCAGTATAGAATGATGCAGGATCATTTGGATAAATGTTATCACCAGCAGTGTAAGCATCACCTTTAGATACAACCCATTGAGTACCTGCTTCACCAAGTGCTGGAGTATCACCTAAAGCTGGATATGCATTAACATCACCAGTTTTCTTATTTCCATCTGCGCCAGCATAAATTAATAAACCTGGAGTTGCATCGCTAGTTGGAGCAGTAGCAGTTGTAAGCATTGCTGCTTTAACTTCTGAACCATCACTTGCAGTACCAACAGTCATAAATACTTGGTCTGGAGAACCCCAAACTGAAGTAATAGGACTTGAAATCCAGTTACCATCGCCATCTAATGTTTGGAAACCTGACCAACCATTCCAAGCATGAACACCAAGATTGTCTTCATATGTGTTTGATGGATCATAGTAAACCAATAACATATTGTATTGAGTTGGATCAGCTACTAAGTATTGGTTATTCGCGTTTTCAAATACGTAAACATGAACAACTTCTCCTTCTACTAATGCTGATTCATCAATATTAACATCGCCAGTATGTTTAGCATTCCAGTCTTGTGAACCGTTAGCCCATTCTACTGCGATAAAACCAACTGTTGTACCAATAGCGACATCGTTATATCTAAAATATACGCCAAAGTCATCAGTTCCATCATAAGTTTCTTTTGGTGCAGCAGTACTTCCCCAAGCATGTGAGCCTAGATTAGTATAATCATTATCCCAATTATGGAAATGAATTACTAAGTCTGCAGTACCAGTTCCAGCAGCATTAACACCGATTCCAACGAATAGTGCAACAACTGCTAAGAAAAATACACTTAAAGCTTTCTTCATTTTTTTCCTCCTAAAAATTTATGTATCGACGTTGTCGTCATTTACAATGCAATTATATCATAGATGTAAACGCTTTACTGTAAAAACGTTATGCAACCGATACCATTTTGAAATCGCTATCATTATTCTATCATTTATGATATATTTTTTTTAGGAGGCGACTTTATGAAAAAAATATTATTTGCAATTTTATTATTACTTACAGCCACGACTACCATGGTTGTAGTTAACGCTGATACAGTAGCTACCAAACTGATTGTTCACTATTTCAGATATGAAGGTGACTATACAGGTTGGGATGCTTGGATTTGGGATGAAAAAGGAGCGACTGATGAAGATACATTAGACATTCTTTTTGATCAAACAGATGCATGGGGTGCATATTTCGAATTAGACCTTGATGCAACTACTGGTTATGATAACGCAACTCAAGTTGGGATTATCTTAAGAAAAGGTAGTTGGGATATCAGAGAGTTCTCATATGATAGATATATAGACCTAACAACTGCTGATGTGAATGCACAAGGTGAAATTCATGCTTATCTTGTTCAAGGTGATGAACAAATCGGTACAACTGATGCTGATTTATTAAATAACATTCCTGATAAAAGAAATAGAATTTTATATGCAGGTTTCAATGATAATTTAGATGTTACAGTTTCACTAACGACACCAGCTACTTCTTATGTGGTTAATGAATCTGGAAATCAAGTGATATCATCTTCTTCAGCTAATAAAGATTTCACTATTTCAATGAGTGGTGTTGATATTGCTAAGACTTACACAATTACTGCAGTGTTTGCAGATGTTACAAGAACAATAACGATATCTAAAGAAAAAGTATATGATACTGATGCATTCCAAAATGCATATACATATACTGGTGAATTAGGTGTGATTTATAGTAATCAATCTACAACTTTTAGACTATGGGCACCTTTGAGTGATAATGTTGCTGTTAATATATATGAATATAATAACGCACATTATGATAATGATGGAACTTATCGAGCAACTGCAGATCTTCCAATATCTACAACAAACCTCACACAAATTGAAAATGGAGCTTGGGAAGTAACATTAAATGGTGACTTCGCAGGTAAATATTATACATTTGATGTCACAAACGATGGTGCAACCAATGAAGTTGTCGACCCTTATGCTTATTCTACAGGTGTGAATGGGGAAAGAGGTATGATCGTTGATTTTGATGCTACCGATCCTATAAATTGGGTTGAAAATTATCGTCCAAATACCATTCTTAATATGACAGATTACACAGTCTATGAATTACATGTAAGAGACTTAACAACACATAGTTCTTGGGATGGAAATGATGCTTATAGAGGTAAGTTCTTAGGACTTAGCGAATCTGGTACAACTTATACAGAAGGTGAAACCACAGTAACAACTGGCTTAGATCATATCGATGAACTTGGTGTTAATGCCGTTCAATTACTTCCAATATTTGATTTTGGTTATGTCGATGAAACAAGAGTCGATGATCCTAATTATGATGCTTTCAATTGGGGTTACATGCCAATGAATTATAATACCTTAGAAGGTAGTTATTCAACAAATCCTTATGATGGTTATTCAAGAATTACAGAATTTAAAACTGCTGTTCAAGCTTTCCATGATGATGATATTAGAGTCATTATGGATGTCGTATACAATCATACTGGATTATCTGGTGACTCTAACTTTAATTTAATTCTTCCTGGTTATTATCACAGAATGAATTCTGATGGATCATTTAGCAATGGTTCTGGTACTGGTAATGAAACTGCATCAGAAAGACCAATGATGAGAAAACTTATGGTTGACTCAACAACTTTCTTAGCAACCGAATATAATTTATCAGGATTTAGATTTGACTTAATGGCACTTCATGATGTCGCAACTATGGATGCGATTAGAGCTGCTATGGATGAAATTGATCCAACGATTGTTTTATATGGTGAACCTTGGACAGGTGGTACTTCTCCTTTATCAAGTGATCTTGCAGCTGGTAGAGACAACATTCAAAATTTAGATGGTGTTGGTGCATTTAGTGATACAACAAGAAACGGTATTAAAGGTTCCGTATTCCAAGCTGCTGAAGGTGGTTGGATCCAAGCACAAAGTACAACTGATCTTTCTTATTTAAAATCAGAAGTTGAATATGGTATTAGCGGTGGTACTTCTTGGTCACAAGGTACTGCATGGCATCTTGATCCAAACAAAATTGTCAATTACGTTTCTGCACATGATAACCATACATTATATGATAAATTGAAATTATCTGGTGTAAGTAGAACTCAAATACCTTACTTACAACAACAAGCAAATGCAATTGTATTAACTTCTCAAGGTATTCCATTCTTGCATGCTGGTGTGGAATTTATGAGAACAAAACAAAATGATGATAACTCATATCAATCAGGTGATGCAATTAATCAACTTGATTGGTCAAGAAAAATTGATTACTTAAATGTGTTTAATTATTATAAAGGTATGATTGAATTAAGATCTATCTATGAAAACTTTAGAATGGGTAGTGCTGATGATATTGCTGCTAACTTAACATTCTATCAAACAGATGATTATACAATCGCATTTAAGATTACTGGTGAAAGAGCAACTGTCATTGTGATTAGCGTTTCTTATGCACCTGAAGGATTCAGTTCAGTTGAACTTGGTGATGCACAAACATATTATGTATTAAGCACACATGATAATGTGGATTTAACAGGTTTTGATAAGATTACGAGTGGTACTGCATATGTTCCAAGTAACACAACAATGGTATTAACAAATACTGTATTAACAGAACCTATCAATATCAATCCTGAACCTGAACAATCAAGTAACGTTTGGTTATTCATCGGCATTGGAGCTGTTGCAGTTGCAGCTGCTGCAGTCGTATCAGTAATTCTTTATAAGAAAAAATCCGTATAAATAAAAGGCCTATTTTTATAGTGAACCCCATTTAGTAGACATTATAAAAATAAAGGGTAAATAACAAAATAAGAAACACTTCTATATAATTAATATATGGAGGTGTTTTTATAATAGCAAAGAAAGGACAAACATTTAATAAGTATGATATAGATTTTAAATTAAAAATCGTCAAGGAAAAGCAATCAGGAATGAGTTATACAGCGTTAGAACGCATATATAACGTACCATGGAGAACCATCGCAGGATGGATGAGAATCATCAAAAGAGATGGCACACTTGATTTAAAGCAAAGAGGACGAAGCAGCAATAAAGATATCGACTATAAGGAGCGTTATGAAATACTAAAAAAGTTCCAGGACTTCTTGGCTACCAAAGAACCAAGGAAAAAATAAGCTTCATCAATAAATACCAAGGAGTCCACAAAATCACAATGATGTGTGAAGTCTTAAAGATCAGCCCAAAAACATATTATAAATATAGATATGTAAAAGACAGAGATTATGAGACATATCAATTGATTCGGCGCATGTTCAAGCAAAGTTTAAAGACGTATGGTTATCGTAGAATCACCGATGAGTTTTATGATAGAGGTTATCAGATCAATCATAAGAAAGTCGCAAGAATCATGCATAAATATGGATTAAAGCCATCTTATGTAAAAACAAAGCCATCAAAGAATCAATATGCTAAAGAGAATATTAAACCAGACTTATTACAAAGAAAATTTAATCAAAAAGGATGGGTCACCGATGTAACCTATCTCATTTATCGGAATAAAAGAGCGTATCTATCAACGATACTGGATTTAGAGACAAGAAAGATAGTCGCTTATCAAATCAGTAAGACCAATGATAATGAATTGGTGATGGATACGCTTAATAAAGCCATCAAAAAAACAAAAGATCTGAGTGGATTAATCATCCATTCAGACCAAGGCAGTCAGTATGTATCTTATGCATATAAAGAAGTCTGTGCATCAAATGGAATCCTTATTTCTATGTCAAGAAAAGGGACCCCACTTGATAACGCAGTTATTGAGAGTTTCCATTCCCTCTTAAAGAAAGAGACTCTGTACAATAATGATATCAAATCTTTAAAAGAATATATAGCATTCGTGCATAAATGGATTAAGTTTTATAACACAAAGCGAAGAAAAAATAAAAAGTAGACCTTTTTTTTATTAATGTCTACTTTTTGGGGTTCACTTCATTTTCTAGGCCTTTTTTATTATCCATTAAAATGATATTTTCCAAATTTCATCATGACAAACATCGTGATCATACCCATACCGAATTGGACAATAAATGGTGTAAGTGAATCCATAAAGAATCCTACAACAAAGCCAATTAATACAGGAATTGGAAGTGTAAACACAAGCATCTTAAGACCTTCAAAATAAGTCATAAAATGAGAATGTCCAAATCTAAACATTTGTAAAATCAAACTAAGAGCTACAATTAAAATTAATGTTGTTAATAGTTGTACACCTGTATAAGTTAATAAAGAATACAAGATAATATATTGACTAAAACCAGCTTCAATATTTGATGCAAATAACATCATATTATCTTGCCAATTTGAAGCATCCAACATCACAGAATCAAAATCATAGACTTCACTAAATCCTCGATAACTACCAACTAGTTGATGACCTTCGCTATCAATATAAATGATTTCATCTTGTTTTAATAAAACTTGCTGTAAATCTGTTGTATGCTCAGTTTGTGCATTAAACACAAACATATAATCACCATAATAAACGATATGTTCTAAGTCATCATTTGTTTCTAATCCATAATAATGTATCGACATGTGACTCGGTAAATCAAATGTTTGATAAGCTGGTGTATCTTGCTTAAATGCTTCCTCAACAAATGAGATGGTCCAACCTTCATTAACTACAATAGTGTAAACATGTGGAAGATTACTAAGTAGTATTAATAAAATAAAGAAAATAAATACTTTGATAAATGGTTCTTTTCTTTTCCCAATGATATTTGGAAAATCAAATGCATATTTGAAATAATTGACTAAAAACATTAGATATAATCACCAACTAAATCTGGATTAATTGTCACTATTAATGTACTATATGCAGGCATATCAAGTGAACCATAAATGAGTGTTTCATAGTTCAAATCAGTGATTTGATATGTTGTTGATGAAAAGTTATGAATAACGAGAACCGCTTCATTTATCGTGTCATATTGATATGATCTAATAAATCCTTGGATTTTATTATCATTACCCTTATATAAATCAAATGCATTGCCATACATTAAAGCTGGATGCGCTTTTCTAATCGCAATCATTTCTTTGTATTGGCTAAGTAGTGAATTTGGATCATCAAGTTGTTCGCTCACTGTTTTAAGTCCTGTATTAAATCCATATTCTGGCAACCAACTTGTTGTATAATCATTTCCCCATAACAAAGCTGAACGTCTATATTCATCATAAATCGTTGTATCATATCCTGCGATGTTTAAACCTTCATCAAATCGCGTACCTTTTAATCCTATTTCATCACCATAATAAATAATTGGTGAACCTGGAAGTGTTAATAAAACATTTGCAGATAATAGTAATTTTTGATCAAGATTATCACCACTAATTGATGAAGCAGTTCGATCTTGGTCATGATTTCTTAAAAAAGGTGTATCTACAAATTCGCTATTATATTCGCTGTATGCTTCATAAGTGTTTTGAACTCTTCTTGCAAAGAAACTAATATCTGAACCAGAAAGTGATGTAATCATTTTTTCTGATGCATAGAAATTAAACGCTGAATCAGAAGCTTGAAAATAAGGAGCTACCATATCAAATGATGTATCATATACTTCTGAAACTAAAAAACTATCCTCATTAATGCCTTTAATATATGCGTTAAGTTGTGCAATAAATATAATATTATCAGCAACACTACCATTATTGATATCTTTAATCATAAAGTGTTGTGCAGCATCTAATCTAAATCCTGTAACACCCATAGCCATATAAAAATCGATAATATGATGAATTTCTTCCACGACAGCAGTACTCTTTAAATTGAGGTCAACCATCCCACCTACAAAACTTGAGTATGCTTGATCGTTGCTGGTCCATAAATAATAATCTCTATATGGACTTGTTGTATCATATCTTGATTCTGTATACCATGGATTTTGATCTGATGTATGATTAATCACCAAATCCATCATGATTTTAATTCCTTTTTGATGAGCAGCATCAATTAGATTTTGAAAATCATCCATCGTACCATAATCAGATTCAACAGCATAATAATCAGTAACGCTATATCCATGATATGATGGTCCTTCATTAACTGGCATTAACCAAATAGCCGTAATACCTAGATTTTGTAAATAATCTAGATTTTCGGTGACACCATTAAAGTCACCAATACCATCACCATCACTATCTGCAAATGATCTTACAAATAATTCATAATATACGTCATTTTTAGGGTTAACAGCACTTAAATCTATTGTTGGTTCTTCTTTCTTACATGATGCTAAAGAAACGACTACCATAAACAATAGTGCGATGACGACTAATTTTCTTTTCATTATAATCCTCTTTTTCTTAAACTTTCACTTGTTCCTAAAACGTTATTGTCAACTCTTTCTGGAGAAAGGTCAATAACTTTAGTTTTAAAGATATAATCGTGAATTGTTCGACTTGTTTTATCAGACATAACGAAGAATGCAATGACTAGATAGACACCAAAAGTAACAATACTTAAGCCAACTTTAAATAAATCTCTTAACAATATTTTCCAAAGTGGTGCTTTACTACCATCAACATTCACAATTTTTATTTTTTGTGTTCTTTTTCCAAATGTTTGTCCATTTGAAATCAAATATGGTAAAAAATAAAAGATAAACACTGAGCTAATCGCTACATATTGAGCAATTGTTTGTCCAAGTGGAATGGATAAAATTAAAAGTAAAGTGACACCTGAAGTGTCAATTGCAAACGCTCTAACGCGTTTTTCAAATGATGGAACCATCAGTATTACCTCGTTTCGTCTTATGTTTTCATTATATCATAATGATATTCATGGAAACGTTTGCATTATCTTAAAAGAAAGTCTTATTCTGTAAATGTAATTGGATTATTTAAATAGAAATATTCATAAGTCAAAGCCATATTTCTTAAAGCATCTTCTAAAACATCTCTTAATAAAATACCAGTAGCATCAATTTGATCGCCATAGATAAATGGGTAATATTCTTTATCAAAAACGTAATCGTTGGTTGCTACTAAATAATATGTATCATCATCAAAATTAGTGACATTAGTATCATAATAACTTCCGTCGGATGTTGTCATGAATGATTTCACATCACTACCTTTTAGGTAAACTGTTTTAATGACATTATCAAATGGGAATATTTCATAGAGTGTTGCAACTGTAACATCTTGATGGTAATCAACTGCTGTTCGTGTACCACCATAATTGTGGAAGGCAATATCTGCACCAGTTTTTAGTCTCATAAGTTTTGCCATATATGTAGTTAATTCACCTCTAGACATAGATTCACCAGTAGTGATGATGACTTCATTTAATAAAGGTTCAATTTGAGTAACATAAGTTGCTATTTTATCAGCAACGTCTTGATTTGGTGAATTGAGTAATATTTCATTATATTGATTTAAATTTTTAGCAGTGACATCAGTAATTGATCCGTCAGCAATTGTGAAATGGACATTACCAACATTTTCACCATTAGCGCCTGATTGAACAACATAGCATGTTTGAGGATCTCTTTCAAATGAATCCACATAAGTGTAATGTGAGTGTCCATTAAAAATGACATCAACATATGAATCACCTTCTAATGCTGCGACTTGTTGATTATATCCATCTGAATCATCATGATCAATAGCAATGACCATATCAACTTGTTCGACAGTTCTTAAATATTCAGCATAGTATCCTGTCCAATAAGCTGCATCATCAAAATAATAAGGATCAATCATTGCTGTTGCGATACTACTTTCAATATTTGTACCGACAACTCCAATCACACCGATTTTCAAATCACCTTTTTGTATAATTGCATATGCATCAACGCCTTCTGGACGATCATATGTGCCATCATAAAATACATTAGCACCTAAAAGTGGAAAATTAGCTTTTACATCTGATTCTACATCATCTCTAAAATACTTAGTGACAGTTTCTAAACCCCAATCAAATTCATGATTTCCTAATACAAAAACATCAAGTTGCATTTCATTTAAGATATCAATAGTTGATGCTCCATAAAAATAATTTGATAAAACATTACCTTGTAGAATATCGCCACCTGCTAAAAATAATGTTTCATCTGGATTCGCTTGTTTTTGAGTAAGAACTAGATTCCCAATGTTTGCTAATCCCATTTGCTCGCTATTTTGTAAAATAGCGCCATGTGTATCGTTAATGTAGTAAAGATCTAAATGATCCATCACATCAACAGTATTTTGATTGTCATCACCATTATCAGTATTATCAATTGGTGTGGTTATTGGATCACAAGATGCCAATGATACAATCAAAATAAATGCTAAAAAAATTGATATTATTTTTTTCATCGTTTCTTACCTACTTTCGCATTCATTATTATAACATAGAGATGTTATAAAATATATATGTGTGCTATAATATCAACGAATGAGGTGACTTCATGGAAAAAAAACACTCCTTATGGGAACTATTTATAACATTTTTTAAGATTGGTGCAGTTACTTTTGGTGGTGGTTATGCCATGATGCCAATCATGCATAGAGAAGTCGTAGAAAAAAAGCATTGGGTTGAAGATGATGACGTCATCAAGATGTTAGTCATCTCTGAATCTACACCTGGTGTATTTGCGATTAACTCTGCGACATTTATTGGATATAAAATAGCGAAATTCAAAGGTGCCTTATTTGCAACTTTAGGTGTCGTTATTCCTTCACTTATTACCATATCAGTGATTACTGTTGTTCTTAATTGGTTTCAAACATATGAACCTGTTCAGTTTGCCTTAAAAGGGATACAGGTTGGTGCTGCCATTGTCATTTTTAATGCAGCTTTTAAATTATCAAGTAAACTCCACTTCAATCTTTTATCAATACTTGTATTGATAGCAGCATTTTTAATATCACTACTCACAAGTTTTAGTGTCATTTATATCATCTTATGTAGTGCACTGATTGGTATTATTATCGGTTTACTTAAAACGTTAAAAAAAGCAGGTGAAGATCATGCTGCTTAGTTTATTAAAGCTCTTATGGATGTTTTTTAAAATAGGGTTGTTCACATTTGGTGGTGGTGCTGCGATGATACCACTAATCAAAGAGTCTTTATTTGTCAATGGCTATGATATCACAAGTGATTTTATCGATCAATTAGTTGGTCTAGCTCAATCCACACCTGGACCTATTGCAGTGAATTTAGCAACTTATATTGGTATGAGTCAATATGGCATTTTAGGTGCTTTATTTGCAACTACTGGTGTTGTTCTTCCTTCTTTTATCATCATCTTGCTTATTGCTAAATATGGTAGTAAAGCTATTGATTCTAAAATAGCTCAACATGCTTTTTCTACATTAAAACCAGCTGTTATTGGACTAATCGCTAGTGTTGCTTTAACTATGACATTAAGTAATATTTTTCCTCTAATGAATTTAAAGATATTTGATTTTAATTTTACTGTATCTTATCAAAGCATTATTATATTCGCAATTTTATTTGTAATCATGATTATATTTAAAAAAATATCACCCATTAAAATCATATTATTATCAGCAGTCTTAGGTGTTATTATATATTATATTGTATAGGTGAACATATGAAAGATTTATCTTGGATTAAAGAAGATTACATAGCACATCGAGGACTTCATACAAAAGATTTAAGTGTTCCAGAAAACTCAATGCTTGCATTTCAAAAAGCAGTTGAATTAGGATATAGTATAGAGTTTGATCTCAATATGCTATTTGATGGAACCATAGTAGTTTTTCATGACTTTAATTTAAAACGTTTAACAGGTGTAGATCAAAATATTTCTAAACTCACTTATGATGATATAAAAGATTTAAAGTTATATGATACGAATGAGCATATACCATTACTTTCTGAAGTATTAGATTATGTTGATGGAAAAGTGCCTCTTTTAATTGAGTTAAAACCTTTTGGAGACACTGAAATATTTTGTCAATTATTCTATGATACAATTAAAGATTACAAAGGGAAATGGGCAGTGTTTTCATTTAATCCTGGTGTAGTAAGATGGTTTAAAAATCATCATCCAGAAATCATCCGAGGACAAATCACAGAATTCTTTAAAGACAATTTGAAAATGAAAAAAATTGTGAAATTTTTAATGAAAACTATGTTCTTTAACCGCTTTACTAAGCCTGACTTTGTCAGTTATCGAATACAAGATTTGCCTAATAAATATGTTGATAAAGCTAAGCAAGATGGATTAACCATCATTAGTTATGCTGCAAGGACTCAAGAACAATTAGACTTTGTTAGACATACCTATGATAATGTTGTATTTGAATATTTTATTCCAAAAAAATAAGGACTCCGAAGTAGAGTGAACCCCATATAGTAGACAAATAAAAAAAAGGATATAGGATTATACTCTAAATAAAGCGAACGAGAGAAACACCTTTATAATATTAATTATGGAGGTGTTTTTATTATGGCCAGTAAAGGACAAAGATTTAAGAAGTATGATTTAGCATTAAAAAAGAAAGTTTTAAAGGAGTACAACGAAGGAGCTTCACAAGGTTATCTATCAAAAAAATATGATATTCCAGGAGGGACAATCGCCTCGTGGTCACAAATCGAAAAGAGACACGGTGGATTAGATGTCGCTAAGAGAGGTGCACCTAAAGGTATGAAGCATAAGGACTATAAAGAACGATATGAGATTCTAAAAAAATACCAGGACTTCTTGGACAACAAAGAACCAAAGAAAAGATAAACTTCATAAATCACTACCGAGGGGTCCATCGGATTGGATTGATGTGTGAGGTTCTAGAAATCAGTCCGAAAACATATTATAAGTATCGTCATATACCAGACAAAGATTATGATGATTATAAGCTAATCAGAAAGATTTTCAATCGCAGCAAGAAGACGTATGGATACAGACGAATAGCAGACGAGTTAAGAGATGACTATGACATGATTTATAATCAGAAAAAAGTCCTTCGACTCATGAGGAAGTACGGTATACAGCCGTTATATATTAAAAACCAACAAAGAAATGGTAATAAAATCAGAACAGAAAAGTTGATGAAACCTGATCTGCTTAAAAGAGATTTCAATCGAAAGGGATGGGTCACTGATGTCACCTATTTAGATTATGCAGGTAAACGTTCATTCTTAAGTACCATTCTTGATCTACAAAGTAGAAAAATCATAGCGAGCCAGATTAGTCAACGAAATGATAATAAGCTCGTTCTTGACACACTGCATAAAGCGTTACGTAAAATAAAAGATCCAAGTGGACTAGTCCTCCACTCGGATCAAGGGTTTCAGTATTTCTCAATGGAATACCGAAATGTCTGTGTGTCAAAGGGTATCTTAATTTCTATGTCCAGAAAAGGAACCCCACTCGACAACGCAGTGATAGAGAGCTTTCATTCATTACTGAAGAAAGAGACTCTCTACAATAATGATATCAAAAATCACGAAGAATATATCAAATTAGTCAAATCGTGGTTGATTTTTTATAATACGAGACGCAGGAAAAATAAAAAGTAGATTCCTTTTTTATTGGTATCTACTTTTTGGGGTTCACTTCAAAGAGTCCTTTTTTTAATCCATATCTACATCAAAATTTTCTAATAAACTCTTTTGTTCTAAATGAACTGCATCTCCATGTTTTGTCAAAAGCATTGTAATGAAACTTGCTGCAACAAATAAAGCTGC
>JBFWMH010000009.1:0-66693 GCA_050251655.1 Acholeplasmataceae bacterium
TTTTTAGGAATGCCTAATATCGCAGCAATATCATTTGCAGTTCCACATGGAATAATCGCGATATTTGGTCTAATATCAGATTTCATCACACCATTAACGACCTCGTTAATGGTCCCATCACCACCACAAACCAAAAAGACATCATATGATGATGCTTTTTCTAATGCATATCTTTCCAAATCATTTTTTTCTTTTGATTCGTATATGTCTAAATCAATCTCATTTTGTTTAAAGATTTTAATGATTTCTGGTAATTTCTTCTTAACTGTTGAACGCCCACTTACTGGGTTATACATTAACAAATACTTCATACATAAATCCCCCTTGTGATATTATTTTATCACATTTTTCTTACCCCTGTTTTTATTCTTCATACATCTTCATTGTTTCTTGAAGTGATATTTTATCTAGTTTATTTTTAGCTGCATGAGAGCTGACATAGAAAATAAAGAAATAGATCACAATACTTAAGATACCATGCCACCAATAAAATCTCATTGGGAATAACAAATCATAAAACTTAGCGAAAAATAATTCCATATAATCAAACATCAAAATTGATATAGGAATATTAATCAAGAAAATAAATAGTCCATAAACCATATAACCACCTAAAATCATGTGGTTAATTTCCTTTTGATTATAACCAAGCACTTTAAATAAACTAATATTATAATATTGATCTTCAATGGCCATTGAAGTCAATATATAAATCACAATAATCCCAATAGCAATACTTGTTCCAATAAAGATACCAACAAAAGATTGCATAAAGACACTCATTGTGTCCGCTTGATTGATGATATCATCAACAGATATAACAACCAAATAGTCGCTTTCATTAAGTGCATGAGCTGAATAAATCACATTGTAATAATCCTCATTACTAAAGAACTCATCTCCAGCAACACTTCTATTTAAATAAATCTTATTGCCTGTAAATTCATAAGAGATTGCAACTACTTTCTCACTAAATGTCGTATTTCCAAACTCAATCTCTAATGTGTCTCCAACTTTATAACCTCTAGTTAAAGATATCGATTCTGTGATGATTACACCATCATCTAATAAATGTGTAATCTCATGACCTTTTTTGTCAAATAAAGGATCTAACGATGAATTTGAATTAATACCTGTTAAACTCGCATCATCGCCATTCACAATTAAACTACCAATCTCGATGACCATTTCTTCGCCAGATTGTAACACATAAGTATCATCATAAGTCTTATAACCAATATAGTTATAACTTGTTTGATCATAGACATCATAAATCATACGATCAAAAATACCATTCATACTAAATGTGAATAACACCAAGAATGCTGCAAAATAAACACCAATCATGAAAATAAGAATTTTCACGGGTGATCTTAATAACAACAATTGTTGAAGTTTTGTTGTAATCTTTGTTTTCTTAAGCATTTTAGAAACGCTCTTTGTTAACTTATTAGAATCATCAACAACTTCTGGGTTTAATAAAACAAGCGGTTCTTGTCTTAATAAACGAATCATAACTAAATAACTTAAACTAACAATAAATGTAAATGGAACAATAATTGAAATTAATATCGTTTGGAAATTTTGAATAATATCTTGTGATGGAATTAAATAAAACTCTAAATAGATATTTTTGAGTGGATTTGCAAGTTCGTATCCAACAAAATAACCCAACACAATGAGCGGTAGACTCATCGCGCCAATAATGATTAAATAGGGAAATGCAATTTCTCTATTTTTATATCCAATAGCTTTTAATATCCCAATTTGACTTCTTTGTGCATGAATAATTTTTGATACAACAATACCAACAATCATTAAAGCGATTGAAGAAATCAAAATAGAGATAAACATGGCCATGCCTCTACCTGCAGTAATTTCAGTGTAGATAGCACCACTTCTCATATTATTAATCGTTAATGTGATTGAAGTGATATATGGAAATTTACCAGAATCTTTATAAGTATCAATCACATCTGATTTAAACGCTTTTTCTGTATATCCATTTAAATAAATACCAGCTGCTTCAAATTGGACTGTTTCACCTAAATTTTCAAATCCACTATCACTCATCAGTACAAGTGATTGTGTTTTATTATCTATGATCATTTGTTGACCAAACATAGATAAACTATAATCAGGAAAAAGCACATATCCAGTAATTGTATAATCGATATCTTTTATGGTGATTGTATCACCAATTGATAAATTATTTTTGCTAGCAAAAATTTCAGCAACAGCAATCTCACTTGCAGTTTCTGGTTTTCGACCACTAACGATGTAACTTTGATTAATATCTTGCATATCTTTTAAAACTCTTACGCGATATGATTGATCATTAAAATTAAAGTATACATCCTTGCTTTCTCTAATCTCTAATTCTATATTTGTATACGTGTCTGTAATACTTGTTAATCTTTGATCTAATAACTCATAATAACTTGTTTCATCGATTGCTTTGACTCCACTTAACGTATATGGCCAAAGACTTGGATCTAACGATTGAAAAACACTGCTATGCGCAGTTAAGTAATCTATATCATCTTGAAACAATACATCAAGCATCGATATCGCAAAATCTTCTTGATGATATGCTTCTAAATATTGATCCGTAGGATCTTGAATACTGCCAATCGCGTAGCTCATGGCTGTATAAATAAAGCTACTGAGTAAAATAATCACACCTAATAAAATAAGTTGTAAATAACGTTTTTTTAATGTGTTAAACGCATTTTTAAATAACATCATTAACTCCAAATGATTTCTGATGCACGTTTCTTTTCTTTATTGGTCTTAATATCTACAATTTGACCATTATTAAGTTTAACGACGCGATCAGCCATAACTGATATATTGGGGTTGTGTGTGATTAGTACTAATGTAGTTCCATATGTTTCATTCATGTGTTGTAAAACACCTAAAACACCTTTAGCATTTTCTTCATCTAAGGCACCTGTAGGTTCATCACAAAACATGATTTTTGGATTTTTAACGATTGCTCTAGCGATGGATACTCTTTGTTGTTCTCCACCTGATAATTGATAAGGATATTTATCAATCATTTTTAATAAGCCTACTTGATCAACAACTTCTTCAGTTAAAAGTGGATCAAGACTGATTTCTCTACCAACTTCAACATTTTCTCTAACTGATAAAGATTGTAATAAATTATATCTTTGGAATATAAATCCAATATTTTTTCTTCTAAATAATGTTAATTCTTTTGTGTTCATTTGGCTGATGACTTCATCACCAATCGTGATGATACCATCAGTTGGAGCATCTAATCCACTGCACACATTAAGTAGTGTTGATTTCCCGCTCCCAGAAGGACCCAGTAAAACAATCACTTCTCCATCTTTAATCTCTAAATCTACTTGATCTAATGCCTTTGTTTCTACAACACCAGTTGTATAAATCTTTGTCACTTGCTTTAATGAAATTGCCATAAGAGATTACACCTTCTTTTTTAATATACATTTTTATTATACGCCTGTTATAAAAAAATAAAAAGTATACTAAAAAGGACTAAAATATACTTTTCATTTTTCATGATTAATTTTTAATAAAAAACAAAGAAAATTAGGAAAACATAGTGGAAATATTATGTGTTAGCATAACTTCCCCACCCTCAAACTATGAAAAACCCCAAGCTTTATATAGCAGACACCATGCTTTCCATACTTCTATTATAAAATGAAAAACATATTAAAAACAGGGCGGATATGTCCTATTTTTCACAAAATAATAAAAAAAATAGGATTTTCACCCTATTTTTACTTAAATGTGGATTGGTTTATCCACTGCACCATGTGCAGCTTCCATCACAATTTCTGATAATGTTGGATGAGCATGAATGGTATCAGCAACTTCATACGCAGTACCCTCAAGTTTCATCGTTACACCAAGCTCAGCAATCAAATCTGATGCGTTGTAACTAAAGATGTGAGCACCTAAAATTTCTTTGTATTTTTTGCCAACTAGTAATTTAATAAATCCTTCTTTTTCACCATCAGCAACCGACTTACCAACACCTGCAATTGGGAAGGTAGATGCTGTGTATTCGACACCAGCTTCTTTAAGTGCTTTTTCTGTTTTACCAACAGATGCAATTTCAGGTTGCCCATAGACTGCATTAGGCACTTGATCATAATCCATTTTAGCATCATGACCTAAAATATGTTCAATAGCAACTAAACCTTCATGGCTAGCCACATGTGCAAGCATATATTTACCATTTAAATCACCTATGGCATAAACACCTTTTACGCTTGTTTCTAATTGATCATTTGTTTCTACTGATGCACGATCCATCTTAAGATTTAATGCTTCAAATCCTTTTGAATTTGCACGCATACCCACAGAGACTAAAATCGTATCAGCTTCCACTTTTTCTTCTTTTCCATCTAATAGATAAGTCACAAACTTACCGTCAACACCTTTAACTTCAGCACTAGTAAAGATTTTAATACCATCTTTTTTAAGTGTTTTAGTATAAGCAGTTCTAATATCATCATCCATCATAGGAAGAATACCATCAAGCTTTTCAATGATTGTGACATCGGATCCAAATGATGAGAATACAGTTGCAAACTCAACACCAATCACACCACCACCAATGATGACTAAATGATTGGGTACATGATCAATAGCAAGTAATTCTCTACTTGTTACTGCAAATCCTTTTTCATATGCTTCTTGTAATCCAGGAATTGGTGGCACGATAGGAGATGCACCAGTAGCAAGAATCAAGTTTTTAGTTTTTAAAGTTTCGCCATTAACTTCTACAGTTGACTTATCTTTAACAACACCTAATCCTTGATAAACTTCAACACCATTTTTCTTTAATAAAAATCCAACACCTGTTGTTAATTTTTTAACGACACTGTTTTTTCTATCCATAATCGCTTTCCAGTCAAAACCAACTTCACTCGCTAAAAGACCATAGTCTTTAGCGTGTAACATTTGTTTATACACTTTAGAGCTTTTTAACATCGTTTTTGTTGGAATACATCCATGATTTAAACAAATCCCACCAACAACTTCTTTTTCAATCAAAGCGGTTTTTAATCCTGATTGAGCAGACTTAATTGCTGCAACATATCCACCAGGTCCACCACCAATAATAACTACATCATAATTTTTCATATAAACACCCTCACTGTACAAGTAGTGATAGTGGTTGTGCAATCAGTTCCTTAAAGTAATTTAAGAATCTTCCTGCATCAGCACCATCAATAACTCTATGGTCTACGGCTAATGATAATGGTAATGTGTAAGCAGCTTTTAATTCACCATTGATGACCACTGCTTTTTGACTTATTTTACCAACACCTAAAATAGCAACTTCAGGATGATTAATAATTGGTGTACCAAATGATACATTAATAGCACCAAAGTTGGTGATACTAAATGTTGTGTTTTGTAAACGATCAAGAGCGACTTTTCGTTCTTTAGTTGCTTGACCTACTTCACTGATCTCTTTAGCTAAACCAAAGAGTGTAAGTTCATCAGCATCTTTAATATTTGGTACGATCAATCCATCAGGTGTATCTACAGCCATACCTATATTATAAAACTTTTTAAGAACCATTTGTTCATTTTCTTGATCAAAACTTGCATTAAAGTATGGGAACTTCTTCAAAGTGAGTACTGCAGCTTTAAAAATAAATGCCATATATGTTAATTTAACATCTTCACCTTCAGCAAGTGGTTTTAAGTTTTTTCTAAGTTCAACAAGATCATCAACAATCACTTCATCCATTAAGACTGTATGTGGAATGACTTGTTTAGAAATAGTCATTGATTTAACAATTGCTTTTCTTAATCTTGAAATAGGAACAATCTCAACATTTCCTTCTTTAGAAATCGTTACTTTAGGTGCTACAACATTTAATGTTGTTCCACCTTTTTGTTGTGAGGCTTTTTCAATATCTTCAGTTAAGACTCTACCGTTAAAACCAGAACCGTTAACTAAATTGATATCAACACCTAAATCTTTTGCTAACTTTCTAGCAACAGGTGTTGCAAGTGCTTTCCCACCTGTTTTCTTTGGTGCTTCTTGTTCGTGAACTTCAGTAGATGATTCAATCAAATCTGATGACACTTCAATTTCACCAATGACACCAGCCGCTTTTTCTTCGCCTTCGCCAAGTGCTTCTTTTGTCTCTGGTTGGCTTGCTTCACTTGCGCTACCATCATTAATATCAATGATGATTTGACCAACAGTGATTTCTTCGCCTTCTTTAAAATATATTTTTGATACAGTACCATCTACTGGAGATGGTAATTCTGCATTAACTTTATCTGTTTCGACAATAACTAAAGTGTCTCCATCTTTAACTTTGTCGCCTTCTTTGACTTTCCATTCTAAAATGGTACCTTCGTGGACGCCTTCACCCACGTCAGCAAATTTAAATTGATACATATTTGTTTCCCTTTCTAAAACTCAACGACTTTTTTAATCTCAGCCGCGATTCTCTCAGGTTGAACAAATTGGAAATGTTCAGCTCTAGCTAGTGGCACAGTAATATCAAAACCTGTCACTCTTGTTGGTGCCGCTTCTAAATAAAGAAATGCTTTTTCATTCACTAATGATATAAGTTCAGCACCTGGTCCATATGTTTTAACCGCTTCTTGAACAACCAAAAAGCGTCCTGTTTTTTTAACAGATTCAATAATAGTTTCTTCATCAATTGGATTAATGGTTCTTAAATCAATGAGTTCAACTGAGATATGGTCATTTTCTAATAACTTGATGGCTTTTTGAGCTTCTCTCATCATCGCACCCCAAGCAACGACAGTAATATCAGTGCCTTGTTGAACAACCTTAGCTTTTCCAATTGGAATACGATACATTTCTTCAGGTACTTCTTGTTTACCTGAACGATATAATCTCTTAGGTTCCATAAAGATGACAGGATCGTTATCTTCAATAGCTGATATTAATAATCCTTTTGCATCATATGGTGTTGATGGATAAACAACTTTTAATCCAGGCACATGTCCAAAGAAAGTTTCTAATGATTCACTATGGTGTTCTAAGGCTCTAATACCTCCACCTACAGGGAAACGTACAACAATTGGTAATTGATGTTTACCTCTTGAACGATTTCTATATCTTGCCATATGTGTAATGATTTCAGTAAATGCTGGGAAAGTAAATCCATCAAATTGGATTTCAGCAATTGGACGAAGTCCATTAATTGCCATACCTACTGCACTACCAGCAATTGCAGCTTCAGCAATTGGTGTATCAAAGACTCTATCTTCTCCATATTTTGCTTGAAGACCTGCAGTGACTCTAAAAACGCCACCTTCAAATCCAGTATCTTCACCAAAAATAACAACACTTTGATCTTCTTCTAACTTTTGATCAAGCGCTTGATTAATCGCTGTTAATAAATTAATTGCAGCCATATTATTTACCTCCCTCTTCTAAGAACTTCTTGTAGTTATCATATTGTTCTTGTAATTGAGGTGTCATTTCTTCATAAGTGTATTTAAAGATGTCTAATAATTCAACATTGCCACCTTCAGCTTCTACTTTCTTAAATGTTTCAGTGACAATCTCTGCTTTTTCATCTTCCAATTTTTGTGCTTGTGCTTCAGTTAAGTATTTCTTATCAATTAAATATTTCTTAAAACGAATAAGTGGATCTTTATTTGCCCATGATTCTTCTTCGTCTTTTGAACGATAAATTGATGGATCATCTGAAGTCGTATGAGGACCCATACGATATGTATAAGCTTCAATTAATACTGGTCCATTGCCTTCTCTAGCATAATCAACTGCAGCTTTAGTTGCAACATACATCGCTAAAATATCATTCCCATCAACTTGAATTCCAGGAATACCAAAAGCAACCGCCTTTTGAGCAAGTGTCTTCGCTTTAGTCGCTTTCTTTCTTGGTGTTGAAATCGCATATTGATTGTTTTGGATTAAAACAACAAGTGGTGCATCATATGTAGCAGCAAAATTTAGTCCTTCATAAAACTCACCATGTGATGTACCACCATCACCGATGGTTGCTAAAGTGACCTCATTCTTTTTTAAGATTTTTGATGCATAAGCAAGTCCAGCACCATGATTGATTTGTGAACCGATGATGATATTTACTGGTAACACTTTAACATCTTCGTTATAATGACTACCCCATTCATTACCATACCAATATAAATAAATTTGTTCTAAAGTAACACCACGATAAAGCATTAAGTTTAATTCTCTAAATGCAGGTGAAACCCAATCTTGTGGTTCAAGTGCTGCAGCAGCACCTAATTGAGCAGCTTCTTGCCCTCTATTTGGAGCATAGGTAAGCATACGTCCTTGACGTTGATATTGTAGCGCTTTAATGTCAGCTACACGACCTAAAACCATTGTCTCATATAATTTGAGCAATGTTTCTTTATCTAATTTTGGCTCTAAATCCTTTGAAACGATTTTACCTGTTTCATCTAAGATTTGTAATTGTTCGCCTTTAAGTGGATCATATGAATTAAATAACATAGAATACCCTCCTTTATCACCTTGATTATACTCATTCATAACATGTCAATCAAAAGGTTTGCTTATGAAAACGCTAAAATTTAAGTAGTTTATAAAAGGTATATTCTAGAGAGCAAAAAGTCCATTATTTAGGACTTTTCATCATATATATAAGACTATTGTTTATTTCTTATTTATTTATATAAATAAAAAAAGAGCACCTAAATGCTCTTTATCGTTTCTCTAAATTCTTTTGAAGTAACAAAACCATTTCTCTAAGTGATTTTGCTGCAACCGCAGTTGATGCTCCACTTGGATCTAGCATTGGTGCTAATTCTACAATATCTGCACCAACTAAATAATTAAGTTTTTCAAATTGATCAAATGCCCATAATAAATCTTTATATTGCATACCACCTGGTTCAGGTGTACCTGTTCCAGGGAAAACGCCAGGATCTAATACATCTAAATCAATGGTGATATAAACAGGTTTATCTTTTAACGCTTCTACCGTCTTATCTAAACCTTCAAAATCAAATTTACGCATATTGATGTGTCCACTATTTGCCCAAACAAATTCAGGTTTCTCACCACTTCTAATACCAAATTGATTAATTTTACCATCGCCAACAAACTCATGAACATGTCTCATGAATGTCGCGTGAGAGAATTCTCTACCAAAAAACGATTGTCTTAAATCAGTGTGTGCATCTAAATGAATGATATGTAAGTCTGGATATTTCTCAAACACAGCTTTAATCACTGGGTAACTTACCAAATGCTCACCACCAACCATCATCGGTGTTTTACCATCATTTAAAATTTGTTTAGTTGTTTGATAAACAACATCAAGCGCATCTTCAACTGCACCTATAGGTAAATCAAGATCACCAATATCTGCTGTTTTATAATCATTTAAATCAGCATCTCTATAAGGTGAATACCATTCAACACCAAAAGAATCTACGCGAATAGCATTTCCTGCAAATCTTGTTCCTGGTCTAAATGATGTTGTTGCATCCATAGGTACACTAAATATAACAACATCTGCATCTTGATATTCTGCTTTACAACTTTGAAATGATAAATCTACTTTATTCATCATCGTCACCTTCCCATTTTATCCATTCTTCTTTATCAATAACTTTAATATAACCTGATTCTGTATCACTTAAGATCGTTGAACCATTCTTTTTATAAAACTCAAAATCATCTAAAATATCTTGACTAATAATTTCTCCTGGAATCACAATAGGTATACCTGGAGGATAAATCATCACTGATTCAGCAGCAATTTCATCAATTGAATCTTCTAATAATACATACTTCTTAGGTGCATGATATGCTTCTCTAGGTCTTGTATATGCATCAGGATATCTATAAGTCATCTTAGGCTTAATCACATCAAGTTTCATTGGTGCATATTTATCACTTAATTTTTGAAGACCTGATACTAAATGATCTAAATCTTCTTTAGTTGTAGCAAGTGATAATACTGCTAAAACTAAATGCGTCTCTGCAAGTTCAAATTGAATATGATGTTCATCAAATAATTCTTGATATGCTGTAAATCCAGTAATGCCTAAATCAGTCACTTTAACTAAAATTTTAGTTTCATCATAATCGGTTGCACCCATTTTGATGAAATCTTCTTTGACTAAAGCTTTTAAACCATCAATTTGATTGATCTTATCGCGTGTTTCTTTTGCCATTTCAATGACATGACTAATTTTAGCCTCACCATTAAAATATATATACTTTCTAGCAACATCCAAACTTGCAAGTAACAAACTACTTGGAGATGTTGATTGAATCATATTAATTGTTGATCTTAATCTTAAGTGATCGACACGATCACCTTGTGCAATCAAAATTGAGCTTTGTGTCAATGATCCAACTGTTTTATGAAGTGAACATGATGCAATATCAGCACCTGCATGCATAGAACATATAGGTAATGATTCGCAAAAAGGGAAATGTGACCCATGCGCTTCATCGACCATCACCATCATGTCATGTTCATGTGCATACTTCGTAATTTCTTCTAATTCTGATGTGACACCATAATATGTGGGGTTAATCACGAATACGGCTTTAGCATCTAAGTTTTCATCTATAGCTTGTTTGACTTCATCTAAAGGCATGTGATTTGCAATCCCTAATTTAGGATCGATATATGGTTTCACAAATATAGGTACAGCACCACTTAAGATAAGTGCGTTAATTGCTGATTTATGTACATTTCTTGGTAATATAATTTTTTCTTTTGCTCGACATGTAGACATAATCATTGATAATATCCCCATAGTCGTCCCACCTGTTAAAAAATAAGCCTGTTCGGCACCAAATGCATCTGCCATAAGGGCTGCAGCTTCCATAATGACACCTTTTGGCCTGTTTAAATTATCTAAACCTCTTGGTGCATTTGCATCAAGTTTCATCAAATTTAAACCTGCATAATCAGTTAATTCATTACTTATTTGTCCAAGTTTGTGTCCTGGAACATCATGCTTTACAACATCGCTTTTAGCATACGCTTCTAATTTTGTATAAAACGGTGTTTTTGAATGATCAAATTGCATGTATCAACCCACCTTTCATAAACCATATATATTTTATCATGTTTAATTTTTTTTACATATGATTTTATACATTTTATTTTAGTCACGATGACCCCATAAAATATATTTTTATGTTATCATAAATGGTATAGAGGAAGGAGTGTTATTATGTTTATAAAAATCTTACTTGCTAACACCTTACACAACGTACTTCTCACTTTAGGTGTTGTTATAGCATTAGTGGGTATATTCTTAATTTCTCATTTAATTAATTTGAAATATTCTAAAAAAGGTCGATCAATCATTTTAGGAATTTCTTATTTTATTAGTTTTGTTGCTTTGGTTGGTTCAACCGCTTTCCTATTATGGACATGGAATTTTCCGCTTGATCAGTATTTTACAAATCTAGGCACAAATCTATCATCTGTATTAGCAGATAGTATTGGTTTAATGGTCTCAACTGCTTTAGTTATTTTTATTGCTTTATTTATTTTAAAAGTTGCTAAACTTAGTATGTCTAGAATTGGTAGTAAACCAAGCACTTCACAAAAACGCAAAAAAACCATCGCTAAACTTTTACAAAGTGTTTTAAAATATGGTATTTGGTTAGTAACCATCTTAGTTGTGCTTTCCATTTGGGGTGTTAATGTAGGTCCAGCCCTTGCTGGTTTAGGTATTGCTGGTTTGGTGATTGGTCTTGGTGCTCAAAAATTCATTAACGACTTAATCAATGGTTTATTTATTATCTTTGAACAACATTTTGATGTTGGTGATGTCATTGAAACGAATGGTTTTAGAGGTGAAGTTACTGATATCGGTTTAAAAACAACTAAGATTAAAAACTGGAAAGGTGAAGTGAAAATCTTAGCCAATGGTGAAATCACTGATGTCCTTAACTGTTCAAGAAATGCTTCAATTGCTATTGTTGATTTCGGTGTTGCTTATGGAGAAAACATCCAAGAAGTCATTGACTTATTAACTGTTAAACTCCCAGATTTTAGAAAACTCTTCCCAGATATTATCATCGAAGATCCTCAATGTTTAGGTGTCATTGAACTTGCTGGAAGTAGCGTCAACATCAGAGCGATTGCTAAAACATTAAACAATCAACATTATGCTATCGAAAGAAGTTTAAGAACATTTATCAAACGTACACTTGATGAAAATGGTATTGAAATTCCATTCCCACAAGTCGTTGTTCACGAAGCTAAATAAAAAACGAGGTGATCATCACCTCTTTTTTCTTAGGAGATTTTTATGAAATTAATCAAGCACATACAATTTAATAAAACAGAAAATGATGTTGGATTTCCTTATGCGCTAGGCTTTTTCAATCACCAAATCATATGTGATGATGTAACAATCATCGTTGGTGATAATGGCTCAGGTAAGTCAACCTTATTAGAACTGCTCTCAAAAGAACTCAGCTTATATCAAATTGGTGAACCATTAATTCTACCAAAAAGAATTGATGTTGATTTAAGATTTCATTTAAAACGACCTTTAGGATTTTACTTTTCTGCTGAAGATTTCACTTCTTACATTAAACGCTTGGTCAATGATAAGAGGGAAGCTTATAAAGGATTAAAAGATGTTGATAGAGAATATGAACATAAATCTTTATTTTCTAAACAACAGGCAAGAAGTGCCTATTTAAGAACCATTGCTGAAATAGATAAAATGTATGAAAAAGATTTATTAATCTCATCACATGGAGAGTCCTATTTAAACTTCTTTCGTTCAAGAATAAGACCTAATCAACTTTTTATTCTTGATGAACCCGAAACACCTTTATCATTTGAAAATCAACTAGCACTCATTTATATGATTCATGATGCTGTATCTGAGGGTTCTCAATTTATTATTGCTACACATTCACCTGTGATATGCGCATATCCTCATGCAAAGATCTATCAGTTAACAAAAGATACGATTAGTGAGACTTCATATGATCAATTGGAATCTGTACATCTCATGAAAGATTTTCTTAACATGCCAGATAGATATTTAAATCATTTACTAAAAAAGTAAGCCATCAGCTTACTTTTTTTTAATTGTTATAAAACTTAATTCTACTTTCCAGAATCACCATAGTTCTTTAAAAAACGTGCACTTGGATCATCAACATTACATCCTTCCCATGTTTTATTAGGCATCCAATAATCTTTAATTAAATGTCCATGGTTTTTATAATGTGTTTCAAAGATATCACGATATAAAAGTGCTTCTTTCGTTGGAGGTATTGGAAAGTATGTATTTTTCTTTTGCAAAAATACTTCATCTGAATAAACACTTTCTGCATATGCTTTTAATATATCTACCATACTATGACCCACAGCATCACTAAATGCTGCTTTTTGTCTATAGAGAATTTCATCTGGTAAATATGCATTTTCAAATGCTTTTCTAAGTAGATACTTTCCCATGTTATAAGTATTCATCTTTTTAGCGGGATCAATTCTGACAACATAATCAACAAAAGATAGATCACCAAATGGGACACGTGCCTCTAATGAGTGATATGCCAAACAACGATCAGCCCTTAAAACATCATACATATATAATTCTTTCATTCGTTTAATCTCATCTTCTTGAAATGCTTCTTTGCTTGGTGCAAAGTCAGTGTATTTATATCCAAAAAGTTCATCGCTGACTTCACCTGTCAATAACACTTTAATATCTGTATATTCATGAATATATTTACTGACAAGAAACATACCAATAGATGCTCTTACAGTTGTGATGTCAAATGATTCTAATGCATAAATCACTTCGCTTAAAGATGTGATCACATCTTCTTTAGTCATGATAACTTCATGGTGTTCTGTTCCTAAGTATTCTGACACTATCTTTGCATATTTTAAATCAATAGGATCTGTATCCATTCCAATACTAAATGTCTTAAGTGGTTTTTTTGATTGTCTGGCAGCAACCGCACAAACCAAACTAGAATCTAATCCTCCGGATAATAAATATCCGATAGGTGCATCACTATGCATGCGCTTAATAATGCCTTTTTTAAGTCTTTCTTCAATTTCTTTAAATATCACCTCATGTGTATCATCATGATATTTAACATCATCAAAAATATCTGTATATTTAACAAACTTATCTTGATAATAATAATGTCCTGGTGGAAAAGGTATAACCTTGTCAACATTTGAAATGATTGCTTTAGCTTCACTTGCAAAAACAATTTTCTTACTGATTTTCTCATATCCATAAAATAATGGTCTTATCCCAATAGGATCTCTAGCTGCAATGACTTCGCCTTTTTTCTCATCAAACAAAACAACCGCAAACTCAGCATCTAACTTATCAAACATCTTAAGTCCAAAAGTTTTATAAAGTGGTAATAAAACTTCACAATCAGATGTTGATTTAAATTGATATTGAACTTCTTTTTTTAATGCTTCTTCATTATATATTTCTGCGTTTGCTACTAGAATGACTTCATCATCATAAAAAGGTTGCATACCTGTTTCATGTAAATCCATAATCGCTAATCTATTGAAATAAAACTTATACCCTTTTCCCATCACTTTCATTTGTTGATCTGGACCCCTATAAATAATACATTTTGATCCGTCATCAAAAGCAACTTCTTCACTCGTTGAAACTAAAATACCGCACATCTTCATCATCCTTTCAAATTGAAATAAACAAAAAAGAGCCTTCTTCCACTAAAAGGGACGAATGACTCTTATATCCGCGGTACCACCCAAATTATCAAACCATGTTTGATCACTTTTAAAGTTCTAACAAACTCATATCTCTATAACGGGAGATCCCGACTTAGCCTACTTTATTTCGGTAAGTACTCCTTGGCGTTTTTCAATCAAGTTATTATATAGACTCTCAGCAACGTCTACTCTCTGTGATAAATCACTTTATTTACTCTTCCAAATCATCGTTTGAAAAGATTTTAACATATATAAACTCACTTTTGCAATAATAAAATAAATATTAGTTCAGCAATTTATGTTTTTAATATCACATCCACGATTTGTTAGTTAAAAATAATGAGATAGAGTATTAAATTAATTAAAGTTATATTGACATTATTTACATTATTCGTGTATAATTTAAATATAAGTTAAGATGAACAAGAGTTAAGAGCGCGAAATGTCAATTATTCATTTTTTGACTTCGCCTTTTATTTTTTCAAAGGAGATATTATGTTTTATAATCAACACATTATTCCTGCTATATCTAATCATCAAGCTTTGAAAAAATTTATTGATTCTCCGCATACTTATGGAATATTAATGAATTTTCAACTTGCTCAACTCAAAGGGTTGGTCGAAGCAGGACACAAAGCAAATAAAAAAATTCTCATTCACTCAGAATTGATTAAAGGATTATCTCATGATGAATATGGTGCTATCTATTTAATCCAAGAGCTCAAAGTTGATGGTCTGATCTCAAGTAAACCTAAGGTGATTGAGATATGTAAAAAAAGAAATGTGATAGGTATCTTTAGATTTTTCTTAAAAGATAGCATTTCTTTAGAACAATCTTTAATGATTACTAGAAAGATTGAACCGATTTATTTAGAAGTCTTACCTGCAACTTCTACTTCTTTAATTGAGTATATTAAAACTCAAGTTAATGCAGAAATACTTATGGGTGGTCTCATCCAAAACAAATCACAAATCCAAAATTGCCTTGCATCTGGTGCAATTGCAGTCACAACTTCTAATATCGATTTGTGGTAAAAACATGTTAATCTAAATTCGAGAGTCTAGAGAGAAAAGCAATTTTCATTGTTTTTCTCTTTTTATTTTTTAGGAAGAAGGTATCTTATGAACAACAAAGAAATGATTTATGATTATGCGATTATTGGAGCTGGTATTGTCGGTTCTTTAATTGCTAGATACTTAAGTCAATATGAAACAAAAACAATTTTATTAGAAAAAGAAAATGACATCGCAAATGTTCAAACCAGCGCGAATAGTGCAATTATCCATTCTGGTCATGATCCAAAACCTGGAACATTAAAAGCAAAACTTTGTGTTTTAGGAAATGAAATGTATGATGAGTTAGAACAAACGATGCACATACCATTAAGACGTACTGGCGCTTTTGTGGTTGCTAAAAACGAAACTGAATTAAGAACACTCGTTGAACTTCAAGAAAGAGCTAAACTTAACGGTGTAAAATCTTATCAACTTTTATTAAAGGATCAAATCAAACTTGAAGAACCCCATTTAAATGACACCATAGTAGGTGCACTTTCATTACCTACAACCAAAGTAACATTCCCTTGGGAGGTTGCTATCAAAGCATGTCATGTTGCCATCAAAAATGGTGTGACCTTTCAAAAAAATTCAATGGTCACAAACATCACATATCAAAATGATATCTTTGATATTGAAGTGAATCACAACACTCACATCTTAGCAAAACATGTAATTAACTCAAGTGGTGCACATTCAAAAGAACTTTCTTTATTTTTAGATGAAGAACTTCCATTTAATTCAACACCTAAACGTGGGGAATATTTTGTACTTGATCGTCAAGTTGAAGGCATGTTTAAACATGTCATATATCCACTTCCTTCACAAAAGGGTAAAGGTGTTTTAATTACACCTCAAACTCATGGAAATATTTTATTAGGGCCAACAAGTGATTATACTGATGATTTGATTACTTATACTTCAAGAGATGGATTATCTTATGTAAAAGAACATGTCAAAGACTTATGTGATCACATACCTTATCCATATATCATTAGATCATTCTCTGGTATTCGTGCAAGTATTGATACTAAAGACTTCTACATTAAACCTTCTTCTAAATATCCTAACTTCTATATACTTGCTGGTATTGATTCACCAGGACTAACAGCAGCGCCTGCGATTGCAAAATACTTAGTTGATGAAATTATTCAAATCAAAGAGCCACTGAAAAATGATTTCAATCCTTATTTAGACCAAGATATCATATTTAAAGACTTGTCATTAAAGCGACAACAAGAACTCTATAAAGAAAAACCTAAGTATGGTCATGTCATATGTCAATGTGAACATGTGAGTGAACAAGAAATCATTGATGCTATTTTATCTCCTGTTGGAAGTCAAACCATCAAAGGAATTAAAAAAAGAACACGTGCAGGTGCAGGTACATGTCAAGGTGGATACTGTCAATCTGAAGTGTTAAGAATTATTGCAAGTGTAACTAAAAGTGAACCTACTTCTATTAATTATGATGCATTAGGAACTGAGATACTTGATAAAGAATCGAAGGTGGGATTATGAGAAAAACATATGATGTCACCATCATCGGTGGCGGGTCTGCAGGATTAGCTGCAGCAAAAGCGTTTAAAGGAACAAAAACAAAAGTAGCTTTAATAGAAAGATCACATATACTAGGTGGTATATTAAATCAATGCATCCACAATGGATTTGGACTTCATGTCTTTAAAGAAATGCTCACTGGTCCAGAATTTGCACAAAGATTTATTGATGATATTGATGAAAAACAACTTGATCTATATTTAGACACAACCGTTTTAGATGTTAATCAAGAAAATCCTTTCATCTTAATTTGTAGCAGTGAATATGAAGGTGTTTATGAAATCGAATCTAAAACAATCATCTTATCAAGTGGTTGTTATGAAAGATCAAGAGGTGCTATCTCAATTCCTGGTTCAAGACCCAATGGCATTATGACTGCTGGTACTGCACAAAAATATTTAAATATTGATGGTTACTTAGTCGGTAAAAATGTCTTTATTTTAGGTAGTGGTGACATAGGACTTATTATGGCAAGACGTATGACTTTAGAAGGTGCTAAAGTTTTAGGTGTTGCAGAAATGATGCCATACTCTAATGGTTTGAATAGAAATATTGCACAATGTTTAGATGACTTTGATATTCCACTATATTTATCTCATACGATTGTTGACATTAAAGGCGAGAAAAATCTAGAATCAGTAACGATTCAACAGTTAGATGAATCATTTAATCCTATAGAAGGTACACAAAAAACATTTGAAGTTGATACACTTTTATTATCCGTTGGACTTATTCCAGATATAAAAGTTTTTGAACATCTAGATTTAACTTTAAATCCAATCACTAAAAGCATTAATGTTAATCAAAACTATCAAACATCAATCCCTGGCATATTCGCATGTGGTAATGCACTTCACGTTCATGATTTGGTCGATGATGTAGTCATTGAATCCATGCGTGCTGGTCAAGCAGTATTAAATTATTTATCGGCTTCTCAAAGCCCTGTAACACAAAATGTAAAAGTCTTATATGACCACCATATTAGATATGTGGTTCCTCATCATCTCAATGCTAACTACTTACTTAATGAAGATCTTATCTTTTTGTTTAGAACAACCCAAAAATTTGATGAAGCATTCTTTATAGTTAAACAAGACGATAAGGAAATATATAGAAAAAAACATCGATTTATTGTTCCTGCTGAAATGAATAAAATTGAAATCAAACGAAACGATATTGATTTATCAAAAGACGTATCTATATCACTTGAGGAGGTTAAAAATGAAAAATGATATGATTTGTATCCTATGTCCTAGAGGATGTCATTTACATGTCGATAAAGATATGGTTGTTAAAGGAAACTTCTGCCCAAGAGGACAAACATATGCGATTGAAGAAATGACACATCCAGTGCGCATCTTAACAACAACGATGAAAACAAACGACCAATCACATCCACGATTAACTATTAAATCTAAGGAAGGTATACCAAAAGCCTTATTGTTTGAAGCAATGAATGAAATTAGCCACACCACTTTAAAAAAACATGTTAAAATAGGAGATATAGTAATCACCAACATTTGTCAAAGCGGCGTCGATATGATTGCTACACAAAATCTTTAGGGGAAGAGAGACATATGGAAGAAAAATATATTTTATCAATTGACCAAGGTACAACAAGCACACGTGCGATTATTTTTAATAAACGCAGTGAAATTGTGAGCATTGCTCAAGAAGAAATCAAACAGTACTACCCACAACCTGGTTGGGTGGAACATGATGCAAATGAAATTTGGATTAGTGTACTAACAGTGATGGCGAGATCTTTAGTACAAGCTAATCTTAAAGCAAGCGATATTGCATCTATCGGTATTACAAATCAAAGGGAAACTACTGTTGTATGGAACAGATTATCAGGTTTACCCATTTATCACGCTGTTGTTTGGCAATCAAGACAGACAGAATCTATTTGTCAGGATTTAAAAAACAAAGGTTATGAAAATATGGTTAAAGAAAAAACAGGACTCGTCATTGATCCATATTTTTCAGGAACCAAAATTAAATGGATTTTAGATCATGTCCCTGGAGCTCATGAACAAGCTAAGCGCGGAGACTTATGTTTTGGAACGATTGATAGTTTCTTAATTTATAAACTCACTGGTCAAGTTCATGCTACAGATTATAGTAACGCATCTAGAACATTATTATTTAACATTCATACATTAAAATGGGATGATGAACTATTAAAAATGTTAGACATTCCAAAAGCAATCCTTCCAGAAGTTAAACCATCATCATTTATTTTTGGATATACATTACCATACCATTTCTTTGGTGAACGCGTTCCTATCAGTGGTGTTGCAGGTGATCAACAAGCTGCATTATTTGGTCAAACTTGCTTTGAAAAAGGGGATGTCAAAAATACATATGGTACAGGTTGTTTTATGCTCATGAATACTGGTCAAGAAATCATTGACTCAAAACATGGCATGTTATCAACGATTGCTTGGGGTATTAATAACAAAGTCACTTATGCTTTAGAAGGATCTGTATTTGTTGCTGGTTCTGCTGTTCAATGGTTACGTGACGGATTAGAACTCATTAAGAGTGCTTCTGAAACAGAAAAACTTGCAGAATCTCTAGATTCAAACGAAGGTGTTTATATTGTTCCTGCATTTGTTGGTCTTGGAACACCTTATTGGGACTCTCAAGCCAAAGGTGCTATTTTTGGGCTTACTAGAGGTACAACAACTAATCATTTATCTAGAGCAGTTTTAGAGTCTATTTGTTATCAATCTATGGATGTCCTAGAAGCCATGGAATTAGATTCAGGAACAACCATTAATCAATTTAAAGTTGATGGTGGAGCAACCGCTAACCATTTCTTACTTCAATTCCAATCTGATATCTTAGATTTAGAAGTCTTAAGACCTAAAGTTTTAGAAACAACCGCTTTAGGTGCTGCATATTTATCTGGACTTGCATCTAAGTTTTGGAAAAACATCGATGAAATTAAATCTTTATGGCAATTAGAACATAAATTTGTGCCTAAAATGTCAAAGAAAAAACGTGAAGCATACACTAAAGGTTGGAAAACCGCAGTTACTGCTACACGCCAATTTAAATAACACAATAAAAAAGACTTCAATCGAAGTCTTTTATTTTGTAATTTTATTTTGTGAATAAGAGCATACTTTACATGCTTTCTCATCTTTATGTTTTACCATTTGATAGATAATACCAAAGATAATACCTGCAGTCACAATTAAAATAATAATATCTGCTAACGTCATAATAACACCTCTATTAAATGTCCTACTTGATATACTATGGTTGCAAGCACCCAAGCAATCCCAGTTTGTAGTCCTAATGCTCTCCATAATGTCTTAGAATTTCCAAGTTCTCTATTCATCGCACCTACAGCACCAAAACAAGGTGCACTAAATAAATTAAAGACCATGAATGCATAGGCTGATGAAGCTGAGAAAAATCCGAATGCGGATGCATTAAAGATGAGCACACCAGCGCTGGTATCTTCACTAAATCCTGCAATAATTGCCATAGAAGATACGACTTGTTCTTTTGCAACCAAACCTTGAATGGCTGACACTGATGCTTCCCAACTAAATGTTCCTAAAAAAGGATAGAAAAACCATGAGAATAATTTCCCAATACCAGCAAGCATACTTTGATCTGGTGATACACCATATTCAAACGTAAATGAGAAACTAATAAGTAACCATATCGCAACGCTTGCCATAAAAATGATTGTTCCTGCTTGCGTAATAAATGCTTTAACTTTTAAATATACATCTTTAAATATATAAGACGCTTGAGGTAATTTATATGATGGTAGTTCTAAAATGAAATTAGAACTATGATCTTTATAAAATATCTTCTTAAATATAAATGCTACTAAAACAATAATTGTAATAGCTAAGAAATATAATGATGCACTCACTAAACCTGAGTGATCACTAAAGAAATATCCTGCAAACAATGTAATAATAGGAAGTTTAGCACTACATGGAATAAATGGTGTAAGCATAATCGTCATTTTCTTTTCTGTCTCATCGGAGATAGATCTAGCTGACATGATAGCTGGTACACTACATCCACTACCAATAATAAATGGAATAAGTGATTTACCTGATAACCCAACTTTTTGAAATACTCTATCTAAGAAAAAGGCGATTCTTGACATATAACCGGTTGCTTCTAATAATGAAATCATTAAAAATAAAATCATTAATTGCGGTACAAAGTTAAGCACTGCACCAACACCAGCAACAATACCATCAATGACTAAACTTCTAGACCAATCAGATGCATGCCAAATGATGAGTCTTTGATTAAACCATTCAGAAAAACTACCAATAGTACGGTCAACAAAGTCAACTGTTAATCCTCCAAAGGGACCAGCAGCTAAATAATAAATTGAAAACATGATGAGCGCAAAAATAGGCAATGCTAAGTACTTATTTAATACGATACGATCAATCTTATCAGTTAGTGACATATGTGCTTTATGCCATTTGATTGATTCATCTCTTAAGTTTTCAATGTATCGATATCTCTCATCAATGATAATTTGTTCTAAATCTCTTTGATATTCTGGTTTTAATTGATCAATCAAAAGATGTGTTTCATCATTTTGATATGCATCAAACTTTTGATGTTCTTCAATCAGTTTTAATGCAACATATCTTTTATATGGATGGTTTACTTGCTCTTCAATTTTTGGTAATTGATTTTCAATGATGTGATCAAAAATACGAGCATATTCATTTTTTCTATAAACACCACCTTTGATTAATTTGATTAAATCAAAGATACCTGTCTTTTTTAATGCTGATATTTGAATGATGGTTGTATCCAATTTATTTTCTAAAAAATCATAATCGATTTTTATACCATGTCGATCAACTAAATCTGTCATATTAATAGCTAATATCATGGGTTTGCCTAACTCTAGAAGCTGTGTTGTTAAATACAAACTTCTCTCCATAGCTGTAGCATCCACAATATTAACAATCAAATCGACTTGCTCATTTAATAAATAATCTACTGTAATTTGTTCATCTTGGCTATAAGCACTCAGTGAATAAACGCCTGGTAAATCGATAATCTCATAATCTGTACTTCTAATTAATCCTTCTTTTTTCTCAATGGTCACCCCTGGCCAATTACCCGTTCTTTGATGAGATCCAGTAAGTAAATTAAAAAGTGTTGTTTTTCCTGAGTTTTGATTACCAACTAAAGCAACTCTCATTTGATAACCTCCACTTCAATTAAAGATAAATCTTTTTTTCTTAAACAAAGTTCATATCCTCTAAGTTCAATATCAATAGGATCTCCAAGCGGTGCTATCTTTTTAACTTTGATTTGCACACCTTCAGTAATACCCATATCCATTAATCTTCTTTTGAATACGTGATCTGCTGTATGTATATGACTCACTTTAATCTTCATACCTTTAGGTATGAGATCAAGCGTCGTTTTATCGCCTATATTTAAATGCTCATTTTTTTTCATGAACTCGCAACTCCATTTCATTAAGTACTTCTATATTATATTGATTAAGAAATACAAAATCAAATGATATCATAAAGATTCTAATTAAGACTATAAATAAAAAAAGGCTTTAATTTAAGCCTTTATTTCTTTTCTGTAATTTGATGTTTTTGACGATACATTTTTAAGTCAACGTGGTTGAAGAAATCTATCACGGTTTCAAATTTATCTTCATCATAAAAATCATATCCATAACTAATTTTTAATGCATAACTTTCTCTACTTTGTTTGTTAAGTTCATTAATGTTTTCAATAATTCGTTTAATCACATTATCAACAACTGCTTCATCTTGTGCTGATAAGATGATTGCGAATTCATCGCCACCGATGCGGCTTACAAAATCTTTTGTTCGAACTGAACTTTGTAATATATCGCTAATTCTAATGAGTGCTTTATCGCCTTCATTATGACCATAAATATCATTGATTTGTTTGAAATCATCTAAGTCAATAATAATACCGTAGATTTTTTCTGACTTGTTTGAATTATTTTTTACTCTAGCGAGCTGTGTTTCAAACTCTCTACGATTAAATAATCCAGTTAAATAGTCTGTTTTTGTTAATTTTAATTGCATATAAATATAACTAATGAGCAATGAAATGATTAATGCATTCCATATTAAATTTGTTTGTTTATAAATAAGTAAAAATGCCATAGCAATTGAAGGTGTAGATATAAATAACACTAAAGGTGTAATATCTGCTTTTGTTAAATGTCTAGCATCCATAGCTGTTACCACAAAACTAATAAATGCAATAACATAAATTGAACTTGAATACCATAATCTTAGTGGACCAGGTGAATAAATATTGGTATAGGTTTCTATATCAAATAGATAATGACCTTTTAAACTTAAAATTGATAAAATCACACTGCTTACAACAACGAAAATATAAATGATGTGTCTTTTCTTAAATTGATATTGATTTTTATAAATCTCAAAATCTAAAAAGACTGCACTTAAAAATACAACTGCTGGTGAGATGGTATGATATAAAATTAAAGCAATTACCAATATAATTCTTGCTAAATTTCCAGGTACCCCACTTATACCTAAATAGATTGATTCTAAGATGAGAACAACGATTGTTGACCATAAGATGATAAAAAATAATCTATTTAATTTTACAGATCTATAAATTTGACTTTTTAGACTGAAATATAAAATTAAAGCAATAATGATTGATAAAATATTATTTTGAATCTCGTACATATTTTAACGCATCCTTATATACAACTTTTTTACCATTTACATTATAACATAAACAATATAAAAATTATATATTCTATAATTTAATATGATATACTAAAGCCATAAATATAGAGGAGGTAATTTTTGTGGGATTCATAAAAGCAGTGGATGGTCTACCTTGGATTATTAAATTAATTCTTGCGTTACCAATGTTTGATTTTATATACGGTATATATCGTATAGTCAAAGGTTTCAAGAAAAATGATAATATATTAATTATCGCTGGTATTATTTGGACTTTTGGTGGTTTTGCGATTCTATGGATCATAGATGTAATCACCGTTGTGGTTAACGAGAAAATTACAGTACTTGCATAATAAAAAGGACGAACCTCATTAAAGGTTTGTCCTTTTATTTAATTGATTAAGAAATTAGATTATACAAGAGCACCAACTGTAAAATATACAATAAACGCTAAAGCTAATACGTATAAAACAGGACTCACTTCTTTTCCACGTTTTTGAATAAGCATCATAAGAACAAATGCAGTAAATCCAAACGCAATACCATTACCAATTGAATAAGTTAACATCATCATAATGATTGTGATAAATGCTGCAGCTAAAGTAGGTGTATCATCCCAATTGATATTTCTAACTTGTGAGAACATAAGAATACCAACAAGAACTAATGCCATTGAAGTTAATGCTGAACTTGTAATAAAGATACTAAATACAGGATATGCAACAATTGAAATTAAGAATAATAATCCAACAACAACTGATGATAAACCAGTTTTTGCACCTGATTCAATACCAGCACTTGATTCAATATATGAAGTGACTGTTGAAGTACCTAACATCGCACCTACTGTTGTACCAATAGCATCTGTTAACATTGCTTTATTAACATCTTCTAATTCACCTTTTTCATTTAATAAACCTGCAGGTTCAGAAACTGCAATTAAAGTTCCAGCTGTATCAAAGATATCAAGATAAATAAGAGAGAATAAAACAAACCATAAATCAGGTTTGCTAAATACTGATGATAAACCATCAGCAAAACCTAAGAATGTGTCACCAAATGAACTTAAATTTGAATAACCAGTAGAAAAAGCTGGCATACCATTTACCCCAAGTAAACCTAAGACAAATCCAACAATAGCTGTAATCACCATTGAAAGGATTAAAGCAAATTTAGATACTTTACCTTTATATACAAATAAACCTAAAGCTAAGAAGATTCCAAATAATGCGAGTAAAACAGATGGGTTTGAAAAATCGCCTAAACTCACTGCAGTTGCTGAATTTGCGACAACAATACCAGCGTTCTTTAAACCAATGAATGCAATGAAGAAACCAATACCAGCACCAATTGCTTTTTTAAGACTTGCAGGTACTGCATTGATAATCCAAGTTCTAATTGGTGTTAATGAGATCACTAAGAAAATAATCCCTGATAAAAAGACTGCTGCTAATGCTTCTTGCCAACTATAACCATTGCTTAATACTAATGTGTATGCAACTAAAGCGTTAATCCCCATACCAGGTGCTAAAGCGATAGGATAGTTTGCATAAACACCCATTAAAATTGTTGCTAAACCTGCAGCAAGTGCAGTTGCTACAAAGACCCCACCTGTAGGAAATGCAAATCCATCAGGTAATCCTTCGATATCTAGCAAACCTAAAACTGCTGGATTCACTGCAAGAATATAAGCCATGGCTAAGAATGTAACTAATCCCCCGATAAGTTCAGCTCTTACAGATGATCCTCTTTCTTCAATCTTGAAGAATTTTTTTACTTTTTCCACTATTTTTTCTCCTTTTGTTTTTTTTGTATTCAACATATGTATCAAAAAAACAAAAAAACCACAAATATGTGGTTTCTACATTATGAAAACAGCAAAAAAATGTTTCCATATCGTAGTCGCGCGATTTACGGTTGCACGGTAGAAACTTGACCACCACATTAGGTCGATTATACGATAGATTGAATACTCTACAATTATAACAAAGCACCCATATCTTGTAAAGGTGCCTTTTGCTTTTTTTTACATTTTCAAAACTATTTTTAAAAACGTTATTCTATTCGACTCGAGTAAGTATCTCAAATGCTTCATCAGAAGTCGTTGCATTTAACAATTCATTTCTAAAACTTTCGTGTATCAAACTTCTAGATAACATTGCTAATACTTTTAAGTGCAAATTGACACCATCTTCAGGAATACAGATTAAGAAGAAAAGTTGTGCTTTTTGCCCATCTAAACTTTTAAACTCAATACCTTCAGTAGATCTACCAAACACAACTGATGGTTTATTGATATGTGATGTCTTAGCATGCGGAAGAGCAATCTTTAATCCAATACCTGTTGTGTCTAATGATTCTCTGACTAAAACATCATCAACAAGTCCATTTAAATCATCAATATGCCCTTTTTTATACATCAATGCAGCAAGTTCATTAATAACATCTTCTTTATTGATAGATTCTAAATTTAATTTAATATCTTCTTTATCCATAAAATCTAAAAGTCTCATGGTCTTCTCCTATATTTTATTGTTATTGTTCATCTTCAATTATATTATACCAAAACAGGTGATATATTAGTAAAGTTTAGAGCATATAAGCATACTTTGATGTTCGTATGATTTATAATATTAATAGATAATCATATCAAAGGAGAATGAATTTAAAATGAATTTAAAAAAATATTTTGCTGAATTATTCGGGACATTTGTCTTAGTATTTGTCGGTACTGCTACTGCAATTGAAACTGGTGATCCATTATTTACCGCATTAGCATTTGGACTTGTTGTTGTTGCTATGGCATATAGCATTGGCTCAATCTCTGGTGCACATTTAAATCCTGCTGTGTCATTTGGATTAGCTTTAAGTAAAAGAATTACATGGAAAGACTTTGCATTCTATGCATTATTCCAAGTCGTTGGTGCTTTCTTAGCAAGTTTAGTAGTTGCATTAGTATTAGGTACAACAGCAACTCTAGGTGGTAATGAAGTTCAAGCTGCTTTAAATGGTAACTTATGGTTAGCATTACTTGTTGAAGTTATTGTTGCTACAGTATTTATCTTTGTAATTTTAAGTGTTACTTCTAAAGAAGAAAATGCACGTGTTGCCGGATTTGTTATCGCTTTAACATTAGCTGTTCTTATCTTAGCATCATTTAATTTATCAAATGCTGGTTTAAATCCTGCTAGATCAATTGCACCTGCTTTATTACAAGGTGGTACTGCATTAACTCAAGTATGGGTATTCATTTTAGGACCACTTGTTGGTGCTTTCTTAGGTAGTACATTATTTAAAGCATTAAATAAATAATATATCAGCTTATAATGAATAAAAGGTTCTCGTGATGACGAGAACCTTTTTTATAGTTGTTTTAATACTTCTAAAAGATGATCTGCGATAATGCTAAATCCTAATTGTGTTGGATGAACACCATCACTTAAGATATCTAATTTTTGATATTGAGATAAATAACTATCGAGTATCGATTGCATATCCAAACATTTCAAATCAAAATGTCTTGCAATCTCTTTAACCATGTCTTGTTCAATTTCTAAATCTTTTTGCCAAATAGGTTCATAGACACCAACATCAAAAACAAATGGTGTCATCAAAATGATTTCTGTATCTGGACATTCTTTTTTCGTCCACTCGATCAATTTCATATAGTTGTTTTTAAATGCTTCTGGTAAGACGATATCACCAAATGCATAATGGTGCCATATTTCATTAATACCAATCAAGATAGTAACAACATCAGGTTTTAAATCAATCAAGTCTTCTTGCCAGCGTAATAGTAAATCAGTTGTCTTATTTCCAGAAATGCCTCTGTTAAATACTTTAACATCTTTTAATGCTTTTGAAATGATCGGTACATACCCATTTCCTAAATCATCAAAACTTGACTTATCTCTATTCCAATCCGTGATGGAATCACCTATACATACGAGTCTTTTCATCTTATGCAATCGTCTTTCTCTTAAAGTTACCAATCACATTTCTAACTGGACTGGCGACCACAAATGCATTAGGATCTAATTTTTTAATAATCTCGGTGAGCGGGTGAAATTCATATGATGAAATAATGACATAAACCATTGTTTTTTCATGATGAGAATATGCACCTTCAACTTTTAATAATGTAACACCACGATAAAGATTAGTTAAAATCTCATCTACTAACGCTTTAGGTTCCACTGTAATAATGTTAACTGATAAGAAATGATATGCAGTATGCATTCTATCAGTAATCACAGTTGAAACAATAATTCTAATAATTGTATATGATGTGATCACACCGCCTGAGACAATAATTCCAGTTGTTGTAGCTCTACCACCAATGATGAGTCCCCCAAGCACAGCAATGATCACATTCATCGCCATTGAGAAGAATCCAACGCTTTTACCTTTCTTAAAGGCTAAATATTGTGCAACAATATCAAGTCCACCAGTTGATGTTCCAAAGCGTAGAGCACCACCAGTACCAACCCCAATAAGTAAGCCACCTAAAATGGCTGAAGTAAGCGCATGTTCAACACTTGCTAATCCCATATCAACATATGGAATCCAGCTTAACATAAATGATTGAATTAAAACTGAAATAATACTATAGATTGTAAATCTATGTGAAACACCGAACCAACCTAAAATAAGAATTGGAATATTAAATATGATAATGAATAACCCAAGAAAGTGTTCAGATAATCCATAACCAAAAACCTTGGATAAAATATCTCTGACTAACTGTCCAATCCCAGGAATTCCCCCTGTATAAAGTGGTACAACAGAAGCTTCAAGAAACCAAGCAACACCAACACCATAAATCACAGTGAAGATGACAACTGCAATGACTCTCTCAAGTTCAGGTACAACTTTTGATCTAAATTCATCGGAACGCATCCAAACAAATAGTTTATTCATTTTGATCTTTTAATATCTCCTCTAATTTTTTATTTAAGTCGTATCTTTCAAATAATACTTCTGCAGTTTCTAAAGTCACTTCATCAAATGAACCAAATCCACTTAATGATTCAAAATCATCTTTTTCAACTTTAATTAAATCTAATATCTTTTTAGATGTTTGTGGAATAAATGGTTTTAATAATACACCTACAAATCTAATGGTTTCAAGTAATTGATATAAGACATAATCAAGTTCAACTTGTTTATCTTCATCTTTAAATAGTGCCCATGGTGCTGCAACATCAATATACTTGTTAGCATGTCTTGCAAGTTTAACAACTTCTTCTAAAGCGTCAGCAACCTTGAGTTCATCCATCAATTTATCCATTTGTGGTAAAACATCAAGTGCTTTATCTTCTAAGTTGAATTCAAAAGGTTCTTTAATACTTACCTTCTTAACGACACCATCTCGATATTTTTTTGCCATACCGATGGTTCTATTGACTAAGTTACCAATGGTATTTGCTAAATCACTATTGTTTCTCTCAATCATGAGTTCATAAGTAATGTTACCATCTTGTGCATAAGGTATTTCATGAAGCACATAATATCTCACTGCATCAACACCAAAATACTTCACTAAGTCATCTGTATACATCACATTACCAACAGATTTACTCATTTTACCTTTATTGACTAAAATCCAAGGATGGCCAAACACTTGTTTTGGCAATTCCACACCTAAAGCCATTAATATAATTGGCCAATAAATCGTATGGAATCTTAAAATATCTTTACCAATCAAATGCACATCTGCTGGCCAATATGCTTTAAATTGGTCGCTTGCTTCTTCGTCTGGATGGTATCCTAATCCTGTAATATAATTACTTAAAGCATCAACCCAAACATAAATCACATGTTTATCATCAAAGTCGACAGGTATACCCCATTTAAATGAAGTTCTAGAAACCGATAAGTCAGGTAGTGGTTCTTTTAGAAAGTTTTGAACCATTTCATTTTTTCTTGATTCTGGTTGAATGAAATTTGGATGTTCTTCAATATGTTTTAATAGTCTTTCTTGATATTTTTCTAGTTTTAAGAAATATGTTTCTTCAGAAGTCCAAACAAGTTCATCACCACTAGGACCTTTTCCATCAACAATGTCTTTCTCAAAAATAAAAGCTTCATCTGCAACACTATACCAACCTTCATATTTACCTAAATAAATATCGCCTTGATCAAATAGTTTCTTAAAAATAGCTTGAACTGATTTTTCATGATAATCATCAGTTGTTCTAATAAAATGATCATAGCTGACATCTACTTTATCATAAATACGTTTAATTTCTGATGAGATGTGATCTGCATAAGCTTTTGGCGACAATTCATTGATTGCTGCCTTATTTTCAATTTTTTGTCCATGTTCATCAGTTCCAGTTTGAAAAAACACATCATCGCCTTTAGCTCTTCTATAGCGAACTATAGCGTCCGCTAATATGGCTTCATATACATTTCCGATGTGTGGAATTGCTGAACTGTATGCAATTGCTGTTGTTAAATAAAATTTTTTACTCATTCTTATGCCTCCAATTAAATAAAAAACGTCCTTGAAAAAACTCTAAGGACGAATCATCGCGGTACCACCTTAGTTCTAGACTAAATGGAGTCTAGCACTCAACACTTTAACGTAGCTGACGTTTCACTCTACATATCGAATGAAAGGCTCGAAAACCATGTTCATATAACTATTGATTCGTTTTCACCAACCACGAATTCTCTAATTTCAACTAGCCATATTACTCTTTTTCTCATCGCCGATTAAATTTCACTTATATTATATATAATATCAATCTATTTTACAATATCTTTTTAATCAATAATTTTAAATGCTTTATAAACTTCATTTTTAGGTATTTTTCTTAAACTAGCGACTTTCTTCATCGCATCTTTTTCGCTCAACCCTTGACTTATAAATAATTTGACATGATCACTTAATGACATATCATCAAATGTTAGAATTTCATGATTGCCATCAATGATTAAAACATATTCACCTTTATTTATATGCTCCATTTCGATTGCTTCTGATAGCGTTGTTCTAATCCATGTTTCAAATGTTTTTGTAAGTTCTCTCGCTATAGCGATTTTTCTATTTCCTAAAACATCAAATAACACTTTCAATGTATCACTAATACGCATTGGAGATTCATAAACGATGAGTGTTTTTTCATCATGAATATAAGTTTCCAAAGTCTGTTTAGCATCACTTTTTTTACGTGGTAAAAATCCAATAAATACATGAGGTTGCATGGACAACCCTGATCCTACTAGTGCCGTTAAAGAAGCACTTGCTCCAGGAATAGGCACAACATAAAATGATGCCTCTATCACCTTTTGAATAAGTAAATATCCAGGATCACTAATGCCTGGTGTACCAGCATCAGTGATAATAGCAAGATGTTTACCTTCATTTAAAAGTTTTATTGCTTCGATGCTTTTTTCATCTTTATTAAACTCATGATAACTGATCATTTGTGTATTTATATTAAAATGTTTAAGGAGAACCCCTGAATTTCTCGTATCCTCAGCAAATATGTAGTCTACTTCTTTTAAAATCTCAACAGCTCTATAAGTCATATCACTTAAGTTGCCAATCGGTGTTGAGACAACATATAACGTAGGTTTAGGTTCTTTAAAACTCTTTTGAATCAAGACGTAACAATCCTTTTTGCACGTTCTCTTAAGTCTCTTTCATTATAGACTAAGCGAATAATTTGTTTTTTCTTATAATCATCAATGTTAAAATGCTCTCTAATGTCTTCTAAGAAAAAGTGTTCAGCGGTGTTGTATAATTCATCAATCATTGAGGTTTTAATTAGATTAAGGTAGACAATATTTTTTACGGCAACACTAGCCTCAGAAAAAAATTCAATTGTTTCTTTAAGATCTGCACTTAATTTAAATGTGTATTCATTAGCGATATCATCTCCAACTTCAACAAGCATCGTTTGTAAAAGTCGCTTTTCAATTTCAGATGCTTCACCATCAACTGTGACCATATGCATCGCCAAATCTAAAAATTTCAATTTTTCTTTTCTTGTCAATAAACTAAGTAACATTATATGTCTCCTTTAATATATGCATGAAACATATCTGTATGTTCATGCTTGTCTTTATATAAGATGAGTGGTGGTTCTAACACCAATGAATCCTTACCATTTTTAATACATTGTATTAAAACATGATTTGCTTTTTTATCCAAATAAGGATGTACGAACTTTACTCTCTTTATAGCAAGTTGATGTTTTTTACATTCGAAGACGATTTCTGCAAATCGATCTGCACGATGCACCATATAAAAATAACCACCAAACTTGAGTTGCTCACTTACTTTAGCAATGAGTTTTGATAAACTTAATGTCTGTTCATGTCTTGCTATTTGATCAGATGTTTCTAAACTTAGTTGATCTTCATGTGCGGTCTTAAAAAATGGTGGATTGCATATAATACAATCAAGATTTTTAAATGTGGTATTTAAATAATCACCTAGAATCAATTGGCTTCGATGCTCTAAGTGATTAAGTTCTATATTATGTTTCGCCATTTGAAATCTTTCTTCTTGAATTTCAACACCAAAAAGATTTGCTTTTGTCATCTCACTAGCATATAACAATAAGGCACCATTACCTGTTCCAACATCGAGTAACGTGTTTAGTCTAGCTGGTAATTTCAAAAACTTGGCTAACAAAACTGTATCCAAATTAAATGAATGATTTCTTTCTTGGTCAATGTCTATGTTAGAACCTATCAGTTTTCTTCTGATCAATTTTTTACCCTTTTAATATCTTCATTACCAAACCATTGATCTGGCTCTTCATCTTGATAATGTACTTTTACTTTTTGGCTTAAAATATTGATATCAATAACTTTTGCTTTACCCTTAGGTGTGTCAACAAATTCATTAATATCTGGTAAGATTTCTTTTAATTCTGTATAAACATCATCTTCATAACGGATACAGCATAAAAGTTTGCCGCAAACACCTGATATCTTTTGCGGATTAAGCGCTAAATTTTGATTTTTAGCCATTTTAATTGATACTGTATCAAACTCTCCAATGAACGTTGTACAGCACAAAATAAGACCACATGGACCAATACCACCAATCATTTTAGCGGCGTCTCTTGGACCAATTTGTCTAAGTTCAATTCGTGTATGAAAAATCTTGTTTAAATCTTTGACAAGATTTCTAAAGTCAACTCTGTCTTCAGATTCAAAATAGATTAATAATCTTTTTCTATCTAATGTATATTCAGCGCCCAACACTTTCATTTCTAGTTGGTTTTCTTTAACAAGTTTCTTGGTTTCATCAACCACTTGACGTTCTAGTGAAATATTGTACGCTTCTGATTCTATGTCATCTAATGTAGCTACTCTTAAGATGGGTTTAAGTTCACTGACTAATTCAGTTTCTTCAATATCTTTAAGTGTATATACAGTTCCTATTTCAATGCCTCTTGATGTTTCTACAACCACTTGTTGGTTTTGAATCAAGTCAAGGTCTTTATATGAAAAATGGTATTTCTTTCCAGCTTCTTTAAATTTGATTAAAGCAACCTGCATGTTGTCACCTCTTCTTTTCTAAGATATATGCGAGTTCATCTAGCGCAAGTTCTAGATTGATATAATAATTTTGTTTTTGATAAATCTCTTGCATTTCTTCAATTAAGTCTTGGATTTCAAAGACATCCATTTGATCGCTTTGCTCTAAGATGTTTTCTCTTAAAAACTCAAAAGCGATACTTTGATTTGAACGATAATGTATCAAATCCATAAAATACAAAATTAAACATTCCATGAATTGTGTAAACAACATACGTTCTTGAAATAAAAATCGTCCATATTTTGAAAAATATATCGGATAAATCACATCTCTATTTTTCCAATTGTTGGAAATGGCGATGATAAATTCAATCATTTGATTCATATTAGGATCACTCGCTAATAAAATCGCATCATCTAAATCTTTTGTAATATAAGGTAAGATGGTTGCTTTTTCTTCTGAGACACCTTCTGACATCAATTGTTCTTTTAATTGAATTTCATCCATACTATTCAAATGAATAATTTGTGATCTCGATTTAATGGTTAAAATCACATCATCAAGATTTTCTGTTAATAAAAAACCAGTAACTTGATGACTTGATGGTTCTTCCATAAATTTAAGTAAAGAATTTGAAGCACTTTGATTCATGCGTTCAACATTTTTAATGACATAAACTCTAGGTCCACTGACAAGTGCTGTTTTAGAAAACTCTGCTTGTAAATCTAAGATTTGTTCTTTTTTAATATTTAATCCGCTAGGTTCAATGATCATTAAATTTGATAAAGTTTGTGCATGAATTTGATGTCTTAACAATGTGTTTTCTTCTAGGCTTGATTGCTCATTAAAAATAAGATAGCAAATCTCTTCTACAAGTTTTGATTTTCCACTACCTTTTGGCCCACTAATGATATATAAATGTGCTAAGCGGTTTTTTTTAATCGCTTGTTCAAAAAAGGTTAGCGCTTGACTCATAGTTTATCCTTAATGATTTTAATTATATCTTGATAAATTTCATCTAATGAGCGGTTCCCATCAATCAAAATAACACGATTTGGATATTTTTTAACAATCTCAAAATATCCTTGTCTCACTTTATGGTGAAAGTCAATAGATTCTTGATCTAAACGATCAAACTTATCTCTATGATGAATTCTTGATAATCCAACCTTTGGGTCTACATCAATATAAAATGTCAAATCAGGCATATGCAATGTCGCATAGTGATTAATATTTAATACAAACTCAAAACCAAGATCTCTAGCATATGCTTGATATGCTAATGAACTATCTAAATATCTATCGCATAAAACAATTTTTTTAGCATCTAAAGCAGGAATGATCACTTCATCTAAATGCTGTGCTCTGGATGCTGCATATAAAAGAGCTTCCGTATAAGGTGTAACACCCTCATATTTTGGATTTAAAACCACGTCTCTGATAGCTTCAGCAACCATTGAACCACCTGGTTCTCTAGTAGCAACAACATCATATGAAGACAAAGCTTTTTTAATGTGTTCTATAAGTGAAGTTTTTCCTGATCCTTCTCCACCTTCAAATGTAATAAACATAGTTTATACGCTCCTTTTATCATATTATACCATTACTTATAATATACTCGTAATAGATAAAGTCCTCTGGCTTCTGCTGTTTTTCCAGCTAAAGCTCTATTTTGTGTTTCAAGTATTTCTTTGATGACATCTGGCTCTTTTTTATGTAATCCAATTTCAATTAATGTACCCATCATGGATCTAACCATATATTTTAAGAAACTATTTGCATGGAATGTAAATATGTAATGATCTTTTGTTTCTTTAAAATCAATATCATACATATGTTTTATTGTAGGTTTACCTTTAACATATTGACAAAACCCTTTATAATCATGCGTACCTATAAAATATGGATAAGCTTCTAACATGGGTTTAATATCTAAGTTTCTTATATAGACTTCATAATTTTTCTTAAAAACTGAACTCTCTTTTTTTGCTAATACATATTTATATTTTTTGGATTTCACACTGTGTCTCGCATGAAAATCAGCTTTAACCTTTTTGACACTTTTTATTCTAATGTCTAAAGGTAGTCGATCATTAACTCTTAACCAATCAATATCTAAATCACTATCAAAATGAAATGGTTGATTTATCGCGTGAACACCTTTATCAGTTCTTCCTGATGCATGAATTCTAATCTCTGTTTGTGTCATTAGTCTTAAAGATTTTTCAATGACATCTTGAATACCAACAGCATTTGATTGACTTTGAAATCCACTATAATTCGTTCCATCATAGCTTACAATCGCTAAATATCTCATATAGTAACCTTAATGTAGATGATGAGTCCTAAAATCAACAAACTACACACAGCAGTGAAATAATCACTAAATCCCATTTTATATTGATCTATTTTCGTTCTTTTAGCACCAATCACATAACCTTTAACTTCCATTGCATTTGCTAAATCTTCAGAACGATTGAACGAAATGACAAATACTGGAATTAAAAGAGAGATGATTTGCATAATTTTTTCTCTTAATGTTGATTCATTAAAATCAACACCACGAGAAGCTTGTGCCTTCATAATCTTTTCAGTTTCAATAAGAAGTGTTGGAATATATCTGAGTGTAAGTGATAGTAGCATCGCAAATATATCTACTGGAACTTTGATTACTTTCAGCGGTTTTAATAACGCTTCAACTGCATAATTTAGATCTGTCGTCATGGTTGTAAACGTTAATAGTGATGTTGTGATAATGATGGTTGTGATTCTTATAAATATAAATCCAGATCGTAATAAACCTTCATCATAGATTTCTAATTGATAGCTAGAAAGTTCAATGTAAGGTAATACTGCTTGAACATAAAAAGCCAAGAAAACTGCGAGAATAAAATAAAGTGTTCTAAATTTAATATATTTTTTAGTCATTTGATAAAAAACAATAATGAAAATGATGGCTGCAATGCTTGCTACAGATATACTCATATCAATAGGTTGAGCTGTAATCATCGTGCCTTGTTTTACACTAAAGAGTTGAATGACAAAAGTAAACATCAACAAGACAATAATTGATCGAAGGCCTCTTAACATCTTTAAAACAGATATTTTCGCGCTCATTGTTAATATCAATGTACCAACAAATAAGAGTCCAATACCTATAAATGCTAACGTGTTGACTTTAAGTGGAACTAAAAAGATGGCTACCAAATAGATAATAACTGCAATCAATTTAATTCTTGGATCTAATTTATGAAGCCAAGAATCGCCAGGAATATATTGACCAATCATCATTTGATTCATAGCTTCACCTCCTTAAGATATTGATATAAACTATCAAAATCATAAAAAGGTTTATACGGTATGTTAAGTGTTTTTTCTAGATGCTTCATAATCTTAAGCGGTGTTGGTAATTCTAAATGGAAAGACTCAAAGCGTTCATCTTTAAATAAGTCTTCTTTTTTTCCATCAAATACGACATGTCCTTGATCTAAAACAATCACTCTTTTTGCATATTCACTCACGATATCCATATCGTGGGTTATCAATATAATTGATTGGTTTTTCGATTGATGTAAATCAACAAAAATATCCATCAAATCAATTTTACCTCTAGGATCTAAACCTCTAGTAGGCTCATCAAGAACAAGCACTTTGGGTTCCATTGCTAAAATACCAGCAACAGCAACTCTTCTCATTTGTCCGCCACTGATTCTAAATGGTGACTGTTCAAACAATGTATCATCAATACCTACTGTATGTGCTGCAGAGGTTGCTTTTAAACGTGCTTCTTCTTCAGATATCTTAAAGTTTTTAGGTCCAAACATAATATCTTTAATAATTGATTCTTCAAATAGTTGATATTCTGGAAACTGAAAAACAAGACCAACTTCTTTTCTTAAATGGTTAATCTTTTCTTTTTTCTTAGGAGGAAGTTTTTGGTCAAAGACAACAACTTCTCCTGATGTAGGTAGTAAAAGTGCATTCATATGTTGAACAAGTGTTGATTTACCAGAACCTGTATGTCCCACAATTGCAACAAACTCACCTTCACCTTCTATATTTAATTGAATATCTTCAAGTGCGATATAAGATGTCTTGATCCCTTTATACTTATAGCCTACTTGGTTGAATTGAATGCCCATAGTGCCTCCGTAATTTTAGGATCAATCGCATCGTCTTTGGATGCTCTTGTATATAATTTAACTTCAAAAGGTAATTCTAAATGTGATGATTTAAGTTTTTCTTCTTCCTTAAAAACATCACTAGGTTTACCTTGTAAAATGATTTCTCCATCTTTTAAAACAATAAGTTCATTAGAATCAGCAGCAAACGATAAGTCATGTGTAATGGTAATGATTGTCTTATTCATGGTTTTATTTAGTTTTGTAATCAGTTCAATAATTTCTTGTGTGCCTTCAGGATCTAACATTGAAGTCGCTTCATCAAGTATCAAAATGTCTTGTTCCATAGCAAGCGCTCCAGCGATAGCTACTCTTTGTTTTTGTCCACCTGAGAGTTGATGTGGCTCTTTACTTAAAAAGTCTTCCATACCCACTAAACTTGCATAATGAAGAACACGCTCTTCCATCTCTTTTGGATCTAAACATTGATTTTCTAAACCAAAAGCGATGTCATGTCTGACTGTAACACCAACAAATTGGTTATCAGGATTTTGAAAAACAATACCTATTTTTTTTCGCAATTGATTAAGGTTTTCTTCATTTAATAAAAGCCCATCAATTAAAATCTCTCCACTAGCTGGCTCAAGAAGTCCTACTAAACATTTTGATAATGTTGATTTTCCAGAACCATTATGACCTAAAATAGAGACCCAAGATCCCTTTTTAATATCTAAATTTATATTTTTAAGCGCTTCAGTTTTTCCATCATAAGAAAAACTTAAATTGCGTATATTAAGCATGGTACTTCACCTACAATTCATCTATAACATTATATCACGCTTCTACTTCATTATAAAGCATTTATCATCAATATAAAATGTATTGATTTTTGTAAAATACTTTGATTTTTTATAAATTTTATTTATAATAGTCTTGTTACTGAAAGGAATTAATAATTATGATTACACATTTAACTAAAGAAAATTTTGATCAAATTGTATTAAAAAGTGAAGTCCCAGTCTTAGTTGATTTTTGGGCAGCATGGTGTGGACCATGTAAAAGAATTGCACCTATCCTAGAAGAATTATCTGAAGAGATTGAAGGTCAAGCAATTATTGCAAAACTTGAAGTGGATGATGAACCTGAAATTGCTGATGCATATGAAATCATGAGCATCCCAACAATCATCATTTTTAAAGATGGACAAATCGTTAAACAACTTATTGGATTACATGCAAAAGACGCTTTGAAAGCACATTTAGGATTATGAAAAAAGTCGTCATCATAGGCCATGGACCTGCAGGAATTTCTGCAGCCATCTATCTAAAAAGATCAGGCATAGACCCTATCGTTATTGGAAAAGACTATGGGTCTTTTACTTATGATGAAATTCACATCGAGAATTATTATGGCTTCACTGAACCAATATCCGGCAAAGATTTAGTCGATCAAGGTATCGGTCAAGCAAAAAGATTGGGTATTGAAATCATCAATGATTCTGTCCTTGATCTAAAGGTTAATCTAGATGATACTTTTGAAATTGTGACACTTAAACAGACTTTAAATGCTGAAGTAGTATTACTTGCTACAGGCAAACAAAGATTGACTCTTAACATCCCAGGCTTTAACAAGTTTAGAGGAAAAGGTATTAGTTTTTGTGCCACTTGCGATGGTTACTTCTATCGTAAGAAAAAACTTGCTTTAATTGGTTGCGGACCTTACATGCAACAAGAGTTAAAAGAGTTAGAAAACCTCACATCAGATATAACTATTTTCACAGATGGAAAAGAGTTAGAACAACCGACAAACTATCCTGTTGTAACTGATAAAATCACTTCTTTTCTAGGTGAAACCAAGTTAACATCTATCCAAACAGAAAACAATAGTTATGACACAGAAGGTGTGTTTGTAGCAATTGGAACACCTAGTTCCATTGATTTTGCTCAAAAATTAGGCGTTATTGTTGATAAAAATAGTTTAGTTGTCAATGAATCTTATCAAACAAATATCGATGGATTGTTTGCAGCTGGTGATGTTGTTGGTGGTAAACTACAAATTGCAAAAGCTGTTTATGATGGCATGATGGTTGCTGATTCTATTCACCACTATTTAAAAAATAAAAAAGGATGATTTCATCCTTTTTTTGTTGTTATAATTTTGAGTCATCAATACCATCAAGATATGCTTTAATTGGTTCAATGACATCTTTAACAGTACCATCAACAAATGGATTTTGTAATCCCGCTGCTCCAATGAGTTCAACGAAACTCTTTGATCCACCTAATTTACATAATTCGATATATTCTTGAACTGCATTTTTATGGTCTTCTTGACTCTTAACCCAAAATTGGAATGCACACACTTGAGCTAACGTATAGTCAATGTAATAGAATGGTGCACCAAAGATGTGACCTTGTCTATACCAAAATGTTCCTTTTTCCATAAATGCATCATCATCATAATCTTTAAATGGTAAATATTTCTTTTCAATATCTCTCCATAATGCTTTTCTTTCTTCTGGTGTCATATCTGGATTTTCATAAACACCATGTTGGAATTCATCAACACTGACACCATAAGGTAAGAATGAGATTGAAGAAGCTAAATGGTTAAATTTATATTTTTCAGTATCTTCTAAGAAGAATTGATTGACCCATGGCCATGCTAAGAATTCCATACTCATTGAGTGGATTTCAGCTGACTCCATTGTTGGCCAACGATAATCAGGAATTTGATCTCTACTTGAGAACACTTGGAATGCATGCCCTGCTTCATGTGTTAATACATCCACATCGTGTGAAGTACCGTTGAAGTTAGCAAAAATAAATGGTGAATCATATTTAGGGATATACGTACAATATCCTCCACCTTGTTTCCCTGGTTTAGAATCAAGGTCTAATAATTCTCTTTCAACCATGAAATCAATAAATTTACCTGTTTGCTCGCTCATTTCATGATACATATTAACTGCGATATCAACCATCCAATCTCTATCACCTTTAGGTGTAGGATTACCAGATAAGAATGATAATGCTAAGTCATATGATTTAGGAGATTCTATGCCTAAACGAACTGCTTTTCTTTGTGTAAGTTCATTGACTAAAGGTACGACTTCCTTATAGATTTGATCGCGGTAACCTTTAACATCTTTACTGTTATAGTCTGTTCTACCAAAACGATCATAGCCTAATTGAACAAAGTTTTCATAACCTAATTTATGAGCAATTTCTGTTCTCACTTTGACCATATCATCATAAATTCTATCTAGTTGAGCTTCGTTTTCTTCAAAGAATTTAGAAACCGCAAGTTGAGCTCTATGTCTAACATCACGATCAGTTGATTGAACAAAAGGTGCCATTTGACTTAAATTATAAGTTCCACCATCAAATTCAATTTGAGCAGATGCGATAAGTTTAGAGTATTCAGTAGATAATTTGTTTTCTTTTTGAAGATCAGGAATAATTTCTGGTTTAAATGTTTTTCTTGCAAGTTCACCACTTCTAAAAATTAAAGTTCCATACTTTTCTTCAAGAGCTTTTCTGTTTTTAGAACTTAACAATTTGTCATTAAATTCATGACTATATTGTCCTAGAACAGGTCCATTTTCATCAAAAAATGCTTGTTCCTCTTCATAAAATTTATCTTTAGTGTCAACGCTATTACGAATAGAAACTAAAGTTCCCATTGTTCCAATTTCATCAAAAGCTTTAAATAAATTTTCAATTGCTTGAACTTCTTCTTCTAATGAAACATCAGAGCCAATGACTTTAAGGTCTTTTTCTACAGTAGCTTTGAACGCTTCAAGATCAGGTCTTTGATATTGATAATCTTTAAATTTCATATTGCGCCTCTTTCTATATACTTATTATTTATAAGTATAACATATTAATGATAAATACATAAGTTATTTATGCTTCTTAACACAATATCATATAAAACAAAGAAAAAAGGATGAAATCATCCTTTTTATTTAAACACTTTAATCAATATTTGTTTCATATCTTCAACAAGAGGAAGACGTGGATTTGCTGGACTACATTGATCTTCATAAGCTAAATAAGCCATAAGTTCAACATTATCCATATAATCTTTCTCGTTGACTCTTTGTTCTCTTAGACTCATCTTAATGCCTAAGCTTTCACCTAAGTCATAAACAGCTTGTGCAAGTGATTCAACACCTTCTTCAACCGTTTTTGCTTTTAAGCCTAATAGTCTTGCTACTTTTTGATATTTTTCATCAGCTACATAGAAATTGTATTTTGGCCATGTAGCAAGTTTTGATGGTTTTTGACCATTGTATCTAATAACTTCAGGTAATAAAATCGCATTAATTCTACCATGAGGAACATGGAACAATCCACCAATTTTATGTGCCATTGAATGGGAAATACCTAGGAATGCATTACCAAATGCCATACCTGCCATGGTTGATGCGTTATGCATTTTTTCTCTTGCTTCAAAATCGTTTCCATTATCAACTGCACGTTTTAAATATTTAAATACCATTTCAATTGCTGATAATGCAAGTGCATCTGTATAGTCATTAGACAATGTAGATACATATGATTCAAGTGCATGTGTTAACACGTCCATACCTGTATCAGCAGTAACTGATTTAGGTTGTGATAATGTAAGTGCTGGATCTACGATAGCAACTGTTGGAGTTAATGAATAATCTGCTAGTGGATATTTTTTATTTTCTTTCTTATCTGTGATGACTGCAAAAGGTGTAACTTCACTACCTGTTCCTGATGTTGTTGGAATACAAACAAGTTTACTCTTCTTACCAAGTTCTGGATATCTAAATGCACGTTTTCTAATGTCCATGAATTTTTGTTTTAAGTCATTAAAATCAACTTCTGGATGTTCATAGAATAACCACATTGCTTTTGCTGCATCCATTGGTGACCCACCACCGATGGCAATAATTGTATCTGGTTCAAATGCACGCATGATTTGGAATCCTTTATTGACTGTGTCAATTGATGGATCTGGTTCAACATCACAGAACAATTGAACTTGAACTTTATTTCTTCTTAAGTTAAGTTGATCTGTAATCTTTTGTACATAACCTAAGTCAACCATAACTCTATCAGTAACAATAAAGACTTTTTCAACTTCATGCATTTGTCTTAAGTACTCAATAGAATCTCTTTCAAAATAAATCTTAGAAGGTACTTTAAACCATTGCATATTATTCTTTCTTCTTCCTATCTTTTTGATATTTAATAAATGAGTTGCACTAACGTTATCTCCGACACTGTTATGTCCGAAACTACCGCATCCAAGTGTAAGTGATGGGATGAATTGATTATATACTTGTCCAATACCTCCAAATGTTGTAGGAGAGTTGTGAATAATTCTAATAGCTTTCATAGCAAGACCAAATTTCTTAACAACTTCTTTGTCTTCTGCATGAATACATGCACTATGACCTAAACCATTAAATTCAACCATTTGTTTAGACTTTAATATACCTTCTTCTTCAGTCTTCACATCATAAAATGCTAAGATTGGAGAAAGTTTTTCTCTGCTAAATGGTTCCATTTCACCAACTTCTTGACAAACAACCCCTAAGATGACCGTGTTTGCTGGAACTTCAATACCGACTTGTTTAGCAATAGATACTGCTGATTGACCAACGATTGATGCATTTAATTTCGCTTTTGCACCATCTTTATAATCAGACACACCAAATGCTAATTTCATCAACTTTAATTTTTCTTCTTCATTTAAAATATATGTACCAAATTGTTTGAAGCGATTCATCGCTTCTTTGTATAAATCATGATCAATGAAGCATGCTTGTTCAGATGCACAAACCATACCGTTATCAAACGCCTTAGACATTACGACATCGTTAACTGCTTGTTTTAAGTTTGCAGTCTTATGAATGTATGCAGGTACATTTCCCGCACCAACACCTAGTGCTGGTTTACCGCATGAATATGCAGCTTTAACCATTGCATTACCACCAGTAGCAAGTATTAAACTTACACCTTCATGATTCATAAGTTCACTGGTTGCTTCCATTGAAGGTGTTTCAATCCATTGAATACAATGTTCTGGCGCACCTGCTGCAACTGCTGCATCTCTAACGACACGTGCTGCTTCAATGGAGCATTGTTGTGCATTTGGATGAAACGAGAAAATAATAGGATTTCTAGTTTTTAAAGAAATGATACTTTTGAAGATTGCTGTTGATGTTGGATTTGTTACTGGAACAATACCACAAATAACACCGACTGGATCTGCAATCATAGTGATGCCACTGACATCATCCTCACTAATCACACCTACTGTCTTTAAATGTCTGATGTGATTCACTACATATTCTACTGCAAATAAATTCTTTGTTGCCTTATCTTCAAAAACGCCTCTTTTTGTTTCGTTAACCGCTGCTAAAGCAAGTCTTCCGTGAGCTTCAAGAGCTGCTACAGAAACTTTAGCAATAATGTGGTCAACTTGTTCTTGAGTAAACGTATAAAAAGTCTCAAGAGCATTTTGAGCATTTTGAACAAGACCATTGACTTGAGACGCTACTGTCTCTTTCATGTCTTTTTCCATGATTAAGTTTTCCTTTCGAGTTTGTTACTTATATTTTTTCACTTTTACTATTAATTTGCAATATGGAGTAAACTGTAAAACGTTTTCTTAAAAATGAAAATGTTTACAATATACTGTGACTAAATATTTTAAACAAGACTACAAAAATAAAAACCCCTAATTAAAGAGGTTTTATGTGTTAATTAAGAATTATAAATGTAATCAATGAATTCAGGATGGTCAATGAATGGATTTCTATTACCTTGATATTCATAAATTAGATTATTTCTATTTTGTTCAAATGCATCTACGGGATCGTTTGCAGCCCATTGTAGTAATGTTGCTAAATCACCCATTTGATAAACATTTGGATCACCAGATGAAATATTGATTAAATGAAGATTTGCATACATTAAATCCATATAAAGAAGGATTCTGGCAATATCTCCTTTTACAGCATTTCTTGGTGCATAACTGTATGAAGTAGTTGTATTGGCATACCATTTATTACCACGACTTGAGTTTTCATTTGGATTTGCAGGTTTCAAGTTTTGTAAATCTGATGCTTGATTAACAGTGTTATTATCAGCACTAACACCAAGTAAAGATTGTGGCCATACATGTTCTCTATTCCAAGTTGCTCCACCATCCCAGTATCCTGATACTGAAGTTCCTTTATAAACAAGAATAAGATTTGAACTATTCGTAGGATCAACATCTGTATCATCTAACATATATCTTGCATCACCATAAGTGACACCATGGAAACCATTATTTATGATTGTATGGAGTTGATTATAAAGATCATCGCCAAATAATCCTGAAACGCTTGAGTAATAACCTGTATATGTTGATTCTTCAATCCATTTTGCATATACGACAATACTTTCATAAGGCATATAATTAAATGTAAAACTTTGAGTGAGTGCTTGATCACTAAACCAACCTAAGAATGTATAACCATCTTTTGTAGGATCACTAGGTTCTGTAATTGAAACACCGCCATGTGCTGCAATTTGAGAAACTGCACTACCACCATTACTATCGAAAGTAATCGTATAAACATTGGTATCTATATAATTCCATTTAGCATATAAAGTGATATTGCCACTAGGCATTGTATTAAACGTAAATTGTCTTAAATAATTTGTTGTTGAATACCATCCAGCAAATTCATAATCTGCTCTTGTTGGATTTTCAGGTGCCGTAATCGTATCACCTTCAGCAGCTATGATTGGATCCACTGCTGATCCACCTTGTGAATCAAATGTGATCTTATACATGCTACTTTCATTTAATCCAATAACAGTTACATAAATGTAACCAAAAGTTATTTCATCTGCGTAACTAAGTGTATACATGAGTGTGACATCCTGATCACTATCACCTCTAGTAACAATACCATCATTGGTGATTGCTGTAGGATTGTAACTCATCCAACTAATCTCTGCGCTACTATCTAACTGTGAAGTTGTTGGAAAACCAAGATTTGAAGTGACATAGTTTGCTTGATCCCCATCAGCATAATCAATGGTAATAGCAGCAGCTATTTCATCAATTGTATAATCATATGTCGGTCCCGAAATGATTGGGTCACAACTTGATAGTAATATCATTGTACCTAGAAAGAATAACATCATTAAGCTTTTTTTAATCATTGGAAAAACTCCTTCATTTATGAGTGCATATTTATTATATAACGACTACACTATTTATACAATAAAAAAAACAAGCATAAGCTTGTTTTAATCATTATACAAATTCAATAATTGCCATTGGCGCAGCATCGCCACGTCTTGGAACTGTTTTGATAATTCTAGTGTAACCGCCTGTGCGATCTTTATATCTTGGACCGATTTCATCAAATAATTTTTGAATTGCATTTTGTCCTTCTTTAACTTCTTCAAAACGAACAGTTTCAGCAGCTTGTCTACGAGAAGCTAATGAACCATCTTTTGCTAAAGTTACCATCTTGTCAGCTAATTTTTTTAATTCTTTAGCTTTAGATTCTGTTGTAACAATGCGTTCATTAATGATAATATCAGTTACTAAGTCGCGTAATAATGCTTTTCTTTGATCGCTTGTGCGTCCTAATCTACGATAACCCATGGTATTTACTCCTTATCTTCATCGTCTAAACTAAACTTAGTTTCTTTATTCGATGTATTTTCAAATTCAAGACCATGTTCAGCAAGTTTTTCTTTTAATTCTTTAAAAGATTTTCTTCCTAAACTACGAAGTCTCATGACATCTTCTTCTGTCATTTTAATGATTTGTGCAACTGTATAAATACCTGAACGTTTTAAACTATTGAATAGTCTTACAGATAAATCAAGTTGTTCAATCTTCATTTCTAATTTCTTATTCACTGGTTCTTCTTCTTGTTCATAGATAAAATCAGCATCTTTTGCAAGTTCGCTAATTTCACTAATCACTGAAAAATAGTCAATAAGCATTTTTGAAGCTAATCCTAATGCGTCTTTTGCTTCAATTGCGCCATTAGTTTCAATTTCTAATGTAAGTTCATCTTCATCGCCACGTGTTTTTTCAATATGATATGATACACGTTCAACTGGTGTATAGATAGAATCGATTGGGATAACACTTTTTTCATTTTTGCTATAAGCTTTATTCTTATCTGCAGATACATAACCAACACCGCGTCTGATTGTTACAACCATAGATAATGAGCCGTTTTCTGATAAAGTAGCAATCACTTGATCAGGGTTAACAACTTCAACACCATCAACATGCGTAAAATCAGCAGCTGTTACTTTTCCAGCACCTACTGCATATAATTCTAATTTTTGTTCAAAATCAGGATCATCAGATTCAACAGTGAAAATAACTTTCTTTAAGTTTAATACGATACCCATAACGTCTTCATAAACGCCATCGATTGTAGAAAACTCGTGTTCAACACCATCAATTTTAATATTGACGATTGCAGCACCTGGAAGTGAAGATAATAATACGCGTCTTAAGGCGTTTCCAAGTGTAATACCATAACCACGTTCTAATGGTTTAATGACAAACTTACCTTTTGTGCCATCAACTGAAATCTCTTCAACTGAAGTTGGTTTTTCAAACTTTAAGTCTTTCATTCGTTATCCCTCCTATGATTATCCACGTGGACGTTTTGGTGGTCTACATCCATTATGTGGTACTGGTGTTACGTCTTTAATAGCTGTAATTTCTAACCCTGCAGCTTGTAATGAACGAATTGCTGCTTCACGTCCAGGACCTGGACCTTTAACATTAACTTCGACTTTAATCATACCTTGATCCATTGCACCTTTTGCAGCAGCTTCTGCTGAATTTTGTGCAGCGAATGGTGTAGATTTCTTGCTACCTTTAAATCCTAGTGCACCAGCACTGCTCCATGCAACAGCATTACCATCAACATCAGTAATTGTCACAATTGTATTATTAAAAGTTGTGTGAATATGTGCAACACCAAGGGGAATATTCTTTTTAACTCTACGTTTCGTAGTTTTTTTACGTGCCATGTCTTATTCCTCCTTATTTCTTCTTACCGGCAATAGCCTTTGGTTTACCTTTTCTTGTACGTGCATTATTTCTTGTGTTTTGACCACGTACTGGTAAGCCTCTACGATGTCTCATACCTCTGTATGAACCGATTTCCATTAAACGTTTAATGTTCATAGTGATTTCTCTTCTTAAATCACCTTCAACAGTGTACTTAGCTACTTCAGTACGAATTCTTGATAATTCATCTTCAGTAAGTGCGTGTACACGCGCATCTTCAGACACTTCTGCGTCTTTTAGTATTTGTTTTGATGTTGTCAAACCAATACCATAAATATAAGTTAACGAAACCACGACACGTTTGTTACGTGGAATGTCGATACCTGCTATTCTAGCCATATTTCCTCCTACTAACCTTGTCTTTGGTTATGTCTTCTATTTTTTTTATTAATAACGTAAACTTTGCCTTTACGTCTTACAATGATATCATCTTCACTGCGTTTTTTTACGGATGCTCTAACTTTCATATATATCCTCCTTATTTGCGACGATATGTAATTCGGCCACGTGTTAAATCGTATGGTGATAATTCTACTGTTACTTTATCACCAGGTAAAATGCGTATGTTATTCATGCGGATTTTACCAGATACATGTGCTAATACAATATGTCCATTCTGTATAAGTTCTACCTTAAATTTCGTGTTTGGTAATACTTCTATTACACGAGCTTCTGCTTCTATTAAATCTTGTCTTGCCATAGATTCACTCCTTTTTTAGAGATGTCAAAATTTCATGTCCAGTTTCTGTGATTAAAATCATATGCTCAAAATGTGCACTGGGTTTGTGGTCTGTTGTAATTGTTGTCCAATTATCTTTAAGTACTCTTACATGTTTTGTACCTAAATTTAACATGGGTTCAACACAAATCGTCATACCTGGTTTAAGTACAGGCCCAACATGTGGTTGTCCGTAATTTGGAACAAATGGATCTTCATGTAAACTGCGACCAATACCATGTCCTGTAAACTCCTCCACAATGCCATAACCATAAGGTTTAACAAATGATTCGATCGCATGTGAAATGTCTTGTACATGATTGCCAGGAGCTGCAAATTTCAATCCTTCATAAAGTGATGCTTCAGTGACTTCTAATAGTTTTTTAACTTCATCACTGACTTCACCTACTGGATAAGTTGTTGCAGAATCGGCATGGTAACCTTTATAATTTACACCAAAATCTAATGTCACGATATCGCCCTCTTTAAGTTTAATACTTTCAGATGGAATACCATGAACTACAACTTCATTAACTGAAGCACAAATTGATCCTGGAAAACCTTGATACCCTTTAAATGAAGGTGTACCACCAAGACTTCTAATGTGGGTTTCGGCGAGCTGATCGAGATGAAATGTGGAAACGCCTGGATGAATGTGATTTTTTACCATTTGTCTGGTTAACTCTAAAATTCTTCCAGCTTCTCTCATTAACTCGATCTCGCGATTTGATTTAATTTGAATCAATTGACCTCACCTAAAACTTTCATAATTTGTTCATTTGTGTCGCTAATTTCTTTCGAGCCATCAATATGAACACATAATTTTTGCTTTTCATAATAACCAACAACTGGTTTTGTTTGTTCAAGATATATCTCAATACGGTTAAGTACTGTTTCTTCTTGATCATCAACTCTTTGTATCAAATGTCCACCATCTAAATCACAGATGCCTTCTACTTTAGGTTTATTGTTTTCGATATGATATACTGCCCCACATGTCTCACACACACGGCGTCCACTTATTCTTCCAATAAGTGTTTCCTTGTCCGCTTGAATATCGATGACAGCATCAATTTTCCAACCTTTACTCTTCATGATTTGATCTAGTGCTTCTGCTTGAGCAAGATTGCGAGGATATCCATCGAATAGGAATCCTTTTAGGACATCCTCTTTTTCTAATCTCAAACGAACAATTTCATTGGTGATGTCATCTGGAACGAGTTCACCACGATCAATGTATGATTTAGCAATTTTTCCAATCTCGGAATCACCACTAAATAATTCTCTAAATATATCACCTGTAGAAATGTGTGGAATATGATAGTGCTTAATTAATATTTTAGATTCAGTACCCTTGCCAACACCTGGAGGGCCCATGATAATTAAACGCATTCCATCATCTCCTGATTATCTAAATATTGATCCGTACTCGTTTTGAGCTGCATCAGTTTCGATTTGTTGTGTGGTTTCAATAGCAACCCCAACGATAATCAATAAACTTGTACCACCTAAACGTACTGCACTTGCTTCAGCTGATGTGAAGTTAAATATAAGTGACGTTACGATTGGTAAAATAGCCAAGATGACTAAGTATGCAGTACCAATAACTGTGATCTTAAATAATAAGCTTGCAATATAATCTTGTGTGTCAATACCTGGTCTAACACCCGGGATGTAAGAGTTTGATTTTGACAAGTTGTCTGACATCTTTTGTGGACTAATTTGTAAGAATGCATAAAAGAATGCAAAGATTACAATTAAAATCACATATAAGATGAATCCAATTGGTTTGCCTGTACTAAAGATATTAGTAAACCAACTTGAGAGTGTGTCTGATGCATTCGTAGCACCAACAATTGATAATGGGATACTCATAATCGTTTGAGCAAAGATAACTGGAATAACCCCACCAACGTTGAGTTTCATTGGAATATTTGAATCAGATTTACCTTGACGGTTTGCATATTGAATAGGAATCTTACGTTGAGCAATTTGCATATATACGACACCTAATAAGATACCTACATACAATAAAATGATCACGATAAACCACACATATGACCAACCTGAAGTTGCACCAATGATATATTTAGCCCATAATGTCGTCATCATTGTTGGTAAACTTGTAGCAATACCAGCAACAATTAACATAGATGATCCATTACCTACACCTTTTTTAGTAATAAGACTTGCGAACCACATTGCAATTGCAGAACCTGCAGTCATAACTAATGCCATGTATACGTAGAAGAAATAACGATAGCGATCAACAATTGATGCTTCAAGACTTGAAGTTAATAAACTACCTCTAGTTGAGATACCTAGAATAAGTGCTAATGCTTGGATAAATGCCAAGACTACAGCCATATATCTAGTTATTTTGTTTAGTTTTTGTTTACCTGTTTCACCTTGTTCGCTATATTCTTTTAATTTAGGTATAACCATTTGTAATAACTGAACACCAATGGATGCAGTGATATATGGTGTAATACCTAATGACATGATTGATAAATTTTGAAGTGAATTACCACTAAAGTTGTTCAAAATGGTGAAATAATCATTAGACAAAATGCTTTGAATTGTTTGGTCGATTTGAACAAGAGGAACAGTCGTATTCGCTAAGATTCTAACAAATAACAGTATAAGTAATGTAAATGCTATACGTAGCATAATTGTTTTGTTACTGAGAACTCTTTTTATACGTGTCCACACTTTAAATCACCTCTACAGTTCCACCAGCTTTAGTAATTGCTTCTTCAGCAGCTTTTGAAAATAAATTTGCTTTTACAGTTAATTTCTTTTCAAGTTCACCGTTTGCTAGTACTTTAACACCTGATTTTAAATCTTTAACTAAATGAGCTGCAACTAATGTTTCAATAGTAACAACATCACCGTCATTAAACATATTTAAATCTTTTAAATTAACAATAGCATATTCTTTTCGGTTAAAATTCTTGAATCCGCGTTTTGGAAGTCTTTGGAAGAAAGGTAATTGTCCACCTTCGAATCCTGGTCTAGTCCCTCCGCCTGAACGGGCTTTTTGACCTTTTTGACCTTTACCGGAAGTTTTACCTAAACCGCTACCTGGACCGCGACCAATACGTTTTCTACTCTTACGAGCACCTTCAACTGGTTTTAATTCATTTAACATGGTATACCTCCTTACTCAACTTCTGTTACAGAAACTAGGTGAGCAATAGTTTTAATCATACCATTAACTGCATCATTGGTTTCTTTAACAACGACTGAATTTATTTTTTTAAGACCTAATGCATGTGCTGTTTTAACTTGATTAGGTTTACGTCCTATAAGACTTCTTGTGAGTTTGATTTGTACTTTCATATTATCCAAGCTCCGCTACATCGACACCACGTAATGCAGCAACTTGTTCAGCAGTTCTTAAAGATTTAAGACCTTCGAATGTTGCACGCACCATGTTAATTGGTGTTGAAGTTCCGATTGATTTAGATAAGATGTCATGAATACCAGCGAGTTCGAAAACAGCACGAACAGGACCACCAGCGATGACTCCAGTACCTTCTGATGCAGGTTTTAAGAATACTCTACCAGCACCATATACACCTGTGACTTCATGAGGGATTGTTGATCCTACTGAAGGCACATCGATCATATTTGTTTTAGCATTTTCAATTGCTTTTTTAATTGCGTCAGGTACTTCAAGAGCTTTACCAGTTCCGAAACCTACTTGACCTTTTTTATTGCCGATTACTACAAGAGCTGCAAAACGGAAGCGACGTCCACCTTTAACAACTTTAGTAACACGGTTAATAGCAACAACGCGTTCCTCAAATTGTTTTTCTTCTTGTTCTTTTTTGAATCTTTCTTTAGCCATATGCTTCCTCCTTAGAACTCTAAGCCAGCGCTGCGAGCTGCATCAGCAAGTTCTTTAACACGTCCATGATATAAATAACCACTACGATCAAATACTATTGTTTTGATACCACCAGCAATCGCCTTTTCAGCAATTAACTTACCAACTGCCTTAGCTGCTTCAATGTTTGAATGCTTAAGACCTAATTCTTGACTACGTGCACTAAATAGTGTCGTTTGGTTAACATCATCAATTAATTGAGCATAAACTGCTGTATTCGAACGGTAAACACTTAATCTAGGACGAAGAGCTGTACCATTAACAATTTTACGAATACGAAGATGACGTTTTTGACGACTAACATTTTTTGATAATTTTTTAATCATTTATATCATCCTCTCTTATTTAGCAGTTTTACCAGCTTTACGTGGAACATATTCATCAACATAACGAATACCTTTTCCAAGATAAGGTTCTGGTTTCTTAACGCTTCTAATTTTTGCTGCAAATTCACCAACAACTTGTTTATCTGCACCTGAAATAATAATTTGTGTATTTTTTGGAATTTCAATTGTTAATCCAGCAGGAATTTCTAAATTCACTGGATGAGAGAAACCCATACTTAGATTCACGATGTTTCCTTGCAATTGTGCACGGTAACCAACACCACGAATCTCTAATTCTTTTTTGAATCCTTCACTAACACCTACAACCATGTTGCTTAATAAAGCACGTGTAGTTCCATGAATTTTTCTTGTAAAGATATCATCATTAGGACGTTTAACTGTAATAGTTTGTCCTTCTAAAACGATATCAAGTGATTGATTGAATTGGAATTCAAGTTCACCTTTAGGACCTTTAACTACTGCGTAGTTTTCAGGACTTACCGATACGGTAACACCAGCAGGAACTTGAATCACTTTATTACCTATACGTGACATGTTTTCCTCCTTATATTACCATACGTATGCTAACACTTCGCCACCAACTTGGGCTAAGCGTGCTTCGCGATCTGTCATGATACCTTTTGATGTAGAGATTAATGCAATCCCTAATCCATTTAAAACTTTTGGTAATTCATCTACTGATGTATATACTCGAAGTCCTGGTTTCGATATCCTTTTTAAACCTTTAATAACACGTTCTTTAGTTGAAGTGTATTTTAAAGTAACAACAATTTTACCTTGAACGCCATCTTTTGCGACAACATAATCGACAATAAATCCTTCTTTCTTTAAAACTGCTAAGATATCAGCTTTAAGTCTAGAAGCAGGAATTTCGACTTTGTCATGACGCATTGAATTAGCGTTACGAATACGTGTTAACATATCCGCAATTGGATCAGTCATAACCATTTTTCTTCCTCCTTATTACCAACTAGCTTTTTTGACACCAGGTAGTTCACCTTTGTGTGCCAATTCACGAAATTTCAAACGTGATAAGCCAAACTTGCGCATATAGCCTCTTGGACGGCCATCGATAGAATCACGATTTCTTACTCTAGTTGCAGATGCATTTCTAGGTAATTTTTGAAGAGCTTCGTAATCGCCAGCTTCTTTTAACTGAGCAACTTTTTCTCTATATCGTTCAACTACGACTTTACGTTTTTCGTTTTTAACGATTTTTGATTTTTTAGCCATGTTGCGCCTCCTTATTTCTTAAACGGCATACCTAAGCCACGTAATAATTCACGAGCTTCTTGGTCTGTCTTAGCCGTTGTTACAATAACAATATCCATCCCACGAACTTTTTTAACTTTATCCAAGCTAATTTCTGGGAAAATGATTTGTTCTTTAATACCTACTGTATAGTTTCCTCTACCATCAAATGAATTTGCAGAGATACCTCTAAAGTCACGTACACGTGGAAGTGCAACAGCAATTAATTTTTCTAAGAAATAATACATTCTGTCGCCACGTAGTGTTACTTTAGCACCGATTGGCATACCTTCTCTTAATTTAAAGTTAGAAATTGAGTTTTTAGCTTTAGTAACTACTGGTTTTTGACCTGTTAATAATTCTAATTCAGCAACTGCATCATCTAATACTTTAGGATTAAATACTGCATCACCTACACCCATATTTACAACGATTTTATCAATTTTTGGAACTTCCATAATAGAAGTATAATTGAATGCTTTAATAAGTTCAGGTCTAACAACGTTTTCGTATTTGTTTTGAATTACACTCATGTTAAACCTCCTTAGTTATCTAAGCTTTCGCCAGATTTTTTAGCGTAGCGCACTTTGATTGGTTTACCATTTTTATCTAATGTTAATTCACCGTTTTTATCTGTCTTGAATTTGTAACCAACACGTGTTGGAACATTTTCTTTTGGATCAACAATCATTACATTTGAAACATGGATTGGTGCTTCTACTTCAATAATGCCGCCTTTGTCATTTTGGTTTTTAGGTCTTTCATGTTTTTTAACAATGTTAACACCTTCAACTAAAACTCTATTTGTTTTAGGATATACTTTTAAGACGCGACCTGTCTTGCGAGTTTTGACTCCTTTTTTATCAGTTACGAATTGATCATGTCCAGCAATCACTGCAACTGTATCTCCAGATTTAATATACATAGACTCTGACCTCCTTATAACACTTCTGGAGCTAGAGATACGATCTTCATGAAGTTCTTTTCTCTTAACTCTCTTGCCACTGGACCGAAAATACGAGTTCCACGTGGGTTTAAATCTTCTTTAATAATAACTGCTGCATTTTCATCAAATTTGATGTATGAGCCATCGGCGCGACGAAGACCTCTTGTTGTTCTTACGATTACTGCTTTTAAAACATCACCTTTTTTAACCATACCAGCAGGTGCTGCTTTTTTAACAGTTACGACAACAACGTCTCCGATATTTGCGTAACGACGACGAGTACCACCTAATACTTTGATGACAAGTACTTCTTTAGCGCCTGTATTATCGGCAACAGCTAAACGACTTTCTTGTTGTATCATTGTTTCGCCCTCCTTACACTAAATCAGATTTAGCAATAACTTCTAAAAGACGGAATCTCTTAGTTTTTGATAGTGGTCTTGTTTCCATAATAGTCACTGTATCACCAATACCTGCTAAACCTTCTTCGTCATGCACGTGAAATTTTTTTGTTGCCTTTATATTTTTTCCATATAAAGGAGATTTTTTGTATGTGTCAACAATCACGGTAATCGTTTTATCCATTTTGTCAGATACAACTGTTCCCGTATAGACTTTTCTTTGTTTACGTTCCATGGTATCCTCCTTATTCTGTACGTTCACTGATGATTGTCTTCATTTGAGCAATCGTCTTCTTAACTTGACTAATTCGAGCTGTGTTTTCAAGTTGACCTACAGCAAGTTGAAAGCGTAAGTTAAATAATTCTTTTTTAAGCTCGATAATACGTTTTTCCAAATCAGCTGTTGTTGCTTTTCTGATTTCTACTGCTTTCACGCTTGCTCACCTCTTTTTACAATTTTGCATTTAATCGGTAATTTATGAGATGCAAGGCGAAGTGCTTCTCTTGCAATTTCTTCTGAAACACCATTGATTTCAAACATAATTTTACCTTCTTTAACTACAGCCACCCAGTGGTCTGGAGCTCCTTTACCAGAACCCATACGCACTTCAAGTGGTTTCTTAGTTTTAGCTAAGTGAGGGAAGATATTAATCCATACTTTCCCTAATCTTTTCATATGTCTAGTCATTGCAATTCTGGCAGCTTCGATTTGACGGTTTGTAATCCATGCGCCTTCTTGAGCAACAAGTGCAAAGTCACCATTCAAAATTTCATTTCTACCTTTTGCTTTACCTTCATAACTTACACGATGAGGACGACGATATTTCGTTCTTTTTGGCATTAACATAATTAGTTGCCTCCCTTATCGTTGTTATTTCTGCGATTACGTCTTGGCGCATTACCTCTGTTATTGTTATTTCTTTCGAATTGCTTCTTAAGATTTTCTTCTCTTGTTTGTCCTGGTAATACTTCACCGTTGTAGATCCATACTTTGATACCTAAGATACCATATGTAGTATGAGCTTCAGCAGTTGCATAATCGATGTCTGCGCGAAGTGTATGTAGAGGCACTTGTCCTTCTGAATAACCTTCGCTTCTTGCCATTTCAGCACCACCTAAACGTCCTGAAACTAAAGTTCTTGCTCCTTTAGCACCAGATTTAAGCGCTCTTGAAATTGCGATTTTTTGAACACGTCTAAATGATGCACGGTTTTCTAATTGTTGTGCAATACTTTGTGCAACTAATGTTGCAACGCGTTCTGGTCTTTGTACTTCAACTACGTTGAATACGATTTCTTTAGCTGTTAATTTTTCTAACTTTTCAACAACTTCTTTTTTAGTTACTGCATCGCGTCCGATAACAACACCTGGTTTAGCAGTGTGTAATGTAATTTTGACTCTGTCTTTACCACCTTTACCTTTAACGCGTTCGATTTCAATGTGAGAAACAGCAGCATTTTTGTAATAGTTATTAAGGAATTTGCGGATTTGTGCATCTTCTTTTACAAGTACTGGTACTAAGTTTTTATCTGCATACCATCTTGAGTCCCAATTACGGATGATGCCAACACGCATACCTACTGGATTAACTTTTTGTCCCATGTTCGCTCACCTCTACTCTTTCTCAGCCACAACTACAGTAATGTGGCTTGTTCTTTTTTGAATGATGTCGCCTTGACCTTTTGCACGTGGCAATAATCTCTTTAAGCGAGCACCTTCATTAACAAATATTTCTTTAACAAATAAATCATCAACATTTAAGTTTAGATTATTTTCTGCATTTGCAATCGCACTATTTAACACTTTAGCAATAATTGGTGAGGCAGCACGTGGTGTAAACATTAAAATCGCTTGAGCTTCTTTAACATTCTTACCGCGAACTAGATCAGCAACTAATCTTGCTTTACGTGGTGCAATGCGAACTGTTCTAACAATAGCTTTTGCTTCCATGTGATCTCCTCCAATTATTTCTTCTTAGCTTTTTTATCGTCTTTACCATGTCCATGGTAAGTACGTGTTGGTGCAAATTCACCGAATTTGTGTCCAACCATATCTTCTGTCACATATACAGGTACATGTGATTTTCCGTTATAAACTGCGACTGTGTGTCCAACGAAATCTGGGAAAATTGTTGAACGACGTGACCATGTTTGAATCACTTTCTTTTCATTGGCAGCATTTTGTTTTTGCACTTTAGTCAATAAGTGTAAATCACAGAATGGGCCTTTTTTAATTGAACGTGCCATAAATTTCCTCCTACTTCGTACGACGTCTGATGATTAAATCATTTGACGCTTTCTTAGAATCACGAGTCTTAACGCCACGAGCTTTTTTGCCCCATGGAGTCATTGGTGATTTTCTACCAATTGGTGTTCTACCTTCACCACCACCGTGTGGGTGATCATTAGGGTTCATAACAGAACCTCTAACTGTTGGTTTAATACCCATGTGTCTAGTTCTACCAGCTTTACCGATATTAACTAATTCCCATGATTCATTACCAACAATACCTACAGTAGCGCGGCAAGTACCTAAGATTTTTCTAACTTCGCTTGATTGTAAGCGAACTAATACATATTTTTCTTCACGACCTAGAATTTGAGCAGATGCACCAGCACTACGTGCGATTTGTCCACCTTTACCTGGGCTTAATTCAATGTTGTGAACTGTAGTACCCACAGGGATACTCATAATTGGCATTGCATTACCAACTTTAATATCTACTTGTTGACCTGAAACAATTTCCATGCCAACTTCTAATCCTTTAGGTGCTAAGATATATCTCTTTTCACCATCTGCGTAATGGATAAGAGCAATATTTGCAGAACGATTTGGATCGTACTCGATTGTAGCAACTTTACCTACGATATTGTCTTTATTACGTTTAAAATCAATTACACGATATTTTCTTTTAGCTCCACCACCGATATGTCTAACAGTGATTTTACCTTGGGCATTTCTACCGCCCGATTTAGAAAATGGCTCAAGTAGTGATTTTTCAGGAGTAGATGTTGTAATTTCTTCGAATGTTAACACACTCATGTTACGACGTCCATTAGTCGTCGGTTTGTATTTTTTAACCGCCATTTTGGTTAAACCTCCTATATGTTTTCACTTATACTGTGAAAGCTTCGATTTTTTGTCCTTCTGGAAGTTGGACAACAGCTTTCTTATATGCAGATTTAAGACCTTCATATTTACCAACTTTTTTAGCTTTTGGTAATACGTTAACTGTATTGATTTTTAATACGTTAACACCGAAGATAGCTTCAATCGCTTTTTTAATTTCTACTTTGTTTGCTTTTCTATCAACTTTGAAAGTGTATTTGTTTTGACCTTCAATTAACTTCATTGATTGTTCTGTAATCACTGGAGCTTTGATAATTTCATAATACTTAGTCATTGTTTAGTACCTCCTCTAAAGTTGCAACTGCATCTTTAGTAAGAATTAAGTTTTTACAATTAAGTAAATCATAAACACTTACATGACTTGCTGAAGCTAATGCAACTGTTGGGATGTTTCTTGATGCTAACACTAAATTGTCATCAAATGTTTTTGAAACAACTAATGCTTTACCTTCAACACCTAATCCAGCAAGGAAATCAGCAAATAATTTTGTTTTTGGTTCTGCTAATTCGATTGCATCAACAACTTTTAATTGTCCTTGTGCTAATTGATAAGATAATGCAGATCTAAAAGCAAGTTGTCTTACTTTTTGATTTAATTTAACTGCATAACTTCTTGGTGTTGGACCGAATACAACACCACCGTGTCTCCATTGTGGAGAACGTGTAGAACCTTGACGCGCACGTCCAGTTCCTTTTTGACGCCATGGTTTTCTCCCACCACCTGAAACTTCACCACGATTTTTAACATCATGTGTACCTTGTCTCATTGCAGCTCTTTGTGCATTTACTACATCAAATAGAGCTTGTTGGTGTGGATCAATTCCAAAGACGAAATCTGATAATGCTAAGTCGGCAACTTTTTTACCAGATTGATTTACTATATCTACTTTTGGCATTTTTAAGTTCCTCCTTATTAGTTTCCTTTAACAGCAGATTTCACAATGACTAAACCTTTGTTTGGTCCTGGAACGCTACCGCTAATTAATAACAATTGATTTTCTACATCAACTTTCACAACTTTTAAATTTTGAATTGTGATTTGTTCATGTCCCATATGTCCTGGAAGGTTTTTACCTTTCATGTTACCTTTGATTGGTCCCATTGAACCTGGACGACGATGATATCTAGAACCATGCGCCATAGGTCCACGACTTTGGTTGTGTCGCTTGATACTACCTGCGAAACCTTTACCTTTTGATGTACCTGTGACATCAACTGTTTCGCCATCTTTAAATAAATCTATGCTGACAGTGGCACCTACCGCTAAGTCTGTTAATTCATTTCCTAGCTCTTCTTTAAAGCGGATTTCTTTAATGAAGCGCTTAGGTGCTGTTTCAGCTTTTGCAACATGTCCCATTTCAGGTTTGTTGCTTAATTTTTCTCTTTTAGTTTCGAAACCAACTTGTGTTGCTACATAACCATCTGTATCAACGGTTTTTTGTTGTAACACCACATTATCAGCCACGTCTACAAGAGTTACTGGAACTAACTTACCATTTTCATCGAAAATTTGAGTCATTCCAACTTTTCTACCTAAGATTCCTTTGGCCATAACCTGTTACCTCTTTCTTAATTATTTTTTAAGTACAATGTCGATACCTGATGGTAAATCGATATCCATTAATGCACTGATTGTTTTTGGGTTTGGATCAATAATTTGGATTAAACGTTTGTGAGTTCTTCTTTCAAATTGTTCACGTGAATCTTTATTAACGTGTGGTGAACGAAGAATTGTGAATACTTCTTTTTGAGTTGGAAGTGGAATTGGACCTTGTACAGTCGCACCAGTTCTTAATGCACTTTCAACAATTTTCTTAGCAGCATCATCGATTAATCTGTGATCGTAAGCCTTCAAACGAATTTTAATTACATCTTTTGCCATTTCTTTAAGCTCCTTTCGCCTATATTCATGTTATAGACTTGCTCCATGGAAAAACCTAACTACATAGACAACGGCTATCCGTGTGTCAGCAACCTTCCATTTCACAGCCTTACCGTGTTTGCACACGAGCGTTATTATTATATATGAAAAGAGATAGAAAAGCAACCTTTTTCTACCTCTTTTTGTATATTTTTATTCTTTTTTTTCTTTGTTTTTTTCTTTGTCTTTTTCTTTAGCTTTTTTGGCTTCTCTTCGCTTTTGAGCAACTCCAATATATCTTCCTCTAGTTGCTTCATGATTAGAAACTAATTTTTCTGCTAACCTTATTTGTGATAAAGGTATGATGAACTGAGTAAACCCCATATTAATGAGCTTTTGAAACAATCTCTCGTTTCTAATCATATTACCAGAAATCAAATGTGGAAGTCTAATTCCAGTTCTTCTCATATGTTGATGAGACTGCTGTATATACGTAAATAGTTCATGCTCAAAATCAAGCCATTCTAATTCATCATATCGATTAAAATCAAAGGATACTTCTTCTATTAAATCATTTAGACCTATGATATTAAAATCCATTTTCTTTACATATTTTTCTATTTCATCAACTGAGTTCTCTGTCTCAAGCATGATACCAAATTTAGGTTTATACTCTTTAGGAATCTTCTCAAAAATAAAATCCAATTTTTCTTTCCATAAAGGAATATCTCGATAATCTCGTAACATCGGAGCAACCACATTTACGTTTGCCTTAGTTTGCATTATAGCATCTACTAAGGCTTCAAAAAATACTTCATAAATAATGGTTCTACTCCCGTTTTCAGTGATTGAAGTTTTGACATAACTTAAATAATTTAAGTGCTTGAACTCTCCAAAATCAGGAATTCTAACATTAATTTCTCTATACATAAATGCATTAAAAACTTTAACAAAAACATCTGTGAGCTCTTCTTTGAATGGTACCATACCTTTAGTCATAAAAAAGTATTCTGTTCTAAACAATCCTAAAGAGTAGTAAAATTGTCTATTCTTAACTGATTCAAGAGGTCTTGTATCTACAATATTTGCAAATATTTTTAATTGTTTCATACTATATTTAGAAAGTTCAAAACGCCCGATTGTGGAACCATCCACTTCTTTTACATATTGTTCATAGAGTTCTTTGTGTGGCTTAATATAAAAATGATTACGCTTATTATCAATAATAATTTTGTCGCCATTTTGGATATCTTCTTGTGATTTAATCATTGGAATCTCAAATGCATGAGCAAACTCTACGACTTCATTTGGATTATTAACATCTCTAATCACAAGTCCTTTAACATACGGTGATAATTGATAAAAATATTCTTCATGAAATTCTTCTGTGACGACAATAATAGGTTCTTGATATTTAGAAATTTGATCCATAAATAAAACTCTTTTAATCAGTTTTTTTATTGGATATTCAAACTCATCTATCAACTCGTCTGCTTTAGCGCGTGATTCTGGAAGTATATAAGTAGTAACAATACCCTCTTTTAACCTCACGCGTGCTTTTTCAAGTGCTAAATCATACAATTTTAAGAAAGAAACCTTTTTATTCTTTCTTATGTCCATCATGATATAGTCAAAATACCATATCCAAAATACTGTTTGCATGGCATCAGTTACCCTTTTGTAATGCCACTCAGATTCTTCTGCTTCTTGGATTCGATAAAACGAATCAAAAAATCCCAATACTGTTCTTTGAATCTTAATAATCAATTCATCAATATGTTCATGTTTAACATATTTATAATCTTTATTAGGATCAAAGATAACTGCTTTTCCATAAGCAGCGTGCTCAAAAAAAGTATCTTTTTCATACTTGTATGCACTATAAATCATATATTTAACGAAATCGGTCTATGTTTTATTTAAAGTTTCCTAATACATAATGAAATGCGCCGATCATGCCAGCGTCATTACCAGTAGTAGCTAGTAAAAACGGAATATCTCCAGTATTAAATCTTGAATGTTTCTTATAATATGTTTCAATCAAATCCAATAAATAGTTTCCTGCTTTAGAAATGCCCCCACCAATAATAAATACATCAGGTTCAATTGTGATTGCTAAATTAACTGCTGCTATTGCTAAATGTTCAGCAACTCTATTTACAGTGTTGATTGCTGCTTGATCTTTTGCTTTTGCTGCATCAAATACATCTTTAACTGTAAATTGATCATTTAAAATAGAGCCTATTTGTTGTTTTTGTTTAGCTGCGAAATCTAAAATGCCTTTAGTTCCACACACTTGTTCCAAACATCCGTGTGCGCCACAACCACACACTTCATCTGTTTCGAAAACTTTGATGTGCCCGACTTCCCCTCCTAGTCCTGTTTTCCCTTCAATAATTTGAGAGTTTAAAATAATACCCCCGCCAACTCCCGTACCTAATGTGAATAACACGGCACTATCGTATGGTTTAATTAAACTTTTGTTTTCTCCTAATGCTGCCAAAGTTGCATCGTTTCCAACTTTTACAACAATGTGCTCTGGAAGAATTTGATGAAAGTTTTCAACTAAATCAAACTCACAAAAGTCTAAATTTGCACATGTTGAAACATATCCATTTTTTGTTGGACAAGGTATTGCTAAACCAATACCAAAAACATCATCCATTGAAATGTTTTCAGAAGCGTTCATATGATTCATTTCTTGAAATATAGTATCAAAGATTGTTTTTACATGGTCATCTTTTGGTGTTGGTACTTCTTTTTTTAGTATTAAAATGCTTTTATCAATTGAAAAAAGCCCTATCTTAATAAATGTACCCCCAACATCTACACCATAAATATATTGATTCATATTTGCTCCTTTGTTTCGAACATTAATTTTACAAAAATTATTATAACATACATATATATGTATGACAATTGAGAAAAACAAAAAAGCAAAACTTAAATGTTTTGCTTTTTACTAATTAATACTTGTTTTTAAAGTAATTGCTTATGTTTTCTAATGATTTCACTAGAACTTCATCTTCATCAATTTTTAAATCATCTATGATAGAGGAAAGCATATCTTCATGGAATAAATCATGAATAGCTAAGACTTTAAATGCAGAATCATTAAGTTGAAGATATACTTTTCTTCGATCGTTTTCATCTCTATATCTGTCAACAAATTCTTTTTTAACTAAAACATTCACTGAAGTTGTTAATGTTCCTAATGTAATTCTCAATCTTTGAGCAACATTTCCCATTGTAGGAACTTCTGTGTTTCTTATGGCTTCAAGTACATGAACTTCTGTCATTGACAATTTAACACCTTGTTTTTTTAACGTGTCAGCTTCTATACTTAATATTTGATTAAATACTTCAACCAATAGTTCGTTGATGAGTTGTTTAGCTTGTGCCATGTGATCCCTCCTCTTATAAATTAATGTATCCAACAGCCAATGTGCCTGGACCAGCATGCGCACCAACAACTGGTGTCAGTGGTACTAAAGTGATCTCAACTCCTGGATTATGATCTAATAAAATTTGTTTCAATTCTTCAGCTTTTTGTTTATTATTTGTGTATGCTATAAATATTATAACATTTTTTCCTTGTATTTCATTATTCACTACTTCAATTAATCTACTTTGTGCTTTATTTGTTGTTCGTATTTTTTCAAAAGGTACGAGTGATCCGTCTTTTTGAATGTGTAGTAATGGTTTAATCTTTAATAATGTCCCTATAAAACCATTTGCTGCAGATAATCTACCATTCTTAACTAAATACTTTAAAGTGTCTACCAAAACATAAATTGTAATATGGTCTCTAATTCTTTCTAAAAAATCAATAATTTCAATGGCGTTTTTTCCAGCTTTAATCATTTCAATGGCTTTGATAATCATATAAGCTTCTCCATAGGAAACGCTTCTAGAATCTAAAACAAAAATATTTAAACCTTCTACCATTTCTTTAGCAAGTAATGCGCCTTGATAAGTTCCGCTTAGTTTAGAGGAAATAACAACAACTATAACATCTTTATATCCTTCTTCTTTTAATTCTTCGTAAATTTGGGCTATTTTTCCTGTTGATGTTTGTGATGTTGAAACATCTATATCTGGATTTGATTCAATCACGTTATAGAATTTTTCAGCAGTAATGTCAACATAGTCTTCATATTCTTGACCACCAAGATTTAATGTAGATCTTATTAACTTTACAGGATAATCTAAATCTAAATAATCCACACCGCTGTTACCACAAACGACTAATCCAATTTTATTCATATATACTTTCTACTTCAAATTATTTGAATTTCAAATGTTTGTATATATATAATAACATAGATTTATTAAATTAATCAAAATTAGCAATATTTTCTAATTGGAATTTAGCACTTTCCACATTTTCATTGCTGATATGCAATTCTAAAAACTGAACAAGTTTATTAACTTCTAGTTGATTATATTTAATATTATCAATCATTGATATATTTAAATCATCATTAAATTCTGGTTTATAGATCAAAACGTAATTAATAACTTTAATTTTGTTTGATACATTATTACTAATGATTTGTCTATAGCTAATAGATTCTTGTAGTTTTTTTGTGTAACGTTCTTCACTTCTTCTTTCATCTTGATTAAACATCCCAAACTCTAAAACAACAATAAGTCGATCAATGATAAGTAAGTAATCTGAACGCATATGATTACCAAAAATAACAGGGTATTCCATAATAATACTAAGATTTTCAGTATTTACACCTTTTTTATATAAATTAACAAGTGTTCTTCTCAGTAATACTGTAGTATCAAACCAAGTGATAACTTCTTCATCTTTCAAGGGAAAAATAGACAATTTTTTATCATAGAATCTGTGTTTAAATTCTATAAAATATGTAAGTTTGCTATATTTAGTAACTCTATTCTTTAATAATTGCTTTTCTATTTTCCAATTTATTTTTTCTGTAAAGTCTGTGAACTTTGAAAACTCACTAAAACTATTAAAATCATATAAACACTTTATTTTCATATTACTCACCTCTTATGATAATAGTGGTTTCATAATAAATTTTCTCATTTAAATAAAAAAACACATACTTGTGTATGTGTTATATCTCTATTATTTATAATAATTGGTATCTAGATGGTGGCTCCGGGCAGAATCGAACTGCCGACACAAGGATTTTCAGTCCTTTGCTCTACCGACTGAGCTACAGAGCCAAAAGAATGGCGGTCCGGACGGGATTTGAACCCGCGATCTCCTGCGTGACAGGCAGGCATGTTGACCCCTACACCACCGGACCTAATTTTGGTTGCGGGAGAGGGATTTGAACCCACGGCCTCCGGGTTATGAGCCCGACGAGCTACCAGACTGCTCTATCCCGCGCAATAAAATCTATATTAATTAGGTAAAATACTCAAATGGCGGAGGAAGAGGGATTCGAACCCCCGCGCCTTTTACAGCCTGTCGGTTTTCAAGACCGATCCCTTCAGCCGGACTTGGGTATTCCTCCACTATTATAACATACTATTAAATTTTGGAACTACTTGTAAAGTTGGTGGACCCGGTAGGACTCGAACCTACGGCCGACCGGTTATGAGCCGGTAGCTCTAACCAACTGAGCTACGGGTCCTAGCTGGTAGCGGCGGGGGGGATCGAACCCTCGACCTCACGGGTATGAGCCGTGCACTCTAACCAGCTGAGCTACGCCGCCATAGAACCTTTTTTAAAAAAGATTATGTCTACCGCTTAACCCAAGCTAAATAAACAATATCATTTTAAACAATATTGGTGGAGCCTAGGGGGATCGAACCCCTGACCTCCTGCGTGCAAGGCAGGCGCTCTCCCAGCTGAGCTAAGGCCCCTTAAAAAGTGGTACCTCGAGTCGGACTTGAACCGACACGGATTCATCATCCACAGGATTTTAAGTCCTGCGTGTCTACCTATTTCACCATCGAGGCAAATATAATGGTGTCCCGTAAAGGACTCGAACCTTTGACACCTTGATTAAAAGTCAAGTGCTCTACCACCTGAGCTAACGGGACATAACGCTGGTGCCGAAAACAGGACTTGAACCCGCAACCCCCTGATTACAAGTCAGGTGCTCTACCAGTTGAGCTATTTCGGCGTAATAATGGTGGGAGTTAACGGGCTCGAACCGCTGACCCTCTGCTTGTAAGGCAGATGCTCTCCCAACTGAGCTAAACTCCCATTATTTTGTTTTTTGAAGAGATACAGCCTGGCAACGTCCTATTTTCGCTCCTTGGAACTATCGTCGGCGCTGAAGTGCTTAACTGCTGTGTTCGGGATGGGAACAGGTGTGACCACTTCGCCATCGTCACCAGACTTCTCTCAAAACTAGA
>JBFWMH010000010.1:0-61078 GCA_050251655.1 Acholeplasmataceae bacterium
GTTTTGGGTTAAAATATTCTTGATTAAAATTAGTGTTTGTCATACTCTAATTATATCAAAAAACTGGGTCTCTAACGAGATCCAGTTTTTGTTTATCGGGATGTTTATTTATTTACAGTCCCTTTTTATATATTTAATTTTCGCTGTTTATAAGGATAACGGTCACCCCCAGGTGTTGTTCCACTAAAAAAATCAAGTCCATCACCAGATTCAGAGATGATGATAAGTGCTAAAATGATAGCAACAAATGCAATAACAAAACTAGCAATACTTGTTTCTTTATTAAAATCTTTTTCACTTTCAATATTATTATCTGCAAAATTAAACAAAACAATGATGATTGCATACAATAAAAACAATCCATTACTCATTAAAAATGAAATCAAAACTAATAAACCTATAAAAATAAGACCAAATATCAACCTAAGTACAAATCTAACACCTTTAATCTTTAAAACCATCATCAATGATAAAAATATGATATTAATCACTGTTGCATATAAATAATATAGAGGATCATTTATCATCTCAAGATGAACATAAACTGCAGCATATGAAAACCCAATTGATATTGCATTAATCAAAAGCATGAGATATATAAATTCATTTTTCTTTAATTTCATATAAAAAAACACGTTCAACAAATTTATGATTGCAACTACAATACCGATGACAAGTAACGTTATATCTGGTTTTTGATAAGATAATTCAACATGCGTTAAGATCTCAATGACAAATGAAGTAATCAACATATAGATAAACGAAGTAAATAGTAGTTTTTTATTTATAATATCCATAAAATCCCCCAACTATTTTTATTATATTATACATAAGAATTCGATATTAAACAAGTTGACAAGCAATAAAAAATGATGGAAAATTCCATCATTATTTTTATAATTCTAATTCTTTTATCACTTTAACTGCAATCTCATCATATGCTTTACCAATAGGTTCACTACCTGTAAACATAAAACTCTTATCTAATGGTTGTCCAATTGGAATTTGACCCATTACTGGAACACCAAGCTTTTTAGCAACAGTTTCTCCGCCGCCTTCACCAAAGATAAATTCTCTTGTTTGATTACATGTGTTTAAATAATAACTCATATTTTCAACAACACCAATCACTTCATGACCGATGTTTTGGGCACCAAATCCAGCTTTAACTGCAACATGAGCAGCATTCACGTGTGGTGTTGTAACAACTAAAACCTTGCTCTTTGGAACATAAGTCTTAACATCTAAAGCAACATCACCTGTTCCAGGAGGTAAGTCAATTAATATAATATCAATATGTTCTTGCCATTTAGTTCCATTAAAGAAATGGACTAACATTTTCCCAAGCATTGGTCCACGCCACATGATTGGTTTATCAGATGGCATAAAAAATTCAGTTGAAATAACTTCGATACCATCTTTAGAAAGTGGAATCATCATTTCATCATCAGTTGCTGATAATGGTTTAATTGGTAATTTCAAGACACTTGGGATACTTGCTCCATAAATATCTGCATCAATAATACCAACTTTTTTACCTTGTCTAAGTAACGCAGCAGCTAAATTTGCAGTCACAGTTGATTTACCAACCCCACCTTTACCTGAAGCAATTGCTAAATATTGAATAGGTCTTTCTCCTTCTTCTAAAAATTCACTTTCAAAGAAGTCAATTTTAATACCTGGAAATCCTGCTTCAACTTTAACAAGTCTAATAATTTCAATCTTTAATTTTTGTTCATTTTGCGTTTTATTTTTGATATAAATCTCTAATTCAACAACACCAGTTGGTCCAATAACGAGTTTTTTTAATCCTCTAACATCAGCCAGTGGTTTATCAAATCCTGGGTCTATGACTTTCCCTAAACGCGCTTGTAATTCATCATATGTAAGCATATCGTTTCACCTCAAAACTATTATAACAAAAACATTCGCTTTTATCATTATAAATGATAACACTTACATATTTATTTTTCTAAATACTTTAATAAAAAATGATACAATATAATAGCAAGGAGTGATACGATGTTAAAAGGTATTGGGGTTAGTGAAGGTTATGCAGTTGCTCAAATATTAAAATTTGAGGATTACAAAATCAATGTACTACCAACGTTAATTAAAAATCCAGAAAAAGAAATTCAAAAGTATGAACAAGCGATTGAAAAAAGCGTTCTACAACTTAATGAATTGAAAACAAAATATAAAAATAAATTTGATGACAATATGCTCAAGTTATTTGATGCACATATCGAGATTGCACAAGATATCGATGTTGTTGGTAAAGTTAAAAAGTTAATTACAGAACATAATTATAATTTAACTTATGCTCTCTCAACTGTCTCAAATGAATATGTTGAAATATTTAATCAAATCGATGATGAATATTTGAAATCACGTTTGATTGATTTAAAAGATGTATCATCTAGAATTATGAAAAATGCACTTGATCTTCCAATTTTCGATTTTGCAAAAATTGATCATGAAGTGATTCTTGCAACACATGAGTTAACACCAACTCAAGCGACACAATTAGATCCAAAATATATTAAAGGATTTATTAGCGAAGTTGGAGGACCTACTTCTCACAGCGCAATTGTTGCTAAATTACTAAACATCCCAGCTATTTTTGGAATAAAATCTGTACTTAAAAAAGTAAAAGATCAAGAGATTGCCATTTTAGATGGTTTTACTGGTGAACTCTTTTTAAATCCTGATGAACAAACTTTAAATGTATATAAAGATAAGATTGAAGCATTTAATGAAAATCAAATCGCTTTAAAATCTTTTAATCATAAACCACTTACTTCTAAAGATGGTAAAATATTTAAATTGTTAGTCAATTTAGGTTCACTCGCTGACTTAAAATATATCAGTGATTTATCAAGTGATGGTGTTGGATTATTTAGAACTGAACTATTGTTTTTAGATCATCTTAAAATGCCAACGTTGGAAGAACAATTTGAAGCTTATAAAGATATATTACTCGCATTCAAAGATAAACCTGTAACGATTAGAACACTTGATATCGGTGGCGACAAACCATTACCTTATTTTAAACACGATTTAGAAAGTAATCCAGCACTTGGATTTAGAGGTATTAGATTACTTCTTGATCAAAAGAATTTATTTAAAACACAATTAACTGCATTACTTAAAGCAAGTCGCTTTGGTAATTTAAAAATTATGTTTCCGATGATTTCAACATTAGAAGAGTTTTTAGAAGCTAAAGCACTGACTAAAGAAATTGAAGCATCGCTTTTAAGAGATGGTTATGAAGTAGGTAAATACCAAGTAGGTATAATGATTGAAGTTCCATCTGCAGTCATGATTGCTGAAGAACTTGCAAAAGTTTGTGACTTCTTCTCTATAGGTACTAATGATTTAATTCAATATACACTTGCAACTGACCGTTTAAATCAAAAACTTGAATATTTATATCAACCTTATCATCCATCGATATTGCGTATGATTAAAATGACTGTAACAGCGGGACATAAACAAGGCATTTCAACAAGCGTTTGTGGGGAAATGGCGAGCAATCCTCAAGCAGCAATGATTTTATTAGGACTTGGTGTCAATGAATTATCAAGTTCACCACATATGCTTCTTGATATTAAATCTAAAATCTCATTAAAAAACAGCACAGAACTTACATTAACTGCACATAAAGCATTAAGTATGAGAACTCAAAAAGAAGTCGTAGATTATATGAATGAGCAATAAAAAAAGGTCTATTTCTTAGACCTTTTTGTTTATCTTTAAATCGAGTTTTTGATTGGTATAATTTAAATAAATTAAAAACATCAAATACATGATTAATGTCATCAGTATCGTTAGAACAACTAGCAAGAATCCCTGTAACACTGATAGCGGATCTGATAAGTACCCTCTGACGAATGTAACTAATCTAATCGAATTTGAAAATGATTTAAATATGACTAAAACGACTGTGACTATATAAAACACATAAGTTGAATCCATATCTTCCTTGTGATACATCACATAAAGATAAATCACGAGCCATGCAAGATTTAAACCAATCGTAAAGATGATTTGCCAAGTGTTGTTAAATGGTATAGGATATCTAATAAAGCTTTCTAATGTTATCATTGAATGTACTAAATAATAAGAAATAATTAAAATCAATAGATTTCTATGTGATTTTGGTTGCTTATATAGAAATATAAAATAACACATCAACAGTGAAACCACCAAAAATATACATGAAAGAATTGATTGATATCCCAATGAAACAATAAAATGAAATATTGAAAGTATTGCAAATAGAGTAGATAAAATTTTCATCATTGTTTCTTCTCTTTTAATAATCACTTAATCACCTTTAATTAAAGCTTTTGAAAAATTGCTTCAGACTTCTTTTTAATCATATCATAAAAAGGTATGGTGAGTAAAATATTCATGACACTTAAGAGTAAAAAGATGAGATCTGCAGAAATATGTTTAATTAAAAAGTAATAAATCGCTCCATTGATGAAAACAACTGTCATACCTGCAAGCATACCAATGATTGCACTTAGACTTTGCTTAACGATTTCAACCTCATTTTTATAGTTGAATTTTGGAAAGTAGAGATTGATTAATGCATCTGCATAAGAGATTAATACCAGCATCGTAAATGATACTAAAAACAATAATAAAACTTGTATAAATGAGATTGTTAGTGAAAAACTAAATAAGAAAATACTTAAAGCAATCACTGGATAAAATAGAATAATATTGAAATATATTTTTGACTTCATTACAGTTTCAGCTTTGATAGGTAAGCTTTTTATAACCCATAGGTTTTTACCTTCTAATGAAAGAGAAATAGCTGGTGTATATGCAAGTGCTAAAACAAATCCAATAATTAAAGAAATCGCAACAAACGGTTCAATATTGAGTAAATCCAAAGTTGATAAAATCGTTGTTAAGTCAGGTGTGAATAAAGACGCAACCGATAAAATGATTAAGAGTACTAATCCAAAACCAGCATTTAACACATAAATAGGAATACTAAAAAATTTTGCAAATTCTTTTTTAATAAGCGTCTTTACAACAGATCCTTGTTCTATTTTAGTCATTCTAACTTTTCTTGTGATATGTTTTTGCATACCTCTTTGATTGATATTTGATGAAATTTTATTTACACCAAAAATAAATAAAACAAAGAGTACTAGATGAGAAGAAACTAAATATAATAAACTTAGTAAATCATGTGTATAAATCGCATCTTGAAACCATTGAATAGGTGGATAGTATTTAGCGATACCTGCAATGATATCGATTTGACCAGAAAGTGGATTTTGAGTTGTTTCATTAATGCTAAATTGGAGATACATAATTCCAATAAAAACAGCAAATAATAAAATAATTTGTAAAATTTTACCAAAGTTAAATTTTTGTGAAATAAATCCAATCACCAGTGATACAAACGACATTAAAAGGATAGGTACCATTGGAAATACGATGGATACAATCAAATATATGATGAATGCGATAAGATCAAAACCAGCAAAATAAAAATATGAGAATAAAATAGGAACAATAAAAAATAGATTTGAGATATACATCCATATCATCATCACAGTAAGTTTTGCTGCTAAGATGGTTCTTGATGGAATAGGAAGAGGTGCTACAATTTCATAATCTTTGTAGAAGAAAAGTGTACCACTTGCTCTAAATAACGTCATCATAATCGGAATAATGAGTGAATAAACAGCAACAAAACTAATCAATATATGGATTTGGTTAGCTTGATTTAATTGATCAGCTAAATTATAAAACATGTAGCCAAATCCACCAATGGTAACAACAAGTGCATAGATTAACACAAGTGTTAATGCGATTTTCTTACCTCTTTTACCATTGATTTGTAATAAACGGTCAAGTGAAAAATCTTTTAAATAAACTTTAAGTAGTTTTAAATACATTATGATTCACTCGCAATTTCCATAAATACAGATTCAAGTGATTGTTTAGAAATAATATCTTCTGTTTTACCACTTTCTAATATTTGACCGTTTTTAATAATAGCAACTTTATTACACAACTTTTCAACTACTTCTAAAACGTGTGTTGAAAAGAAAATAGATGTCCCATGATCACAAAGTGATTTAAACTCTTCTTTTAATAAATAACTAGCTTGTGGATCTAAGCCAACAAATGGTTCATCTAATAACAAGACTTTAGGTTTATGAATTAATGCCCCAATAATCACTATTTTTTGTTTCATCCCATGTGAATAGGAACTAATGGGTTGCCCTAAAACATCATGCATTGAAAACATTTTTGCATATTTTTCGATATCAATCTGACGTTCTTCTGTTGAGATAGAAAACACATCAGCCATAAAGTTTAAATAACTAAGACCAGAAAGTGTTTCATAGACATCAGGATTATCAGGAATATAAGCAATTTGTCTTTTAACATCAATTGGACGATCTTTAACAGATATACCATTGACAAAGATTTCACCTTCATCAAAATTAAGAATACCTGCAATTGACTTTAACAATGTTGTTTTTCCTGCACCATTGTGTCCAACAAATCCATAAATGTCTCCATCTTCAATTGTTAAACTTACATCATTAACTGCTTTTTTCTTTCCATCATAACTTTTTGAAACATGCTTGATTTCTAACATAAAATCACCCTTTCATTATAAAACAAGAAAAGCCCTTTATTAAGGGCTTTATTGCTAAAATTTAATCTGTTTTATCGCCTTTAATACGATTTTCAATCACTTATCTTGTTTAAATTTCAACTCTATTATAGCATATTATTATTTATTATTCAATATTATTATTTAAAATTATTTTCTTTGCTTTTCAATTAATTCAACAAATGTTTTAAATGGTACTGTGATTTGTTCGCTTGATCCATAAGCACGATATGTGACGAGTCCTTCTTCTTTTTCTTTATCACCTAAAACGAGTGAATAAGGAATCTTTTGACTTTGAACTTCTCTAATCTTATAGCCTAATTTTTCTTCTCTAAAATCAACTTCAACGCGATATCCTTGTTTTAAAAGGTTTTGATATATTTCTTGTGCATATCCTTGATGATGCTCATTATGAACAGGAAGAATTCTAAGTTGAGTAGGTGCTAACCAAAATGGGAATACACCTTTATATTCTTCAGTTAAGTATGCAACAAAGCGTTCCATTGTTGATACGATACCTCTATGAATAACAACAGGTCGATGTTCATTTTTACCATCTTCACCTACATAAGTTAACTCAAAGCGTTCAGGTAATAAAAAGTCTAATTGAATTGTTGATAATGTTTCTGCATTTCCAAGTGCTGTTTTAACTTGAACATCTAATTTAGGTCCATAGAACGCAGCTTCACCAATCGCTTCATAGTAAGGCATTCCAAGTTCATCCATCGCTTCTTTAAGCATTTTTTCAGCTTTATTCCACATATCATCATTAGGGAAATACTTTTCTTTATCTTCTTTATCACGATAACTTAGTCTAAACTCAAAATCAGTAATGTTGAAATCTTCATACACAGCTAGCATAAGTGCTACAGTACGTTTGAATTCATCTTTAATTTGATCTGGTTTAACGAATATATGCGCATCATTTAAAGTCATTTCTCTCACTCTTTGAAGACCAGAGAGTGCCCCTGATTTTTCATAACGATGCATCATACCTAATTCAGCAATTCGAATAGGTAATTCTTTATAGCTATGTACATCATTTTTATAGATAAGCATGTGGTGAGGACAGTTCATTGGTCGAAGGACTAACATTTCGCCATCACCCATATCCATAGGAGGAAACATTGAATCTTGATAATGATCCCAGTGGCCTGATGTAACATATAAATCTTTACTTCCTAAAATAGGTGTATACACATGAAGATAACCTAAACTAATTTCTTTATCAGTGATATATCTTTCGATGACACGACGAATGGTTGCACCTTTTGGTAACCAGAAAGGTAATCCTTGTCCACCTTCTTTAGATGTGAAAAATAAACCAAGTTCTTTTCCTAATTTACGATGATCTCTTTCTTTACGTTCTTCTAAAAGTTTTAAATAATCATCTAATTCTTTTTGACCAAAGAAACTTGTTCCATAAATACGTTGAAGCATTTTATTATTAGAGTTTCCTCGCCAATATGCACCTGCAAGACTTAATAATTTAAAATGTTTAATTTCTTTTGTGTTAAGGACATGACCACCACGACATAAATCGACAAAATCACCTTGTCTATAAACTGATAATTGATCATTTTTATAATCTTCAATGATTTCTAGTTTATATGGATCTTGTTTAAAAATGGCTTTAGCTTCTTCATATGAAACTTCTTCGCGTTTAATATCATAAGCTTGCTCAGCTAATTTCTTCATTTCATTTTCAATTTTAGCTAAATCTTCATCACTAACTTTGACATCACCAAAATCAACATCATAGTAAAATCCTTCATCTATATATGGACCCACACCAAAACAAGCACCTGGATAAAGTTTTGTGATAGCTTGTGCCATTAAATGTGCTGTTGAATGTCTTATCACATTTAATGCTCTTGGATCTTGTTTGGTTAAAATGGCTAAAGAACCATCTTCTAAGAGCGGTCTATTTAGTTCAACATACTGATCTTCAAAAATAGCAGCAACTGCTTTTTTTGCTAGACTAACTGAAATGGATTCAGCAATCTCAAGTGGTGTAATATTCTTGTTAAATTGTTTTTGACTTCCGTCTGGAAAAATAATATTAATCATCATTTTTCATCTCCTTTTTTTATAAAAAAAATCGTCCAAAGATTTCTCTAAGGACGAATCATCGCGGTACCACCTTAGTTCTAGTAAAATACTAGCCCTCAAAAGCTTTTAACGCAAGCATACGCACTATGTTTTCATAGCGAACTCCAAGGGAGTAAAATCATCTATCGTAGCTTACACCATCCTACGTCGCTTTATGTGATGACTTGTTGTCCTCTTCATCGTTTTCATTAAATATTATAACACCAATTTCATAAATTACAATAGTATACTATTGTTTAAATGGTGTTTCTGATAACTTAATATATACCATTAAGTCTTTTAATCGTTGAACGAGTCTTCCTGCTTTACTTCTTCCTGATTCATCTTTAGTCAATGTCATCATATCAAGAATTTGTAAATGTGTATAATTACTTGACATAAATACAGGAAGTTTAGCAGACAGTCTATATTGTAGTACTGGAATTAAGATTTCATCTCTAAACCAAGCACTCACATTTTCTCCACCAAAATCATCCATCATTAAAACATCTGCTTGTTTTAAACGATTGATTCTTTCTTCTAGGTTACCTTCATTCATACCTTGTTTTAAACTTCTTGTTAAATCTGGCATATATACGAATAACACAGTAATGCCACGATCTGCGAGTTCTTGAGCAATGGCAGATAATAAATAAGATTTACCTGTTCCATATGACCCATGAATATAAATGCCTTGTTCATATTGATTGGTTCGATAATGATCAAGGAAATATTGGGCTTTTTCAAATGCTCTTACACGCTCTTCATTAAAACAATCAAAGCCAGAAAGTGATGCATCTTGGATATAGACTTCACTATCATAAAATTTTAAATGTTCTCTCATGCGCATTTTTTTAAGTTCAATTGCTTTTTCTTTAGTTGGTCTATAGTAGACTTCAATATATGGATCTGTTTTAAGCATGATTTCATAACCATCTTTAATGGGATTTTCTTGCTTAGAAACAATGTATTGATAAACTTTATTAATATCAACATCTAAAATATCTAATGATTTAGTTTCTTCAAAGTTTTCAATCGCTTTTCGCATTTCAGATAAATTCATACTTAATCCTCCATTTCTGCAATACGTTTAACATAATCATCCATCCAGTCAGGTTCAGCTGATTTGTTAACTGTTTTTTCTTTTTCTCTACGCTCATAAGTATCTTCTAATTTAGATGCATAAACAATCGCATCCTCAGTAGTCATAATGCCTTTATTTAGCCAATCATTTAATACTTTTTCTAAATAATTGATATGAGGTAGTATACCATCTTTATGTTTTAAAACAAGCATTAAGATCACATTAACTATACCTGGTTCAACATGATTTCTTTCAAGAAGTTGAAAAGCTGTTGATAGTGCTAAACCTTGTTGATCAACTTTGGCAAATTTAGAAATGATATCATAAGGAGTTGCTTTTTCAATTAAGTCAACTTCTGAATTTGATTTTTCCTTAATCGTTAATACTTGATGATGTTCTTCAAAATGTTGTTTAGCTTTAAAGTTTAAACTTTGATAATTTACATTTTGTTTTGACTGACTTGCTTTTTGATAGATTTCTACCATATCACTAATATCAAATTGATATACAAATGCAATCTTCTCAATGGTATCTCTTAATTTTTTAGAGAGCAATGTTGATGTTTTTAATCGATCGGGTAATGCTTCAACAAATCCATTAAAATCAAATTTGGAAGCGATATGTGAACCTGAGTTTTGAATTCTACCTTCAAGTTCATGATCGACTTTAAGTAAACTTAGTTGTTTAAACTCATATAAAGCATCAAATGATTTTGTTGTGTTTTGATATGTCTTTAAATCAGGTGCTTCTTTTTTGAAAAGTTCTATTAATAAATTTAAATTCTTTTCACCAATTTCACTTTGTAAATAACTACCAAAAACAGTATCTGTTAAAAACTGTTTTGCAGAAAGTGGTGCTTTTAATAAGTACATATATGTATCATCTTTTTGAAATGATTCCATTAAGTTAAGCGCTTCTAATTGATATCTCATTTTTAAAAAATCAGTTTGTTTTAAATTAAGTAAATCAAATAAAATTTGATGCGTATAAGTCATGATATTTGGTTGATGTAACATTTCATAAAAAGTTGTATAGAGAGCATATGACTGCATACCTAATAGTGGTTGATATAAAAGTGCAAGCACTTTAAAATCGCTTGTTGATAAATCTGATTGCATATGCAATTCAAATGTAGAACTATTTTTCATGCTTATACCCCTTAAGCAACACATCAACTTGATGATGTAGATGGTGCATACTCTTTCTGTTATCTAATATATGATCTGCTGTCATCTTTTTTTGTTCAATGTCCATTTGTATCCCTATACGTTCCACTGCTTCTACAAATGACATATGATCTCTTTTCATAAGACGTTTAATTTGAATGGATTGTGGTACATAGACAAGCCATGTTTCATCCACTTCACTTTGATAACCCACTTCAAATAAAAGTGGCATATCGATAAAGATGATTGTTTCATCTTTCATCGTTTTTAATTTTTCTTCTATAGCTTTAAAGACATACGGATGAACAATTTGATTTAATTGTTCTAATGCTTCTTCATCTTTAAAGACAAACTTTTTAAGTGATTTGATGATGTCTTCATCTTTATTTAATTCAAATGTTGAGATGACTTTCTTTTTCATGGATTCATTTGATTTCCATAATTCATGAACAATTAAATCGGAATCAATCACTTGATATCCCTTTTTTTGAAGATATTGAGAAACAGTGGACTTGCCTGATGCAATGCCACCTGTGAGTCCAATGATTTTATTTTTGACAACTTGGACAGACATAAGTTCCTCTGCCTCCTACTTTCGTTTTTATAATGGTTTGTCCACATATGGGACAAGGTTCACCAACTTTTGTATGGACGTTAAGTTCATTTTGAAATCGTCCATGAACTCCAAGTGATGATGTATAAGATCTAATGGTTGATCCACCGAGTAATACGGCTTTTTCTAAAACCTTAGTTGCACTTTCAACAAGCGATTTTGCTTCTTGTTTTGTGATTTTGTTTGAAGGTCTTTTCGGATCAATCTTACTTAGAAATAATGTTTCATCAACATAGATATTTCCAAGACCAGAAATGATATGTTGATCTAATAAACTCACCTTAATCGGTGTTGTTTTATGGTGAATCTTTTGATATAAAACAAATGGATCTAAATCTTTAGGTTCACTCCCTAATTTATTAAGTGGATAAGTGTCCTTATAGATGTTTAATGGTACTAAATGGATGGTGCCAAATTTTCTGGTATCATGATATCTTAATTCTTTATCATTTAATCTAAAAGTCACATGTTCATAAATAGATTTTTCTTGATCAAAGGATTTGATATAAAATTTTCCTTCCATTCTCATATGCATGATCATCGCATCATGATCTAAAATAAAGACTAGATATTTACCATAACGTTCAATACGATGAATGGTTTGTCCTTTGACTTTATTTACAAAATCTATAGCATCCATTTTAATCATGGGTTCATAATCATATGAGATATCTAAGATGGTTTCATTTAATATCAGTTTTTCTAATGTTCTTCTGACAGTTTCTACTTCTGGAAGTTCTGGCATAAGTCACCTATTTTAGTTCAAACCAGTTTTTACCTACATCACATGAAGTTTCCAATTTAACTTTTAGGGAAACTGCATCTGCCATCATTTTAGGTACGAGTACTTTCATTTCTTTTAATTCATGTTCTGGTACTTGTAAGATGAGTTCATCGTGAACTTGTAGTAAAATCTTACTTTGCTTTTTATGTGCTTTCAAATAATGATATAAATCAATCATCGCTTTCTTCAAGATGTCTGCAGCACTACCTTGAATAGGTGCATTAAGTGCAGTTCTCTCTCCAAATGCTCTTTGCATAAATACAGATGATTTTAATTCAGGAATATATCTTCTACGATGCATAATTGTTTCTACATAATCGTGTTCTTTAGCAAATGCTACAATATCTTCCATATATGTTTTAATTTCAGGATATAGATTTAAATATTCATCAATAAATTTTTGTGCTTCTTTAGGTGTCACTTTGATATCTTCAGATAAACTCCATGCTCCGATACCGTAAATAATGCCAAAGTTTACTGCTTTTGCTGCTCTTCTCATTTCAGAATCAACTTCTTCTTTATTAAAGATAGCTTGAGCAGTTTTTGTATGAATATCTTCATGTGCATTAAATGCTTCAATTAATTTTTTAACGTTTGCGACATCTGCGAGTACACGCAATTCAATTTGTGAATAGTCTGCACCCAAGAAATACATATCACCTTTAGGGATAAAGAGTTTTCTGATTTCTCTTCCTTCTAAAGTTCTAATGGGAATATTTTGTAAATTAGGATCTAAAGATGATAGACGTCCAGTTGTAGTAAGTGCTTGATTGTAAATTGTATGAACTTTACCATCATCAAATAAATTTTGCTTGATCCCAACAATATATGTTGAATTAAGTTTTGTAAGTTGTCGATATTCTAAAATAAGTGGGATAATTGGATGTTTATCTACTAATCCATTTAATACTTCTGCATTGGTTGAATATCCTGTTTTTGTTTTTTTACCATTAGGTAATCCTAATTTTTCAAATAGAATTTCTCCTAATTGTTTTGGAGAAGAGACGGTAAAGTTTTCACCAGCATGTGAAATAATAGCTTTTTCAATCTCAATAATTCTTTGATCTAAACCAATAGCTTGTTTTTCCAATTCATCTTGATCGACGAGTAGTCCTTCATACTCCATTTCGGCAAGTACTTCAGATAGTGGTAATTCAATATCTAAAAATAAATCTAATTGTTCTTGTGATTTCAAATCTCGAATCATTTTTTCTCTTAAGAGATAAGTTGCTTTAGCTTTTGATGCTACATGTTTTAAATAGAATTCTTTTAAAGGTAATCCTTTTTTAGCACCTTTTCCATAGACCTGTTCATCGTATTGCATATCTTCATAATCAAATGCAGCCACAATACGTTTAAATTCTTCTTTCCCTAGATGAGAATCAATTAAATAAGCAGCAATTAATAAATCAAATGTGACATGTTCAATCTCTTTTAATTGCCACATTAAAAATACTTTAATTGCTTTATAATCATAGACAAACTTTTCCATTTTAGGATCTAATAAATAATCATCAAATGCCATAGAACTTAATGCATATAAAGGATCTAGGAAATAATGATTTTTACCATCAGATAATCCAATTCCCCACAATTCAGCTTTGTGATAATTATAATCACTAAACTCAAAGTGAAGTGCCATCTGTGGTTTTAATATTTTCTTCAATGCTTGATCATTTGTAATTTCAATAGCATCCCATGATTCAGTAACCACAGGTTGATCCATTTTCTTAACAAATACATGAAGATCATAATTTTGGAAAAATTTGATAAGTGCTTGTTGATCAGGATCATGTTTAGCAATATGATCAGCATCAATTTCAATATCTGCACAAATATCAATGGTTGCTAAATCTTGACTCATAAAAGCTGATTCTTTATGTTCTCTTATGCGTTCTCCAAGTTTTCCTTTAATCTCATCAGCGTGAAGATAAATATTTTCTAATGTTTCATATTCTTGAAGTAACTTAATACCTGTTTTCTCACCAACTCCTGGTACTCCAGGAATATTATCAGATGCATCACCCATTAAAGCTTTTAAATCAACAAATTGATGATGTGTTAATTCATACTTTTCAATCATCTTTTTGGGTGTGACGCTTTCAACTTCTTGCATCCCTTTTTTAAGTAGATTTACAGTGATGTTATCATCGACTAATTGTAATAAATCTCGATCTGATGAATAAATATCTACTTGATATCCTTTTTGACTTGCTTGTTTAGCAAGTGTACCAATAATATCATCAGCTTCATATCCTGGTTTAAAGTATAATTTAACACCTGATAATTCAATATATTCATAAATTATTGGTATTTGTTGACCAAGTTCTTCAGGCATTTTAACACGTCCTGCTTTATATTGATCATATTTTAAATGACGTTTCGTTGGTTCTTTTGTATCAAAAGCAACTAATACATTAGTAGTTTCACTAGTCACGATTTTTTCAAACATACCCACAAATGCAAATAAAGCATTCGTATAAACACCTTTAGACGATTGCATGATTTTTGCTCCTGGATATGCGGTTGCGTAATACGCTCTAAACATGATTGAATTGCCATCAATTAATGTAATTTTTTTCATATAGAGTCTCCTTTTTTATATTTTATCATGTATGATAAACAAACTTGTCCACAATAATTGTGGATAACCTAATGAAAAAGGATCAACGAATCCTGAATTGACCCTTGTTCTTTCCTTTACCTTTTTTACTCTTTGGTTGGAATGCTTGTGCTGGATTTTTAGAGAGTTGTTCCATCTGTCTTTCATCCATATTTGACATTTGTCTCATCATTTTTGTTTGTGTTTCAAATGCCTGTCTTAAGCGATTTACATCTGCTACCTGCATTCCTGATCCAGATGCTATTCTTTGTCTACGTCTGCTCGACTTTTCAATAAGTTCAGGATTTTTTCTTTCAGCTTCTGTCATTGATAAAATGATGACACTCATCTTATCAAATTGTTTATCATCTACTTGAGATGCTGCGTTTTTTAAATTCCCCATTCCAGGAATAAATCCTAATATTTTTGACATTGAACCCATACGTTTAATCATTTTAAACTGTTTCATAAAATCATTATAATTAAACGTATTATTCATCATTTTTTCCATCATGTTTTGTGCTTCATCTTCATCAATTGCATCAGTTGCTTTCTCAATTAAAGTAAGTACATCTCCCATACCCAAAATACGAGATGCCATACGCTCTGGATGGAAGACTTCAAAACTATCCATTTTTTCTCCAGATGATGAAAATTTAATTGGTATACCAGATACTTCTCTAATAGATAATGCTGCTCCACCTCTTGTATCACCATCTAATTTAGTTAAGATGGCTCCAGTTGCTTGCAATTGATCATGGAAACTTTTTGCGATATTTGCTGCATCTTGTCCTGTCATTGCATCGACTGTTAGTAAGATTTCTTTAGGTTCAGCAATTGCTTTAACATCTACTAATTCTTGCATCATCTTCTCATCAATATGTAAGCGTCCAGCTGTATCGATGATCACTACATCAAATGCATTTTCTTTAGCATATTTTAAACCGTTCTTAACGATTTTTCTTGCATCTATTAATCCTTCTTCATACACTTCAACATCAATTTGTTTACCAATGGTTTTTAACTGTTCAATGGCAGCAGGACGATAGACGTCCGCGGCAATCAAAAGCACTTTTTTATTTTGAGCTTTTCTAATAAAAACAGCTAACTTCCCTATGGCAGTCGTTTTCCCTGACCCTTGAAGACCTATGGTCATAATCGAAGTGATACCTGTTGGATTAAACTTAAGATCTTCTGCTTCATTACCCATGACTCTTTTTAATTCTTCATGAACAATTTTAACAACTTGTTGACCAGGGTTTAATCCTTTTAATATTTTTTCACCTAACGCTTGTTCTTTAACATGTGCGATAAATTCTTTAACAACACGAAAATTGACATCGGCTTCAAGAAGCGATAGTCTAACTTCGCGCATCATTTCATCTATATCATTTTCATTTAATGATCCACGTCCTGTCATACGACGCATTGCCATTTGTAAACGTGAACTTAAACTTGTTTCAGCCATTACTCATCCAACTTTCCTATCTCATCTAATAAACTTAAATCGTTTGTTTCTTTAATCGTATTAATCACTTGTTGTCTTTGTTGTTGCAACTTAAGTAAATGAAGTTTTTCTTCATATTCAAATAAATGATTCTCAACTTTTTTTAGTAAATCAAAAACTGCATTTCGACTCACTTGGTAAATTTCTGCAATCTCTTGAAGTGAATAATCATCATGAAAATAATAAGTAAAATATGATATTTGCTTATCTGTTAATAAAGATTGATATTTATCAAAGAGTTGATTCAAATATTCTTTTTTTTCAAATGTTTCCATGTTTTCTCCTTATTAAAAGAAATCACTAAATAAATCATAAATATATTGTTCAATATCAAAATAGACTAAATCTTCAATCTTTTCTCCAAGTCCAACATATTTAATAGGTACACCATATAAATGTCTAATTGCTAAGACAATACCACCTTTTGCAGTACCATCTAACTTCGTTAATATAACTCCTGTTACATCAGTAGCTTCTTTAAACACTTCTGCTTGTCTCATTCCATTTTGTCCTGTTGTCGCATCAATCACTAGTAAAGTTTCTTGTGGAGCACTTGGACAAGTTTTTTGAATCACACGATGCATTTTTTCTAATTCTTTCATGAGATTCACTTTTGTTTGTAATCGACCAGCAGTATCACATAAGACAACATCATAAGCTTCTTTTTTTGCAAGTTCTAGTGCATCATAAATAACACTAGATGGATCAGATCCTTCAGGTTTAGAAAACACAAAGCATCCACTTCGTTGTCCCCATACTTTAAGTTGATCAATTGCACCGGCTCTAAATGTATCAGCAGCAACTAACATAACTTTTTTGCCTTGTTTTTTTAATTGATCAGCAAGTTTTCCAATAGTTGTTGTTTTACCTACACCATTGACTCCGACAAATAAATATACATTAAGTTCATTTTCATCATATCTTAATTCTGTTTGGACAAGTTCACCTTGTAAGTATATCTCAAAAAGACCGTCAACAATCATTTCAGTTAACATCTTAGGATCACTTATACCTTTAGTTTTTACATCACTTCTTAGTTTGTCAATAAAATAAACAACAGTATCAACACCAATATCAGCTTGAATGAAGATATCTTCTAAAGCATCAAAAAGATCATCATCGATTTGTTTAGATTGATCTAAAATCGCTTTGATTGTTGAAAAGTTTTGTTTAGTTTTATGTAAACCTAATTGGTATTTATCGTTCTTTTTTTGTTTAGAAAACAAACGTTGAAATAACCCCATTTAATCACCTCAAACTTATACTTATTATAACATAATCAAAAAGAAAACCGAAAGTTAGTCTTTCGGTAATTGTTTGACAAATTCAATCAATTGATCATAATTAAGATGATTTGACATTTCTTCAACATATTCTAGATAAATAATTTTTCTATCTTTATCTAAAACAAAGATTGATCTTGCTTGTAATCTTAATTCTTTGATGTTTGTTCCATACTTGTTTGCAAAATCTAAATCAACATGATCACTTAATGCAATCACATTAGGTAAATCAGCATTCCCACACCATCTTGCTTGTGCAAATGGTAAATCATTACTAATCGTTAAAACCGTCACATCATCTCTTTCAGTCAATTCTTTATTAACTGTTCTCGTTTGTCTATCACAGACTGTCGTGTCAAGTGAAGGGACAACATTTAAAATGATATATCTTGATTTATAATCTGATAATTTAGTTTCTTCTAATTTGTTATTAATCACATGAAACTCAGGAGCTACATCGCCAATCTTCTTAGCTTCTCCTAATAATGTGATAGGTTTTCCTTTAAATGTCTTCATGAAATACGCCTCCGTTTTCCATATGATATTATAACATATATATATTAAAAAGTGTTAAAAAAAGCGACCCCTCAACAAAATGTCGAGGGGTCAATTAAGGGGATTTTGCGTGTACGTTTGTACACTAAATAGGGGATAAGTAACATCCTAATTTTATGGATGCATAATTATATTAACACTTTTAAATCAAAATGTAAAGACATATAATCTTTAACATAATTTACAGCAATCTAGTCCTTTTTAATGTATCTACATTTAGGGAATCCACTGCATGCATGAAATTCACCATACTTGGAAGTTCTCACTACTAAAGGCTTTCCGCAAACTGGACATAATTCATCTGTCATCTTTGGTTCAATCTTCTTCATGTCTTTTTGAGCATGATTGACCATAGGGATAAAACTGTGATAAAAGTCGCTGACAATCTTAACACCTGATGTATGATTATCTGAAATTTCATCGAGTGCTTTTTCCATTCTTGATGTATATTCAACATTAATAATCTTGTTAAAGAATAAATCTAATTGCTCAGATGTAAGTCTACCTTGTTCAGTAGGAACAAATCTTTTTGATTCAAGTTTGACATAATCTCTAGCTTTAATTGTTTGAATAGTTTGAGCATACGTAGATGGTCTACCAATACCTAAAGATTCCATCTCTTTAATCAGTGACGCTTCACTGTATCTTGCTGGTGGTGTTGTCTCTTTTTCAAAGAGTTCAATCTCATGAGCATTGATCTCATGTCCAACTTCTAAATGAGGTAGTTTCTTCTCTTTTGGCATTTGATCATTAAATGCTTTATAATGACCATCAAATGTTAAAGTGAGTCCTTCAGCTAAATACGCGTGTCCATGACTTTCTAATACAACTTTGATTGCTTCATAAATGGCTGGTGCCATTAAAGATGCAACTGTTCTTTCATAGATTCTCTTATATAATTTAAATTCATCTTTTGATAAATATGGTTCCATTTTTTCTGGTGTGTTTTGTAAACTTGTTGGTCTTATCGCTTCATGTGCATCTTGAGCATTTTCACTGGTAGTAACCTTGTATTTACCCATGTATGCTTTTCCATAAGTGTTTTCTATATAGTGTTTAGCATCATTGACAAATGGTTCAGCAAGTCTAGTAGAATCTGTACGCATATATGTAATTAAACCCATCATTTCACCATGAATATCAATACCTTCATATAACTCTTGTGCGACTCTCATGGTTTTGGTTGCACTCATATATAAATAATTGATTGCATCTTGTTGAAGTGTTGATGTAATAAATGGTGCTCTCGCATTACGTATTGAATCTTTAACTTCTACTGATTTTACAATAAAAGGATTAATTGATTCTTCTTTAATCTTTGTTGCTTGTTCAAAACCAATTCTTGTTTTACTTGGAATGATATAGTCTGCTTTAAATTTTGAAAATTTAGCATCTAATTCATAATAAGTTTCAGGAATGAATGCTTCAATTTGTTTTTCTAAATCAACAATAAGTTTTAATGCAACTGATTGCACACGACCTGCAGATTTAGATTTAATCTTTGATTGTAATAATTTTGATAATTTAAATCCAATGATACGATCTAATATTCTTCTAGCTTCCTGTGAGTTTACTAAATCTTGATCAATTTTTCTTGGATGCTCTAACGCTTCAGTTACAGCTTGTTTTGTAATCTCTCTAAAGATGATACGATTTTTGTCATTGGTGTCTAATCCTAAGACTTGTGCCAAATGCCAACCAATTGCTTCTCCTTCTCTATCAGGGTCGGTAGCAATTAATACATCCTTATCTTTAGCAGCATTTTTTAATTCTTTAATAACTTGTGCTTTACCTTTAATAGGTACATAAGATGGTTGAAAATCATTTTCTATATCTATACCCAATCCGTCTTTACCAGAAATTGCTAAATCTCTAATATGGCCTTTAGATGATAATACAGTTGTATTTCCTCCAAGGTAGGATTGAATTGTTTTTGATTTAGATGGTGATTCCACAATGATTAGTTTTTCTTTCATGTAAACACTCCATTTCCATATCTATTATAGTAACAATCAATTATAAGTCAAGTAAAAAAATCTGGATTCTTTCTATATATATTTATATAATATATATTTTTTTTGCTCATTTTATTTTATGGGAAAGTTCACATAAATACTTCCATAAAAAAAGATGAATCGATTATAATTCATCCTTTATCATTTTTAATACCTGTAATTCTCGCGTGACCCATGAGAATTGAGAAATATCATCTAATATGAGTTTTTCATTTTGCTTAATTGCATCATCGATATGCACTTTATGAATATCATAACCAAATTCAATTTCATATGGATCTAAATGTCTATACGTACTATGTTCTTTCAAATGACATAGATAATAATATGATGTCATATGAAAAACAGTATCTTTTTCGTGATATGATTTTCTTTTTTCTATCACATAACCATATAAAGTCATGTCATCAAGAATTTTAATACCTGATTCTTCTAATGTTTCTCTTTTTAAAGTATCAATTAAAGATTCACCTGGATTTTGTCCTCCTCCAGGAAATTTATACTCTAAGAACTTTTTGGACTGTACCATATATAGAAAGGGTTTTTCATAGATGATTGCTCTGACTGCAATACGGTTAATGATTTGATCGTTATTTGTGTAATTTTTCTTATCTAACTCAAAGAGTTTTCTCATAAGGTTTTTTACCTTCTTTAATCATGGTTTTAATCGGTTCATATGTTTTTCTATGAATGGGTGTATATCCATATTGATTTAATTTTTCAATATGAAGTTTAGTTCCATATCCTTTATGTTTACTAAATTCAAATTCTGGAAATATCTTATCCATTTCCATCATATACATATCTCTAGTTGTTTTAGCAACAATAGATGCAGCCGCTATGCTCACACTTTTTTGATCGCCTTTAATAATGGACTCAGATGGAATATCCATCTCAATTGGCATAGCATCTATTAATAAAAACTCTGGTTTGATTTTTAATTGTTTTATAGCTGAGATCATTGCTTCTCTTGCAGCACGATAAATATTTATCTGATCTATTTCTTGAACAGAGCACATACCAATACCAATCGCTAAAGCATGCTCTTTAATTTGAATGAGTGCTTTTTCTCTTTGTGCTTCACTTAGTTTTTTACTATCATCAACCAAATCTAGTTTAGCACCTGGTTTTAAAATCACTGCAGCAGCAACCACAGGTCCAGCCAGTGGTCCTCTTCCTGCTTCATCAATACCAGCAATGTATTTAACACCTAATTTATACAGTTTTTCTTCATATTGATATAAATTATAGTCTGTCAAAAGAAAGTCCTCCTAATTGACGTCCTCTGATGTCTGTTAAAATAATTTGATACACGCGATCATAGTCAATTTCATTACCTTTAAGAAGTGCACCTCTTACTTTTCCTATTTGATCAAGCATATCAACATAACTCATATCTTTTGTAATCTGATATCTTGACTCTAGTTGTTTAAGATAATTTTCTTTCAAGAAATTAAGTGCATATTGGCAAACATCATCAAGTGGTAAGATATGATCTTTGATTGCTCCTGTAATCGCTAAATGATATGCTACTTTCATATCATCAAATTTAGGCCATAAAACGCCAGGTGTATCAAGTAGTTCAAATTCACCTGATAATTTAATCCATTGTTGTGCTTTAGTAACCCCTGGTGTATTTCCAGTTCTCGTTGCTTTTTTATTGGCAAGCGCATTAATAAGTGTCGATTTTCCAACATTAGGAATACCTAAAATCATTGTTCTAATCGCTCTTGTTTTTAATCCTTTATTCATTTGTCTTTGATGTTTTTCATTTAAAATATCAATACAAGTAGCATATATTTTATTCACGTTTTTTTTACCGTTAGCATCTATAGCTAATGTATAAAAACCTTGATCTTGAAAATATGTAATAAATTGAGATAATACTTTAGAATCTGCTAAATCCATTTTATTTAATAATATTAATACAGGTTTATGTTTAACAACTTTAATGATTTCTGGATTCATTGATGAGAGTGGAAGTCTAGCATCTAATAAAATCATTACCATATCCATTAAAGAGACTTTTTCTTTGATCTCCCTAATAGATTTAAACATATGTCCTGGATACCATTGTATTTGTTTATCTTTTTGTTCACTCATGATATCCCTCCAAATGGTGATAATCTAAAAATGACTTTTCCGACGATGTCTTCTTGATAGATACCACCTAAATCTCTTGAATCAACAGAATTATCTTGGTTATCACCAAAGACTAAAAATCTGCCTTCTTTGATTTGATTATTTTCATCTAACGCTTCTTCAATCACTTCTTTTTCACTATAGCTTGGATTGACCATTTGTACCATATTGGTATTTATTTCAGCGTAGTATTCTTCACCATATTGGTTAGTAACAACTTGCCCATTGATTAAGATCTTGTATGCATTTTGACTTACATATTGAAAAGTTACAGTATCTCCTGGTAAACCATAAACTCTTTTTACGTAATATTCAGGATCGCCACTATGATTTGGATAATTTTCTTGATGTACATCAATAATAATAATATCTCCTCGTTTTGGAGTATATGTATAATGATAAATTAATACAACATCACTGTTTTCAAGTGTTGGATTCATAGAATTTTGAAATACGGTTGCTGAAGAAATAAAATACATAAATACAATAAGGATAATCATTAAGGACATACTTAAAAATCTAAACCATTCAATCGCATTTAGTGCATGTTCATTTGGTTCACTTTTTTTATTCAAATATAGAATACCAATGACTAAAGAAATCACTGCAACAAAAGAAGCTATTGAAAATAGTTTAAGTGGCCAACTATAATACATAGGACTTTGATCAAAAACAAAAAGAACGATTGCTCCAATCATCATGATAATACTTATAGTTAAGTATAGATACAAATGGTGTTTTTTCATGCAAATCATCCTTCTTTTTTAAATAAATTAATGTCCTAATATATCATCAAGTTCAGAGATGGTAACAAGCACTTCTCGTGCTTTTGTACCTTGGCTTTGTGAAACAATTTGATAATACTCTAACATTTCTACAATTTTTTGTGCTCGATTAAATCCAATTTCAAATTGTTTTTGAATACTATTAATCGATGCATTTTGATTTTCTACAACGAAATAAGCAACGACTTCAAATAAATCATCAGATGCAACTTCGTTCATTTCAACTTGTTGTCTTAAAGCTTCATGTTCAAATATATAATCAGGTTTTGCATGCGCTCTAATAAAATCAGTGACATCATAAATTTCATCATCTTTAATATAGGCACCTTGTAGTCGGTGTGCTCTATCGTCTTTTTTAAGAAGCATATCACCTTTACCTAATAAAGTTTCTGCCCCTGCACCATCTAAAATCGTTGTGGAATCGACAAACGATGCAACTTTAAATGCTATTCTTGCAGGAATATTTGATTTAATGGTACCTTTAACAACATCTGTCGTTGGTCTTTGAGTAGCAACCAATAAATGAATACCAGCAGCTCTCGCTTTTTGCGTGATTCTTTGAATTGAGTCTTCAACCTCATGAGGTGATACCATCATTAAGTCTGCTAACTCATCAATAATGATGACGATATAAGGCATTTTCTTATCATCAACTAAACCACGTTTAATATTGTGATTATATGACTTGATATCTCTTGATCTGCTTCTTGCAAACATTTGATATCGTTTTTCCATTTCTGATACAGCCCAACCTAAAGCTTGAGCTGCCATTTTTGCATCCGTAATGACTGGAGTCACTAGATGAGGTAAATCATTATAAGGTGTAAGTTCAACCATCTTTGGATCAATTAAGATGAGTTTTAAATCCTCTGGAGAATTTTTTAATAGTAAACTTACTAAGATTGTATTTACACATACACTCTTACCACTATTTGTAGCACCAGCAATAAGACCGTGAGGCATCGATGCAATATCAACAAAGATATCTTCTCCATCAATATCCACTCCAAGTGCAACTTTAAGTGGATGATCCTTATCACCTAAAAAGTTAGGGTTAGCTACAACATTACCATATGCAACAATTTCAGTTTGAACGTTAGGCACTTCTAGTCCAACGTAAGGTTTACCTGGAATAGGTGCTTCAATACGAATCGATTTTGATGCTAAACTCATCATTAAATTATCAGCGATATTTGAGATACGTTTAACATTAACACCTGGTTCTAATGCAATTTCATATCTAGTAACTGTAGGCCCTTTTTTACTTGAATTGACTTGACCTTCAATACCAAACTCTTGAAGTGTTGCATTAATGGCATCTATTTGATCTAATAACCATTGTGGTTGTTCATTCAAATCTCTTTCTTTTCTTGAAAATATGGAAATATCCGGATAAACATATGCTTTCATTTCTGGTTCTAAAACAGTTCTTTTTTGTTCAACTCTAGGTTTTTCCTCAACTGGTTTAGGTGTAGATCCAAAATCAGATGATACTACATGCTTAGGCTTTTCTTCATCTTCATTTTGATCAGGTCTTCTAAATGTTTCAAATTGTGGTTCAAAACTTTGTTCAACCCTAGGTTCATTAACTTCGTCTTCAAACTCTTCTTCATAAACTTCAGGTTCTAATTCAACAAACTTTTGTTTAGCTTCAAAAGCTGGAAGCACTGGTTTATCTTTAGGTTCTTCAAACTCTTTATAGTTTTTACTAATAGGTTTAATTTTAGGTTTTTCTTCTTCTTTTTTACCAATTTGTGGTGAAGTCTCATATGTTGATTTACCAAAATATTCTTCTCTGGTATTTTCTGTAACAATATTAGTGAACTCATAGTACTTCGTTCCATATTTTTCTACAGCTTCTTTACCACTCATTTTTGGTTTAGTTCTAAACGCATCAAAACGTTTTGTCGTATCACCCAATGTTTTTACTTGAAAAGGTACTGTGACAATATCTTTGACTTTGGTACCAAATATAGGCGAAACAAAATGAGAAGATTCGTATTTCTTTTTACCACGAATGCCTTCATATTTTGGAAACTGATAAATTGAGAAAACTTGTTTTGGCAGTTCTAATGTTTCGACTTGTTTTCTTTTTCTCAAGAGGATTCACCTTCCTTTTTTACATCTTCTTTTATCATTTGATATAAATCTTCGATACCAGTATCAATTGTCTTTTCAACATTAAATACTTTCTTGCTATAAATCTTATAAGTTTCTTCACCTGTAATCGCGATGAGTGCAAGTCCAATTCTAACGACAACAATATTTAACATGACATCTTTTGTGAATTTTCTTACCCAATACACTGGATTTACTGCATTAAGTGTTGCCATCGCAGCTTTAGAAAATGTCGAATATTGTTTTGCCGCTTTTCCAATGACTGATTGATCGACTTTTGTTTTTAGTTCAGTCATTTCTCTAATTTTAGAATATGTAAACCCACGTGTTAATGCGAGTATCTTGCCCTTTAATAATTCATCAAGTCGATCTGTAATATAGTGACTTAATTTTAGTGATTCGTCAATGGTTAATTCTAAATATGGATATTTTGAATTAGGATAAAACTTTTTAGAAATATCTACAGATAGTTCTTGTAAGATATGTGATAAGTGATTATACATACCATTTTGTGTTCTTAAGTCTTTGTTTTTAAATTGTTCTTGAGCATCTTTGATTAACCATTTGATTTCTTCTTCATCAATGTCAGTTTCATCAGCACTTCTAAACTTAGAGTTTTTGTTAAGGCCTCTAATCACTGCATAAATGTATAGTAAAAAAAACAAAAGTAATCCGAAACTTGTGCCTAGTATAAAACTGATTAAAATACCAAAATCAAGACTAAATGGTCCTATATCTAATAAAACTAACATGAGATCAGCTCCTAATAGTTATTATATCATGGTAATGATATAACATAAAGCATGTAATACTTTATCAGAAAATATCACATAAAAAATATACAAACTCTTTGCATGTAAATACTATGAAAAGTTTTCATTTTGTGAGATAATATAAAGGTAAGAGGTGGAGTTATGAAAAAATATTTAATAGCATGTGACATTGATGGAACATTGCTTAATGAACAAGGAAAATTAGATCCAATCACTATAGAAACTTTAAGAAAAGTCTCTGATTTAGGACATAAAGTCGTTATCGCAACCGGTCGTCCACTTGGTGGATGTCTACATATTTATAATGAAATTGGTATTGATAATCCAATCATTACTGATAATGGTGCTTCTATTGACCATCCTGGACATATTGAATTTGCAAAACAAAGAACTTATATTCCAATTAAAGTGATGAAGACTTTATTTGAGTATTCAAAAGAACATATTGAATCAGCATTCTTTTCTATTGAAAAAACAGTATATGCTTATAAGTATAATAAAGAGCTTGAAACTTACTTTGTTGGCTTAAGTAGTGGAAAATTAATTGAATGTGAATTTACTGATTTAGATGTTGAACCCAATGGTATGATTTTTTTAATCAATCATGATTTTGTTGATAAATTTGAATCTTGGATTACATTTCAATATCCAGAAACACTTTCATTTAGACGTTGGGGAAATGATAAAAATGGAAATGTCATGTATGAAGTTTATTTGAAACACACATCTAAAGCATCAGCTCTTAATTATTTGATTAATTATTTTAATATTGATCCAAAAAATACAATTGCATTCGGTGATGGTATTAATGATTTGGAAATGATCAAGGAAATGAGTTTTGGGGTTGCAATGAAAAATGGTGTACCACAACTTAAGGAAGTTGCATATCAAATCACTGATGTTACTAATGATGAAGCAGGACTTGCCAAATATTTACAAAAATTCTTTAATCTAGTTTAAAACAAAAACCTCGATAATAATCGAGGTTTATTTTTTAGTTACTTCTCATATGTGGTGACAATCATCTTTAATTCCATAAGACAACACTATTATTATTATCTTTTTTTTACTATTATGTAAACACTAGATGTATACTATCAAAATCATCTATATTATTTGTTGAAATTGATAAATCAATACTATAATCATTTGAATTGAATTCATATGTCCCTTCAAATAATATTACGTTTTGCGTGTTTTCAATCATACTAAATCTATTGTTTTCATTGATTTGAAAATAGACATTATAAATATGATTATTAATTTCCATAGTCCCTATTCTTTGATTTAAAAATACTGTCTTATAATTAACATATATACTTAAATTAAACGCTTCATTATTCCATGTTCCTAAGACATTGTTTATAGTTAAATCTTCATCACTCAAGTATGACTTGGTAAACTCTAGTTCATTATCATCATAAAATGTGTCTCCAGTGTTATTAATGGTAAATTCTATACTTAACTTTGTTCCATTATTAAAAAAGTGATTATCTCTTAATCTTCCAGCAATAAAAATGTTTTCAATTTCATTATCAAAACTATTTGCATTATAAAAAATGATTTCACCATTCAAATATGATACATAGCTAACCTCAATCTCTTGATCATTAACATTTATGGTGCCCATTCCCATTTCAGTGTTTATAATATAAATTGTAATTTTATCATCAATACTAGTCCACATAACATTTTGTTCTTCAGAAAATGTATTATAACCTAATCCAGTACATGAAGTTAATGTGATAGTAAAAATAATCATCAACATAAGTAGTAATGTTTTTCTCATTATATTCCCCCTATCTAAAATTAATATACATTACATTTAATGCGAATATTATACATCATAATGATATAAAAATAAAACTTATGTATCATTATTAAATATGATTTATGTAATAATATTTATTTTTTTAAAAAATGTCTAATTTTTCACCTTCTTATTTTAATACTTATGTAAAATAAAAAGCCTAACATTTGTTAGGCTGTTTTTATAAGTGGCGATGCACGAGGGATTCGAACCCCCGACCGACGGCTTAGAAGGCCGTTGCTCTATCCAGCTGAGCTAGTGCACCAAATCAGTCAGCGTTATTTATTATAACGTAAACGCGACTAATTGTAAAGACATTTTGAAAAAAGTTTATCCTTTAATTTTACCAATCTCAGAAACTTTATCTAAAAGTCTTATAAAAGTATCAGTATCTTCTGGTCCTAAGTGGTTTGCTAATATTTCAATAGGGCGATAATATTCGTCTCTTATTGATTCAACATAAGTCTTTCCATCATTTGTTAGTTTAATATAAACGACGCGTAAATCCTTTTCTGAAGGGATTTTTTCGATGTAATTCTTTTCAACAAGTTCATTGACTTTATGTGTAACCGCAGGTAAAGTTACTTTTAATCTTTTTGCGATATCTGTAATCATTACTTTTTCACTTAAATCACAAAAAGCCACACAAAATAATACCATAATATCTGCATCACTAAGTTCAGTACTCATTCTATCGTATACGCCAGATCTTCTGAATATTTTAAGTGCACGATCAATTTTTTGTAAATTTTGATAATTTTTCTTATCCATAAGTGCACCTCCCTCTATCATATTTTCTAATGTTTTCATTTAAATATACTTCCTCAAGTAAGTAACAATCTTACTAAATTTTTGTTTTGATTTTTCATCACATACTTCCATGATTTTCTCATATTGTTGAATCATGTGAAGAAAATAAGGTTTTGCTTCTTTTTTTGTTTTTAATATAGGACCTACGTATATATCTTCTTCATTTAATGTCATGTGCTCTTTAATCACTTTCATGATCACATAGTAAAACTTATCAAAGATAACAAATTCATCAATTATTTTAAAACCATTTTCCATTAAATACATGCGTAGACTATCATATTTATCATTGGGTTGTAAAAAATAAGTTTTACTTTCATGATTTTGTTTGAGTATTTCAGAAATGGTATAAACACCCATCCCAGCGATCACAACAGCATCATAGCTTAAATCAACATGCTCAAAACCATTGGATAAAATAAACTCAACAGGATAACCTATAAGGTTATTCTTCGCTTTTTGTAATGGCTGTTCACCAATATCAGCAGCAATACCTTTTTTGATATATCCTAAATCAAGTGCTTCTCTTAAAACGAATCCATGATCGGTTCCTATATCTAAAACAGTATCATACCCTTTTAATAAACTTGCAAGTAATGATAATCTTGGATTATTTGCCATGATAAATTTCTTTAAGTTTGTTTTGTCTTGAAGGACTTCTTAATTTTCTTAATGCTTTGGCTTCAATTTGACGAATACGTTCTCTTGTAACACCAAATTCTCTACCAACTTCTTCAAGTGTATGATTTTTACCATCGTATAAACCATATCTTAATCTTAACACTTTTTCTTCACGATCGGTTAAGGTTTCTAAAACTTCATCTAAGACTTGTTTAATCATATCTTGGATCATGACTTCATGTGGTGTCAATGCATTTGGATCACTGATGAAATCTCCAAGTGATGAATCTTCTTCCTCACCAACATGAGCTTCTAAAGAAATGGGTTCTTTAGCAATTCTTTGAATATTTTGAACTTTATCAGGTGTAATTCCCATTTTTTCAGCAATTTCTTCAACGCTAGGTTCTCTTCCTAAGTCTTGAATTAATTGTCTTTGAATTCTAATCATTTTATTGATGGTTTCAACCATATGAACTGGAATTCTAATTGTTCTTGCTTGATCAGCAACGGCTCTTGTGATGGCTTGTCTAATCCACCATGTTGCATATGTTGAAAATTTAAATCCTTTTTCATAATCAAATTTATCAACAGCACGCATGAGTCCCATGTTACCTTCTTGGATTAAGTCTAAGAATAATAAACCACGACCGACATATCGTTTTGCAATAGAGACAACCAAACGATAGTTTGCTTCTACAAGTTTATTTTTAGCATATTGTGCCAAATCAGTAATATCTCTTAATTCTTGTTGATCTTTTTCAGAAATATCAAGTTCACCAGCTAGAACAGCATCTAATTGCTCTTTAGCATAACGTCCATTAGATACCTTAATAGCATAATCTTGTTCTTGTTCTTGATTTAAAAGTGGAATTTGTCCTATTTCTTTTAAATACATACGTACTGGATCATCTGTTTTTACAGTTGCAGCAATCGCTTCTAAATTTTCAAGCTCTTCTTCTTCAACTTCTAATCCTGAAAGAGATAAATCGTCTGGTTCATCATCATCTGATAAAACATCATCTTCTTCATCTTCTTCATCTAGTAATAATGCAGGTGCTTCTTCTTCCTCTTCATCATCGATTGTTTCGATAATATCGATGTTTTGATCTAATAATTCTTTTTCAATTTGATAATATTCTTGTGTCCCTGGTTTTGCATAAACGACGACATCTTCGATCGTTACAAATTTATCTTCCCCAGCTTTTTTAGATAATGTAGCAATTGCTTTTTTAATGTCCATTGTTTCCTCCATTTATTTTCATTTTGGATACTAAAGTGTGATACTCAAGTTCAAGATTTTTATCTTCAAATCCATCTTCTGTCATCATGCTCTTAAGATATTCCAATCTTCTTTTACTTGCTGTATTTTTAAGCAAGTCAATGTATGGATGATATGAGCTTCTTGGTATCTCTATTTCTTTTTCATAAAATAAGTCTGTCATGATATATTTTTCAAAATATGATCTTTGATCATGTGTTAAATGATCTTTGAAATCATCGATATCTATTATATCATGGTCTAAGTAATAATCTTGGATTTTTAAGCGAATCGATGAAACGATAGGATCTGCATAATCATTAGTGCTAAGCATAGATGTTACATATCTAGAATCCGCTTTTGATCTAAGCATGACAATAATGAGTAAACGCTCTGCTTTCTCATATTTGTCAATGATATTTCTTTTAATCTCAATATCAATAGGTTTTGGAGGAATCGTAGGTGCGATTCGCTCTTTTTTAACAACAATGTCACTTTCATCAATATGAAGTGTTTTTGCTAATCTATTTTTATAAATTGCGATAATTGCAGGATCTGCACCGACAAGCATTTTTGTTACACGTGTTTTAAACAATTTCACATCGTTGGTATTTTTTAAATCGAGACCTTGTCTATAGTAATCAAATCTAAATTGATAGGGGTCAACGACAAATTCACCATACAATGTTTCATAACGTTCTGGTCCATAATTCTTAATGAATTCATCTGGATCCATTTTATCAGGAATCACTAAAACTTCTGTTTTAATACCTGTTTGTTCTAAAAGTGGAATCGCATGATCAGTTGCTTTTAATCCAGCACTATCTCCATCATAAGCAACGACTACTGAAGGGCTATATTTTCTCATCAGTTGTGCTTGATTTTTAGTGAGTGCTGTTCCCATGGTAGCAACACCATTAGTAATACCTGCTTGATATGAGCTAATCACATCAAAAAAGCCTTCAAAAAGTATAATCTGCTTAGTTTTTCTTATATCTGATAATGATTCATACAAATGATAAAGTAAGAATCCTTTTTTAAAGATCACTGTTTCAGGACTGTTGATATATTTAACTTGATCTTTTGAAGAAAGTGTACGACCACTAAATCCAACGACTCTACCTTCTGGGTCTGTGACTGGAAAAATAACACGATCACTAAATAAATCATAATATTTACCATCATTATTTTGTTTAACAATACCAAGTTTTATCATATCTGATACTGCATATCCTTTGTCTTTTAACACTTGATATAACGTATCACCAAAACTTGGTGCATATCCTAATTTAAAATGATCGATGGTTTTTGGGCTCAATTCTCTTTTAATTAAATAATCATATGCTTCTTCACCAGCTTTACTATTTTTTAAGTTAAACTGATAAAACGTTGATGCTTCTTCCATCATTTTAAAAAGTTTTTCGTTAGGGTTTTTCTTAACAACTGTTTTTTTAATTTCAATTCCTGCACGTTCAGCTAAAACTTCAGCTGCTTCTTGCAAAGAAATATTTTTAATCTTTCTGTAAAAATTAATTGGATTTCCACCTTCTCCACATCCCATACATTTACAGATGTTTTTTTCAGGAGAAACTGAAAAACTTGGTGTTTTTTCATCATGAAAAGGGCATAATCCCATGTAGTTTTTTCCGCGTTTTTGTAAATCTACAAATTCTGAAACCACATCAAGGATTTGGGTTTTACTATTGATTTCGTCAATGAGCTTTTGATCCATGATACCCCTCCTTTTCATTTTTTAGTGTTGTACCATTAATATTTAATTTGCTCTTTAATATATGCTTTTAATTCACTAATTGGAATTCTAACTTGTTCCATCGTGTCTCTATTTCTTACAGTCACTGATTGTAGTGTTTCAGTATCATGATCTACAGTGATGCATAAATATGTTCCAATAGCATCTTGTCTTCTATAACGTTTACCAATGTTTTGAGTTTCATCATATGTCACATCAAAATCTTCGCTTAACAAGTCATAGATTTCTAAAGATTTTTCTGCATGTAATTTTTTAACAAGTGGTAATACTGCAACTTTATATGGTGAAAGTTGTGGATGTAATCTAAGTACTTGTCTTTCTTCACCATCAGCTAAAGTCTCAACATCATATGCACTCATCAAAAATGCAAGTACAAGTCTTTCAACACCAACTGCTGGTTCAACAACATATGGTAAATATTTTTCATTTGTTTCAGGGTCTAAATATTCCATACTTTCACCTGAATGTAATTGATGTGCTTTTAAATCATAATTCGTTCTTGATGCAATACCCCAAAGTTCATCAAATCCCCAAGGAAATTTAAATTGAACATCAGTCGTCGCATTTGAGTAATGTGATAAAGCTTCTGGTTTATGATCATCAAATCTTAAATCATCTGGATTAAGTCCAAGATTTAGAAGCCAATCCATAACAAATTGTTTCCAGTATTTAAACCATTCTAGTTCAGTCCCCGGTTTACAGAAAAATTCCATTTCCATTTGTTCAAATTCTCTTGTTCTAAAAATGAAATTACCAGGTGTGATTTCATTTCTAAAAGATTTACCAACTTGACAAACACCAAAAGGTAATTTTTTTCTTGTTGAGCGTTGAATATTTTTAAAATTGATAAAAATACCTTGTGCTGTTTCTGGTCTTAAATAAATGTCATCTGCAGTATCTTCAACAACACCTTGTTTAGTTTTAAACATCATGTTAAATGCACGAATTGGAAGAAAATCATGTGCACCACAACTTGGGCACTTCACTTCGTTTTCAAGTAAATATTGATACATTTTTTCTGTGCTCCACCCATCTGCGTTTACATTTGGATCATGAGCTTCGATTAATTTATCAGCTCTAAATCGTTGGTTACATGATCGACATTCAGTAAGTGGGTCATTAAATCCACCTACATGTCCACTTGCTTCCCAAACTTTTGAGTTAAGCAAAATAGAACTATCGAATAAGACGTTATATGGAGATTGTCTTTGGAATTTTTGAATCCAAGCAGCTTTGATGTTTCTTTTTAAAACACTTCCAAGAGGACCGTAATCCCAAGTATTTGCTAAACCACCATAAAGTTCACTACCTTGAAATATAAATCCTGTTGTTTTTGCAAATTGTACAATTTGATCTAATGAAGTCATATCTTCCCATCCTATGATAAATTTTTTAATGTTGTATGCAAGTGATACTCGTAATATCTCTTAATAAAATATTCAATTCTTTGAATTGAGTCATCTAAAACATCGCTATGTTCATTATACGGTAAATACGATAGTTTTAAAAGCGAAATCGCATCTTTTGTGTCCAAATCGGCTGAATATGCTTCATTTTCGTAAACTAACCCACCTTTTTGGATACTTACGCCCTTAACTACGCTACCATCAGCACTCAAATTGAGTGCATATCCTAATGGCTTTAATATCTTTAGTGCAAATGAGAGTGATGAACGTTTAATATCATTAAACGAGAGTGCTTTTACAACTTCATCATAAATCATTTGATGAGACTCAATATCAATCATAAATTTATCAACAATTTCTAAAATTAATGCAGCATATTGCGTCATTTTATAATCGTTTTTTATCTCTTGATAATCTTCAATGACCACTGGATTTTTAAGTGTAATAAATGTCTTTTGTGTTGCTGGCATATCAAAAGAAAGACGTGTTAAAAATTGACTGATAACACGTGTTTTTTGGTTTAATTTTTGAGCACCTTTAGCAAGTAAAGTGAGTTTTCCTATGGGTGTATAGACAAAAAGCAATCTCGAAGATTCTTGGTATGGTTGAATTTTATAAATGATACCTTCCACTAAAAATCACCTACACCATATGCTTTTAAGTCACTTTCTCTATTTCGCCAATCTTTTTTGATTTTAATCCATAGAGATAAATGAATTTTTTTATCTAATTCCTTATTGATTTCTTTTCTGGCTAAAGTTCCAATTTGTTTTATTTTTTCACCTTGATGTCCAATCAGTATTTTCTTTTGTGAGGCTCTTTCCACGATAATTAAAGCATCAACATCAAGTGTTTTATTTTCTTTGTTTTCTTCTAATCTTTCAATGACAACAGCCACTGAATGAGGTACTTCTTGTTCCGTTAAATGAAGAATCTTTTCTCTGATAAATTCACTCATAAGTGTCGTTTCACTTTGGTCACTATCCATATCTTTTGGATAATACATTGGACCTTCTGGTAAATAAGGAACTAAGTTTTCTTTGAGTTTATCTAAATGTGTTTTATCTTTTGCAGATATAGGGAAAAATCCTTCAAATTTGAATGTATTTAAATAGCTGAGTATGATTTCATCAATTGCTGATTTTGAAGCGTATTGATCGATTTTATTGATCACTAAAAAAACAGGCACTTTAACATGTTCAAAATACTTGATGATATGTTCTTCTGCAGCACCAAATTTTTTATCAACAACAAATAAAACCAAATCAACATCTTGAAGACTTTGGACTGCAATTTTATCAATCGTTTGATTGAGTAAATCTTTACCTTTATGCATACCTGGAGTGTCAACAAAGATCATTTGATAATCATCTTCTGTGACAAGTCCTGATATGCGATGTCTTGTGGTTTGTGGTTTATCTGAGGTGATTGCTATTTTTTTATTGATTAAGGCATTTATTAATGTGGATTTTCCCACATTAGGTCTACCTACAATCGCAATAAACCCTGAACGATATGGCATATTATTCCTCTTCAAATGTTTCAAAAGCATAAGGTAGTAAATCTTCCTTAGAAACTACTTTTGTGTCTCCATGAAGATTTGCTAACGTAATTTTAGTATCTTTTGGTAATAATTCAGACATGACCTGACGACATGCACCGCATGGAGATACAGGCTGATTCGTATCTGCGACAATGGTCATTTCTTTAATGTCTTCTTTTTGATAGCCTTGGCTATACAATGAAAATAATGCACTTCTTTCTGCACAATTACATAAACCAAGTGCGGCATTTTCAATATTTGCACCATGAATAAAAGTCCCATCTTTTAATTCAATCGCTGCACCTACTTTAAATTTAGAATATGGTGTATAAGCATGAAGTCTCGCCTTCTTCGCTTCTTCTAAACCTTTCATATTTTCACCCTTTCAAGTTTTGCTTTTTTTAGTATTTTTTCTTGAGCTTTCACCATCACTTTTTCTTCTTCATCAGTATGATGATCATACCCCTTAAGGTGAAGATATCCATGGACAGATAAAAACCCAACTTCTCTTTCATATGAATGACCATAGTCTTTTGCTTGTTCTTTTGCTTTATCTAAGCAAATGAAGATATCTCCAAGTGAACGATCCTTATGATCATCATTTGGAAAACTTAAGACATCTGTAGGTCTATCGATTTGACGATATGTTTGATTCATTTCATGAATTTGTTCTAAAGATACAAAGACGATTTGCATTGAGCGCAAATCAAACACTTTTTTGAAAATTCGTGTAATTAATTTTTCAACATCAGCAACTTCTACATCTGTTTGATTATAAAAATTAACTTTCATTTTGTTCGTACCTTTCAAGAATATGTTGAACAAGTGGATGTCTAATCACATCAATACGTTCAAACTTAATGACTTTTACATCTTCAAGTGTTTCTAATAAATTAATCGCTTGAGATAATCCAGACAAATGATGGCTAGCTAAATCTGTTTGTGATGGATCACCTGTAATCACCATTTTAGATGCGAATCCCAATCTCGTTAAAAACATCTTCATTTGTGCTTTAGTAGTGTTTTGAGCTTCATCTAAAATAACAAATGCATTTTCTAATGTTCGCCCTCTCATGTAAGCTAGTGGCGCAATCTCAATCACACCTTTTTCCATAAGTGCTGTTGTTTGAGCAACACCTAACATCTCATATAATGCATCATATAATGGTACAAGATATGGATCTATTTTTTCTTTTAAGTCACCTGGTAAAAATCCTAAGTTTTCACCTGCTTCAACAACAGGTCTTGTTAAAATAAGTTTTTTGACTTTACCTTTTTTAAGTGCAGCAACTGCACTTGAAACAGCTAAATAAGTCTTTCCTGTTCCTGCTGGTCCAATACCAAATGTTAAATCATAATGATCGATTGCTTTAATATAGTCCTGTTGATTAAATGTTTTAGGATAAACAGCTTTTCCTTGATCATTTACTAAGATTGCTGTTCTAGATTTATATAGGTCAATAATACCGTCTAATTCATCTTTTTCAGCAAGTTTGATGATATACATGACATCACGTTCATAAAGTTGAATATTTAAGTTTGCAAGTTCAATTAAAACAGCAAAAATAGTTTCCAAAAGCGCTATTTGATCTTTTTTTGCATCTGTGATGATATCTTCACCCCTAAGCGATACGTTGATTCCCAAATATTGCTTGAAAACTAATAAGTTTCTATCTTGAACACCGACTAATCGGCTGATGGATTCAGCATGATTTATTTGTTGGTTTAATTTCATTAAATACGCTCCTTATTGTGTATTTAATTATACCATTACACGCATTAATTTTAAACATTTACTGCTTTTTTTAACCAATATTGATAAAAAAACACACCTTAACGAGGTGTGTCTTGAAGTTTACTTTTTCTTTGCGCGTGCTGCACGAGCTGCGTCTTTACGTTGAACACTTGGTTTTACGTAAAATTCACGTTTGCGTGCTTCTTGGAGGTTTCCAGCTTTAGAAACATCACGTTTAAAACGTCTTAAAGCATCTTCTAATGATTCTTTATCGCGAACTACTGTCTTTGGCATGTACTGCCCTCCTTCCACGCTTAGTATGTCAAGCCGCATTTATTATATATGATTTTCAAGCGTTTGTCAAAATAATTTGTGATTTTGATGCATGAAAAAACTCAATACCGATAGAGAAGCTGATTCTGTTGGTAAAATGTAGTGTCCAAGCGTTATAAAGTGTGCATTTATAGATTTAAAATACTTTCTTTCTTGTTCACTAATACCACCTTCAGGTCCTATAATAACTGCATATTTTTTACTCATATCTAAAGGTAACAATGTATTTATTTCTACCATGTGTTCATCTTCATCAGCAACAATAACAACATCAAATAAATTAAAATCAATGTGTTTTAAACTTTGAAACATCATAACTTCAGGTACAAAAGATCTGTGAGCAAGTTCTGCAGCTTCTTTAGCGATTGCTGTTAATCTTTCTTTTTTAAATCCATCATTTTCTAGTTTAACAATACTTCGATCCATCCCACAAAAATAAAGTGATGCAGCACCATATACAGTAGCATACTTGCTTACAAATTCCATCTTATTTTTTTTAGGTAATCCTTGGATAATCGTCACATCAAAATGTGTTTTATAATCAAGTTGTTTAAGCTCTTTATATAGGACTTGTTTATCCTTAATTTCAATAGATGCTAAAATACATGCTTGTTTAGAACAAACAATAATTTCATCTTGATCTTTCATTCTCATGACTTTGATCATGTGATGTGCATCTTGATGATCGATAACACCATTTAGTTTTTCAACAAAATATCTTTGACTCATGTCTTCACCTAACGATAAAAAAAGTGCTTCTTAGAAACACTTTTTTGATTAATGTAAGTTATTTGATAAAACAACTGCTGCAATTAACAATACTGCAGTAACGATGGATGCTCTTGTTAAAAATAACTCAAATCCGCGTTCTTTTTTATTTTTGAATAGTTCTGATTTCTCACCACTAAATGCACTTGCCATATCATCATTTGAACTTTGTAACATTACAAGAACAACCATGACTATTGAGAATACAATAATCAAATAATCAATCCACAACATATAAAGCCTCCTAAAATTTCAATTAATGATACCAAATTAAACCTTTTTTGTCAATGAATTTTAAATGTAAACATAGAATATTATCGAGTTTCTTCATACTTCATAGTATGCTATGTTCTATTGATCAATTCTTTTCATATGGTTGCAGTAATTTTAATTCATAAAAATGTGCATCAATCCCAATGACACCTTCTGGTTTTTGATGGTGAAAATGATTCTTATCTTTATGCATTGCAATATGTTCAGGACTACTTTCCCATTGTAAATAAGCCTCTTTATTTTCAAAGTAAGTACTTATATTAACTAAATCAAATTGCTTTTGCATATAATCAACTAGTATTTCTCTTTTGACAAATCCTTTAGATTGAAATACTGGCGATACTTTATCAAATTTAGCAATTAAATTTTGTGTATGTCCTTTCTCTACTTTAATCATTCTGCTAATGATATACATCTTAAATCCTCCCTCTATGATTTGTATCTTCATTTTATGATATTTAATATTGTAAAATCAAAATAAATGAAATAGTTTCTAATTTGGAAATCTATTTATAATAAATAGTCACTTATTACCTTTATAAAGATAAAAAAACCACATCTGATGATGTGGTTTTACTTATATTTTTATGAAAAATGATGGGCAGGTACACCTTTAAGCTTACTATGTGCTGGAGCATCTTTTACGACGACTGCACCAGCTGCAATAACACTATTATCTCCAATGTGGATAGGACCTATAAGGGTTGCTCCAGCATAGATGATCACACCATTACCTAATTTAGGATGGCGGTCAACTTTTTCAAATGTATTCGCTCCTAATGTAACGCCATGATAGATCACACATGCATCACCAATCACTGCAGTTTCTCCAATGACTGTACCCATACCATGATCAATAAATACACCAGTTCCAATTTTAGCACCTGGATGAATATCGATTCCTGTAATTCTTCTAGTTCGATAACTAATCCATCTTGCTAAATTAAGTCTGCCTTTTTCCCAAAGTTTATGTGCTCTTCTATGTCTTCTTAAAGCAATCACACCTGGATAAGTAAAATATACCATGAAACAGCAAGGTGCTGCTGGATCATAGAGTTTTGCTGCACGTACATCTTTAATTGTGCATTCTAATTTTTTCATTGATATAACTCCGTAGATAAATATCGTTCACCTGTATCAGGTATAATCACGACAATTTTCTTTCCTTTATTTTCTTCTTTTTGTGCGATTTTTGTTGCAGCATATAATGCAGCGCCTGCAGAAATACCAGAGAAAACACCTTCTGTTTTTGCAAGTAATCTTGCTGTATCAAAAGCATCTTGATCTTCAACCGCAATCACTTCATCATAAATATGAGTATTTAATACTCCTGGAATAAATCCAGCACCAATCCCTTGAATTTTACTTGATCCAGCATATCCTTTTGATAATACTGGTGACCCAGCAGGTTCAACAGCAATGACTTTTAATCCATCAATGTGTTTTTTTAAAACTTCTCCAGTTCCTGTGATTGTGCCACCCGTACCAACACCAGCAACAAAATAATCAAGAATGTTATCCATATCTTTAAGTATTTCTAGTGCTGTTGTTTTTCGATGTATTTCAGGATTAGCTAAATTTTCAAATTGCATAGGCATGATGTAATTAGGATCTTCTTTTAGTAATTCTTCTGCTTTTGCAATAGATCCTTTCATCCCTTTTGTTCGATCAGTTAATATTAATTTTGCACCTAGTGCTTTAACAATTTGTTTACGTTCATTTGAAACACTTTCTGGCATGATTAAAGTTAAATCATATTGTTTTGCTGCACAAATAAATGCAAGTCCAATACCTGTATTACCACTTGTAGGCTCAACAAATTTTGTTTGTTTGGTTACTAACCCTTTTTCTTCAATAGATTCAATTAAAGCTTTAGCAAGTCTATCTTTAACACTGCCAAGCGGATTGAAGTTTTCTAATTTCACAATGATTTGTGCAAAAGCACCTACTTCTTTTTCATAGTGATGTAATCTAAGTAAAGGTGTGTTACCAACGAGTTCTATGTAACTGTTATAAATGTTTGCCATATAACATCTCCCCTTTCCACCTATATATTATACTGCTTTTCACTTTATAATTCTTATGAAATGCTATATAATATTTTTTGTTAAAGGAAGATGAAAAATGCAAATACAAAAATTCGTTTTAGGCAATTTAAGAAGCAATGCATATATCGTGTTTAATGAAACCAACTGTTTTATTGTTGATCCAGGATTTGAAAATGATCTTATATCCTCATTTATTAAAGACCATGGATTAACACTAGATTTTATTTATATCACTCATGGTCATTATGATCATATCGGTGGTGTTAAAGAACTAAAAGATCAGTATCATCCTATGGTATATGCACCAATCAAAGATAAATTTTGGTTAGATGAATATGCTATTCAAAAATTAGGATATCAAATACCTGTTGATCAATATTTTATGGAACCATTTGAACTTAAATGGCAAGACCTTACACTTAAGTTTTACGACACACCAGGACATTCGGAAGGTGGAACTGTTTGTTATATAGAAGAACTTGGTGTTTTATTTTCTGGAGATACTTTGTTTTTTCAAACCATAGGACGTACCGATATTCCATATGCAGATTATGATACACTGATTCAAAGTGTTAAAAATATATATCAATTGTTTCCAAATCATGTACGCGTGTATCCAGGACATGGACGTACTACTGATATTGCACATGAAAAAAAGCATAATCCTTTTGTAACTGGTAATGACGTGTAGAAGTTTCTACATGTCTTTTTTTTATGTGTAGTTTTTATATAGTATTTAATTAAGCGATAAACCATGATAAAATATGTATAATTAGATATAAGTGGGGGTTTCCTATGAGAAAAGAGATCATCATCAATCTTTATCAAAAATCAAATATGAATGAACAACTGATTCAAAATGCATTATCTTCCATCAAACTATTAGAAAATGTTGTTGGAAAAGACATTGATCATATCTTAATAGATGATCTTCCAATCTACAGTCATTATCTAATCGAACATAATATTAATACTTATGAACATATCATTCATATTGCACGTTATTTTTATTATGCAGATCTTAAAGATCTTTATATCCAAATGACTAAATATTTTAATAGTCATGGTGTTTTAGAAAGTATATTAAACCATGTAGAAGATATTGTTGGACATGATAAGAAAAAACAAATTCAAGATGATATTTTCATCCCTCCTTTTCTTACAGAATCTACTGACTATCCAAGTTTAACAAAATCATTTCTAGAAACACTTGAAAATCATTTAGATGATGATACTTGCCATTTGGTTTTAGCTGATAATCACCATCAAATTCCAACATCAAGTTTTGATGACGAAAAATCTTTTTATGATGCTTCTTCCACTTTTGAAGCCTATTTGAAAGCTAGACATAAACGAAAAGTTGATGAACTTATTGAACATTATGAAATGAATAAAATTTGGTTTGAACAAAAGATTACACCTGAAGTAATTGAATATGTTAAATCTAATCAAGAAATATTAAGTGGAAGAATTGAAGATCAGTATTTATACATCACAAAAATTCCTTATGATACAAAAAACTATTTAGAACATGATGGTCACTTAAAACACTATTATGCATGTCATTGTTCTTTTGTTAGAGAAAATCTCAAACAAAATCAGTATGATATACCAAAACGTTGGTGTTCATGTAGTGCTGGTTTTGCAAAATTACCTTTTGAAACTATTTTAGATCAAACACTTCCTGTTGAAGTCTTAGAATCTCCTCTAAGTAAAGATGACCGTTGCCGATTTAGAATTGATTTATCAAATATAGACTATAAAAGATAAAAAAAGATGTTTGCATATGCAAGCATCTTTTCATTTTTTATTTTAAATGATTCCCAATGGGATTAAAGTAATAAGTAATAAAACAACTATCCCCCAACAAATACTAAGAAATTTAATCTGTGTTTTAGGTTTAGCATCATAAATAAGAAATGCTGCTAAGAAGAAGGGTATATAGGTTGTTATAAATACTGGAATCGTTCCCCACCAAGCATATGTCCAAATAAACGCATTCGTTCCTGCTAAAAAGATTTCAAATAATGAGAAAAATAGTGCATTTAGAATCGCGAAAAAGACACGATTATTCATCCCTAAAATTTTTAAATCTTTATCTTCTGGTAGTAGTTTTGACATAATTAAACCAGCGACAGCAAACATCATAGATAGCTCCCATGAAACACCAATGAGCAACATAAAAGATGTACTCTCTGGTGATACTGTCCATAGTGCATATCCAAAAATAGATTGAATGATTGCATTTAATATTTCATAAATAAAGTGGACACCATAGAGTGCAAGTGCAGCAGCTAAACCTTTATAATTCTTTTGTTTTAACTCTGTAAAATAAATATATACAACCACTGTAAAAATGAATATAAATGACCAATTAAAATGATCTGTCTGACGAATGTTTTGATTTGCTACATCTGCAAATACTTGTCTAGATGCCGATCCCCAAAACACAAATGTATCTGAGTTTTTTCCTAAGATAGAAAGTACCAATAAAAGCATACTAAGGCCAATAACAAGTAAAATAGCATGTAATTGATTCTTAATTTTCACAATCACTATAGCTCACTTCTTTCACTGTTTTTTCTTTTTAAAATAACTAGAGTTTCAATAGAAATCGTATGATGGAACATTCTAATTGGATATATATCAGTCACTTCAAATACTTCACTTAATAAGACTAAATCTCTAACAAGTGTTTTAACATCACATGAGACATAAATCATTTGTTTGAACTGCATCAATAAAACTTTATCAATAAATGATTGAAGCAATCCTTGTCTTGGAGGGTCAACTAATAATATATCTCCAGGATATTTATCAATAACGTGTTCCGCTCTTGCTTCTACAAGTTCAATTTCGTTGATATGATTTTGATCAATAATCAATTTACTCATTTCGATATTTTCTTTATTTGATTCGATCATCACACATGATTTTACTTGATCAAGCAATGATAGACCAATCGTTCCAATTCCGCTATATGCTTCAATTAAAATACTATCTTTTAACAAGTGTTCTTCAATCTTATTAAACACTTTTTTCATGACAGGGAAATTGATTTGAAAAAAACTTCGATCATTAATAGGTAGTTGATAATTTTTTAATGTCTCAATAATTTCATTTTTTCCATATAATACGATGCTTTGTTCCCCTAAAATATGTTTAGGATGATCTTTAATATTTAATGTTATACCTACCACTTCTTCTTCATTTTTTAATCGCTTAACTAAAAAATCAAGTCCTTTAACATCTTCTTTTTTAGAAACAAATGTAATTAAGATTTGTCCTTTTTCATTAGTTCTAAATGCTACATGTGTTAAAACATTTGTTTCAATAGGCAAATATGATCGATTGATTAAATTTAAGAATTTATTGGTAATTTTATCTGATAATACAAACTGTTGAGTTTCTGTTAATAAATAATTTTTTAAATATAATCCTAGCTTAATCACAGGTCCTTCAATGACATGAAAAACACTTTTATTTCGATAATTAATATATCTTTGATCAGTAATCGTTTCATTTAATGCTATATCTAAATTTGCAATCTTCTTAAAAGTTTCAATGGTTACTTTTTCTTGCCATTTAATTTGTTCTAAAACATCTAAATGATAAAGTTCAATACTTCCTAATAAACTAGAGTCATGAACTCTTTTTTTGCTAATCGTTAATATTTCTATAAGATCAGCTTCAGCAAAACTTTTGTTTATTTTTGTAATTTCAACAACTGCTTTTTCTCCAACTAAAAGACCTGGCGTAAAAATGACGTAACCATCAATTCTACTTACACCTTGACCTTTATAATCTAAATCAATGACATCAATAGTCAATTGTCTACCAACAGTTAGCATCGTTATCGTCCTCTTTATAATATTTTGCCAAACCACCAAGTGCTGTTTCTTTATATGATTGATTCATGTCAAGTCCTGTTTGATACATTGTTTCAACAACTGTATCAAATGAAATTTTTCTTGAATCTGAAAGAAAAAACGCAAGTCTTGAAGCATTGATTGCACGAAGTGCAGCAACTGCATTTCGCTCAATGCATGGAATTTGAACATATCCATTGACTGGATCACATGTCAATCCTAAATGATGTTCCATCGCAATCTCTGCTGCATACTCAATTTGATTAATATTTAAACCTAGCATATACGCATGTGCGCTTGCTGCCATTGAACATGCACTTCCAATTTCTGCTTGACATCCAGCAACAGCTCCAGAAATAGATGCATTATATTTGATTAAATTACCAAATAAACCTGCTACTGCTAATGCTTCAATCACTTTATTTTCATCTAAGAAAGCATGTTTTTCGAATGTGTATTTAAGTACTGCTGGTAAGACGCCACATGCACCACATGTTGGTGCAGTGACGATTAAACCACCTGCTGCATTTTCTTCAGAAACTGCATACGCATAACTACTAACCATTCTATTTTCTGTAATCTCATTCATTTCGTTTTCAACAGGATAATGAAACAACTCAAAAGCTTTTCTTTTCATCTTTAATGGCCCTGGTAAAACATCTTGGGCTTTTATACCACGCATAATAGCATCTTTCATTGCTTGCCAAACACGCGTTAAATCTTCTTTAAATTGAGGACCTTCAACTTCTATAACATAATCATAAAGCGAGATATTTTTTTCTTTGCAATACTTTTTAATTTCTTTGAAGCGATGGTGAGGGTATATTTCTAATTCTTCACATACTTCACCTTCAAAAACAATTCTTCCACCGCCAACGCTCATTACTTCATATGTTTTAATGAGTTCATCATTTTTAAATGCTGATATCACTAAATAATTAGGATGTTTATTGACATCAATTTGAGTTAAAAACTCAACATTTTGATGACCAAGTGTTGAGTATATAGCTTCTTCTGTAAGATGTCCTTTACCCGTTAATGCAAGTGAATTAAATAAGGTTATTTGATATCGATTTGCCTCTGGGTGTTTTTTTTGAATTTTAAATACGGCTTTAGCAGGTCCCATCGTATGTGAACTAGATGGTCCATATCCTATTTGATATAAAGAACGTATCGAATACATATGTTTCCTCGATTAACTAAATTTTCTCTTTAAATAATCTATGTAATACTTAGGATTGAAATTTTCTTTAGTCGCAATCACCATAATCTCTTTAGGTGATTTAGATTGTGCAAATTGATGCACTTTTTCTTTTAACCACTCATTGATTCTAGCTTGATCGTTATTTGCAATAGCTAATTCAACACTAAAATCTTTATTCATAGCTTCATAAATTTGTGCTGCATAAGCAGAACCTAAAGCATAAGTAGGAAAATATCCGATAGATCCATGTGACCAGTGAATATCTTGTAAGATACCTTCTTGATCATTAGCTGGTTTTTTACCAACATATTTACTCATAAGACCATTCCATTTTTTAGGAAGATCTTCTACTTTAACTTTTCCATTAATCATAAGTTTTTCAAGTTCGTATCTAACTAATACATGAAGAGAATATGTAAGTTCATCTGCTTCAATACGAATAAGTGAACGTTTAGCTTGGTTAATGTATTTATAGAAATCAAGAACTGATGTATCTTTTAACTGTTTAGGAAATAATTCAACTAGTTTTGGATAGTGAAGTTCCCAAAATGCAAAAGAACGTCCAATCATATTTTCAAACATACGTGATTGTGATTCATGAATACCTAAGCTTGTTCCTCCATGTAAAAATGTTTCATCATATTTAGGATCATTTTGAAGTTCATAAATCGCATGTCCCATTTCATGAATAGTTGAAAAAATACTTGATACAACATTGTCTTCATGATAATGTGTTGTAATTCTAGTGTCAAAACTACTTACACCTGAGGTAAATGGGTGTGCACTTTCTTTTAATACAGCACGATTTTGATCATATTTGAATACATCCATTAAATACTTCGAAAATGCTTCTTGTTTATCAGCAGCAAAAACACCTTTAGTTAATTTCTTACTAAATCTTGGTCCTTTCACTTTAGTAACTTCTGAAACAAAAGGTACAAGTTCATCTTTAATGACTTGGAAGAATTGGTCATATGTTTCAACACCAAAACCTTCTTCATACATATCTAGTAACACATCATAACCTTTAAGTTCATCAGTTTCTAAGTATTTAACAAGTTTTTTGTTTGCATCGATAATTTTCTTTAAGGTTGGTGCATAAATACTAAAATCATTTTTTTCTTTAGCTTCTAACCAAATAGCAGGAGCTTGTTGAATAAGTAATCCATATGCTAAATATTCATCTTTTGGAACTTTTGTTACCATTCTTAAGTTTTTATGTGCATGTTTAATTTCAACTTTAAAATCTTCATCTTCTAATTCATTAAGATGGTCAAATAAATAGTTGATTGCTTCAATATATGCAGGATCTGATTCAATCTTATATGCTTCTTCATATAAAACTGCAAATTGTTTTTCGCTATATCTAGGAGCATCTTTGGGTGCTTCTGTTTCTTGGTCCCAGCTATATAACCATAAAAAATATTCATATGCTTTAATCTTACTTCTGGCTTGTTTATATATTTCTAAATGTTGATTCATATTATAATCCTCGCTTTCATAATTTAATTATAGCATAAAAAAAGCACTTAAAGTGCTTTATTAAAGGTAATTATTTAACTTGGAAGTGTACTGTTCCTACAATTTTATCGTCTTCAACTTTGACGACATTTTTTCTGTTATTTGGAATATCTTGCGCTTTATAAGTCGCATAAAAACAACCAACAGGCATGACTTGATCATCAACTTTTAAATCAAGATAAACCATTTCATCACGATGCACTTCATCAATTTGAATGATAGATTCATCTTTGACATCTTTTAATAAGACATTTTTTACAATAAGTTCATGATTCTCTTCTTCAATTTTAATAAGTATTTTCAAATCATCTTCAACTAAAAACCCTTTAATACGTTTAGGTTTATTCATCCAATTGGTAGTTCCGACAATCTCATATTGATAACTCGCTTGTTCAAACGCTTCGTTTAAACTGCCTTGTTTTTGAAAAAATTTCACTTCGTTTTTGACTTTCTTTTCAATCTTTTTTGATGATTCATTTATTTTCTCAGTTGATTGATTGACCCAGTCTTTAAATTTATCTAAACCTTTTCCCATGTTAACCCTCCAAAATATTACATTTACTAACTCAATTATACATCAAAACTATTGATTAATAAATTGATTTTTATGATTAAACAAACTGTATAAACATCAAAGTTGCAATACTAAAATAGACCACTAAAGAAATAATATCATTCACGGTTGCCATCATAGGTCCAGAAGCTGCAGATGGATCAATACCAATTTTGTCAAATAAGATGGGTACCAAACTTCCTAAAGTTGATGATAAGAACATTGCAATAGATAATGCTGCAAATACTGCAATAGCAACTTCAAAAGGTGATTGTGAAGAAACACCTAAAATAGATAGATACACTTGAACATAAACGAAAGCTATCAAACCTAATAACAAGCTATTAATTAAACCAATACTCATTTCTTTTAATATATGTTTTTTGGCTTTATTATGCTCTTTAAAATCTTGTTGGTGAATACCTAAAATAGTGACGGCTAATGCTTGTGTTCCAATATTACCAGCCATACCTAAAATCATAGGTTGAAATAATATAAGGACTGTCACTTGAGCAATCGTTGCTGAAAACATGGAAAGAATACTTATGGTTAATAAGTTTAAAACAATACCCGTAATTAGCCAAGGAAGTCTTTGTCTAGAACGTGCTAAAGGAGACATTGATTCATCATGATCACTAATTTGAGCAAATGAATCATAATCTTCTTCATAGTCTTCAATAAGTTCATCAAAGATATCATCAGCAGTAATAATACCAATGACTTGATTTTCTTCAGTCATGACTGGAATGACATTTCTATCATAGTCTTGTACTTTCTCAATTGCTGATTCTATGGTGTCATGTTCTAAGACAAATGGAAATTCTGTTTCCATCATGTTCTCTAATTTTTGATTAGGTCTTGCTATAATCAAATCTTTTAAGTCAACAAATCCTATACACTTTTTTTGTTCATCTTCAACAAATACTGTATCAATATAATCATTATCCTTAGATTCAGTGATAATTAGATTTGTTGCTTCTTTAATGGTTAGATCAACAGGGATGACAAAAAAATCAGTCATCATGATAGAAGCTGCTTCATCTTCATCATATGTTAATAATAGTTGTATTGTTCTTGCTTTTATTTTTGATAGTTTTTCTATAATTTCTTTTTGTTCTGCTGGTTCTTCAAATAATTCAATAAATGCTTTTAGTTCATCTGTTTCTAGTTTTCTTAACAAAGATTTTTGTGTTGTTGATGGTAACAAATGATAAAACTCAATTTGATAGTCATCTTCAAGTTCAACAAAGACTAAAGTTAACAACTCTAATGATAAAACACTTATTAATTTACGCTTTTCTTCATCTTTGAGTGATGTAAATAAGACTGCGATATCATATGGGTATAGATGTGATAGTGCTCTTTTAATTGATTCGACACTATGTTTAAAATTGATTTTCATCTTCATAGTATCACCCCAATCAAGAGTGTTGCTAACCCATAGTAAACAAATACTGTAGTCATATCTAAAAATGTTGTGATCATAGGTCCAGAAGCGACCGCTGGATCAATTTTTATAATCTTTAAAACTGTTGGAATTAAGATAGCGATGATAGGTGCTAACACAACTGTAGTAATTAATGCCATAGAAACAACGAGTGCCATTTTTAATGGTTCAACAGTAATCGCATGCTGAATAGATGAAAAAATAAATGTGATCATAAATGCCAACAATGCAAGTGCTACACCATTGATCACACCTGTTGATATTTCTTTAATTGCATTTTTGGTTAGTGCTTTATCATGTGAATTAAATGCTTTTAATGTCACCGCGAGTGTTTGCGTAGCAGCATTCCCTGCAGCACCAGATATCATCGGTTGAAAAATAACAATAACTGCTACAGCAGCAATAATATCATGAAACATGTTAGTAAGTAGCGATACAGGAATGGATACAAATAATAACATGAGTAACCAAGGGAAACGATGAAAAGCAATCTTAAGAGGGGCTCCTTCTACTGTTTCTGGAAGTGCAGCTAATCTTTCAAAGTCTTCCTGAGCTTCATCTTCATATGCATCTAAGGCATCATCTAAAGTGACCATACCAAGTAAGATGCCTTCTTGGTTACATACAGGCATCTCATAAATATTATATTGATTAATTTTTTGAATTGTAGATTCAATTAAATCGATATCATAAACCACTGGAGATGGCTTTGTTAAGTCTTCAACTGTCATTGGTGATTTTGATTTTAATAAATCTTTTAATCCGATAATACCTAAGAATTTTTGATGATCATCTACAACAAAAAGACGTGTAATCGTTTCAACTTCAGGTGCCTCTTTAATCACTTTTTTAGTTGCTAGTTTCACATCAAGTTTTTGTTCTAACATGAGCACTTGTGAAGTCATGATAGAACCTGTTTCATCTTCGTCATAATCAATGAGTGATAAAACATCTGAATCATCATCTAATACACTAATCAATCTTTCTTGATCAACATCATCTAATTCTTGAATGATATCAACAGCATCATCTGGTTCAAGCAATTCAACAACTGCTTTTTGTTTTTCAAGATCGAATATAGATAAAATATCAGCTGCATCATCTGGTTCTAAGTAAGAAACAATATCCGCTAATTGTTCATGTGATAAATATATAAATAAATGTTTTTGCTCATCTTCATTTAACGCTAAAAAATCCTGGGCTAAATCATAACCATGTGTTTCTTTAATATATAAATGTAATTGTTCTACATTGTTTTGTTCGAGTAGTTCTTTAAACATGGAGATCACCCTTTCTTTTTTATTGTTTTTCTATAAATATCATTTTGGATGTTTTATGAGATAAGATGACTTCATTTTGTTCTTCATCTTTTATGATGATAATCCCATTAAATACATCCTTTAATTTCAATACATATGTCTTATTTAAATGCATGTGATGTTCATTTAAAAAATTAAGTAATTCTTTATGATCTAATACTCTTTTAATCTTAAATGTATCATTTTCTTCAAGTTCAAAAATACTCAAACTAGAAAATGTACTGACATGACCAGTAGCATCTGGAATAGGATTACCATGTTGACAATATTTTGGATATCCTAGTAATTCATCAAGTTTGTTAATTAAAGTCTCACTTGATGCATGTTCTAATCGTTCAGCATCTTCATGCACATCTTCCCAAGCATATGCTAATTTATCAGTTAAAAATACTTCCCAAATACGATGGAATCTAATTAATCTGGTTGCTTCTTTAATACCATTTTTAGTTAATTGAACACCTTTATAAGGTATAAATTTTACTAGTTTTTTTGCAACTAGTTTCTTAATCATTTCATTAACACTTTGATCAGTGAATCCAAAAGTATCTGAAATCTCATTCGTTTTTACAATATCTTGTTTTCTTTGAACTGTTAGTTCATAAATTGTTTTTATATAATCTTCTTCTGCTCTATGCATTAAACTCTCACCTCTATCCTAATGCAACATCTAAAATCATCATAACAATAAATCCTGTCATTACACCTAATACTGCATAATGTGCACCTTTAGCTGTTTGTGTTTGCTGAGCTTCTGGTATGAGTTCTTCAACAACTACATAAATCATCGCACCAGCTGTAAATGCAAGTGCATAAGGTAATAATGTTTGCATTTGTAAGACAAGTATTGCACCAATAACACCGGCTATAGGTTCAACGAGTCCTGATGCTTGTCCAAGCATAAATGCTTTTAGTCGACTAATTTTACCTTCTTGACGTAATGGAATGGATACTGCAGCACCTTCAGGAAAATTTTGAATACCAATACCAATGGCTAGACCAATCGCCCCAAGTGTTGCAGCAACTGGATCTCCAGTTGCAAACTTCACAGCACCAAATGCAACCCCTACTGCTAAACCTTCAGGAATATTATGAAGTGTAATAGAAAATACTAATAAGATATTTCGCTTTAATTTCGTATGAATCCCTTCAACTTCATGATTTGGACCAAAATGCATATGAGGTAATGTTTTATCTGCAATAAACAAAAATAAACCTCCTAAAGCAAAACCTACAGCAACAACAAACCAAGCTATACTACCTTGCTCATTTGCCATATCAATCGCTGGAGCTAATAATGACCAAAAGCTCGCAGCAATCATCACACCAGAGGCAAACCCTAACATAAGATTAAAAACATGTCTTTCAATTGTTTTAAAGAAAAATACCAATGAAGCACCAAGGGCGGTGACACCCCAAGTAAATAATGTAGCTAATAAAGCCTGTATCCAAATGTCTAATGACATGAACCAACTAAGCATAAAATCCCTCCATAATTTAAGGTAAGCCTTAATTTTAATTTAAGTATACTTTATATTAGTGATTAAGTCAATAAAAAAGGTGGAGATTATTCTCCACCAATCATTAATGATTCAATGTAAACATTTGGACTTCCAATAGATGATGTGCTAAATTCTAATTCATTATCAAATGATTTAATTGCTTTAATCATTTTAAAGAAATTACCTGATACAACAATCATTTTTATTGGATGATCAATTTTTCCATCTTTGATTTTAAATCCACCAGCTTGAGCACTAAACTCACCAGATACAGCATTAACACCAGCGTGTAATCCAACCAAATCTGTGATGAAGACACCTTCTTTAATATCTTTAATCATTTCATCAAATGAAATATCTGAAGGTTCTACATAAATATTCGTTGGCCCAATACCGCCTCTAAACGCATGTCCTGTAGGTTCTTCATTGAAAATAGCAGCAGTTTTAAGATTATGCATAAAACCTTTAAAAACACCATTTTCAATTAAATATTTTTTAGCACATGCAACACCTTCATCATCAAAAGGCGTTTTAAATAAAGCAAGATCAGTGAGTGGGTCATCAATAAGGTTAAGTTCAGGTACTGCTATTTCTTCTCCGACTTTGCCTTTTAATTGTGATAAATCACGATAAGCTGATTCACCTGTAAATACAGTTAAGTATCCTGATAAAATGTCAGAAAACATTTCATTTTTAAACACAACTGGATAAGAACCTGATTTAATGGATTGACCACCTAATTTACTTACACCTGTTTTAATTGTTTTTTCTGCAAGTTCTATTGCATTAAAATCACTGAATTTTTTAGCGATTTTAATTTCAGCAGCAGTTTTAATATCATCATCTTTTTGGAATACACCAATAGAATAACAATAAGCAAATGTATTTTCTCTCTCTAAATTTAAACCTTTAGAGTTAACTAATACAGTTTTTGAATATGATTCTTGATAGATGGTTGATTGTACTTGTGAAACAAATTCATTTTCTAAAATTTTTGATTCTAAAGTTTTAATCAATTCAATTTTATCAATCATCGGAACAGATGCAAAATCAAATAATTCGTCATCTACTTCAGGATAAGATTTTGAACCTTCATAAATAATCGCTGGTTCTTTAACAGTGAGTGCTTTTGCATTTTCAATTAATGCATCTAAATAACTTGCTGCATTATCATCACTTAAATTTTCGAAGTGTACACGGCTTAATTTGCCATCATAAATACCTCTAATAGATACTGAAGATACATCACTTAACACATTTTGATCTAATTTAGATTGATATAAAGATAATTTTAAGCTTCTACTTTGTGTCGCAAATATTTCTAAATCTGAAATACCTTTACTAAGTCCTAGCTCTAACCATTTCTCAAACATTATTTGCGTCCTCCGTTTCCACCAACAGTCATTTCTGATACTCTTATTGTTGGTTGTCCAACATCAACAGGAATACTTCCTGAAAGTGAACCACACATACCTTGACCAAATAATAAGTTATCAGCAACTCTATCTATTTTAAATAATACATCTTTACCATGACCGATAAGCATTGCGCCACGTACAGGTGTTGTGAGTTTACCATCTTCAATCATGTAACCTTCAGCAACTGCAAAGTTAAACTCGCCTGATGCTGGATTTACTGTACCACCACCAAGTTTTTTAGCATATAAACCGTATTTTGTTTCTTTAATAATATCTTCAGGTTTATCTTTACCAGGTGCGATATATGTTGAATTCATTCTTGATGTAGGTGAATATTTATATGATTGTCTTCTTGCAGAACCTGTTGGGTCCATGTTCATTTTACGACCATTTCTAAAGTCGATAAGATAACCTTTTAAAACACCATTTTCAATGAGCAAGTTCTTTTGTGTCTTCTTGCCTTCATCATCAAATGTTAAACGACCCCATGCGCCTTCAACATCACCATCATCATATGCAGTTACAACATCAGATCCAACTTTTTCACCTAATTTACCAACAAATGGTGATAATCCTTTAGCAACTGAAGTTGCTTCTAATGGGTGTCCACAAGCTTCATGGAAAATAACACCACCAAATCCATTATTTAAAACTACTGGCATCACTTGTGATTCAATGTCTTGTGCAGATAATAATCCAATTGCACTGATTGCTGTTTCTTCAGCATATTGATCAAAATCAACTTCATCAAAGATTTCGAATCCCATATATCTACCTTGTGATTCATATCCTTGTTGCATATTGTCACCATCTTTTGCGACTGCAACTAAGAAAACACGAGTATATACTCTTAAATCATCTTGATAAACACCTTTTGAATTAGCGATTAATACCTTTTGTTCAGTTTCTGATAAGACAGCCATAGATTGAATGATTCTTTCATCATAAGCACTCATCTTTTTAGATAATTTGATGAGTTTCTCTGCTCTTTCTTCATTAGATACTGAATCTATACTTCTTTTTAAATGAGTCACATAAGGTTTTTTATCTCCCAATGGAACAACTTTTGTTAATGGTCCATTAAATGATTGTTTTAAATTATTAACAACATTTAATAAACTTTCATAATTTTGTTCATTGGTATATCCATAGACTTCATCAACGCCTAATATCAGTCTTATACCAGCACCATGGACATTGTTTTTACCTACAGATGTCACATCACCTTTAGTGATACGCATATTTGATGCATGTGTATCTTCTAAAAATATTTCTGCAAAATCAGCACCTGTTGATAATGCTTCATCAATTAATTGTTGTAATTCTTTTTTACTTAACATTGCCTTCTCCTTCTTCAATAGGTGTTTCATCATATTGTAATTGATATAAATGATAATACAACCCTTTATTTTGTAGTAAAGCTTGATGGCTTCCCATCTCTTTAATTTCACCTTTTTGCATGACGATAATCTTATCGCTATGTTGAATTGTTGATAAACGATGCGCTACGATGAGCATGGTTGAAATGTTCATCATCTTCTCTAAAGATTCTTGGATAAGTTCTTCAGTTTCGCTGTCAATGTTTGCAGTTGCTTCATCTAAGATCATCAGTGATGGTTTATACACTAATGCTCTCGCAAATGAGATCAACTGTCTTTGACCACTAGAGAAATTGTTTCCTCTTTCTAACACAACGTGATCATATCCATCAGGAAGCTTATCAATAAATGTATTGGCACCAACATATTCAGATGCTGCTTTAATTTCTTCATCTGTAATCTCTTCATTACTTAAAGAAATATTATGTTTAATAGATCCACTAAACAAGAAGACATCTTGTAACATTTGCCCTATATGCTTTCTAAGTGATGAACGTTTGATATCTCTAATATCAACACCATCAATTAAAATCTGACCTTTTTGAATCTCATAATTTCTAACAATTAAACTTAATATCGTTGTCTTACCTGAGCCAGTAGCACCAACAAAAGCAACCGTGTCTCCTGGATCTACTTTAAAACTGATACCTTTTAAAACCCATTCATCAGGAATATATGAGAACCAAACATCTTTAAATTCAATTGAACCACTAAATGATTCTAGTTCAATCGCATGTTCTTTATCCGTAATGGCTGGTTTAGTGTCCAAGACATCAAATATTTTCTCTGCACTTGCAAAAGCATTTTGAAGACTGTTAAATTGCTCAGCAATTTCTTGGATAGGTTGAAAGAAGTCTGAAACATATGAATAAAAACTAAATAAGAATCCAGCTGTCATCACACCTGCGATAACACTTTGATAACCTAATAATAATGTAATCACGACTGCAACTGCAGAAATACCGTAAATTGAAGGTCTATATATACCAAATACTAAGATTTCACGTAAATAACTCTTTCTCAATGCTTGATTTCTATCTTTAAATTCACTCACTTTTTTATCTTCTTGATTAAAAATTTGAGTGACTTTCATACCTGATAAGTTTTCAGATAAAAATGCATTAACTTCTGCAACATTTGATCTGATTTGACGATATGTTGATCTTGAATATTTTCTAAAAATCGCACTTGCACCAAGAACGACAGGAATTGCAACAATCACGACAAGTGCCATTTTAATATTGATAATCATAATCACAATTAAAATACCAACTAAATACAGTAAGTTTCTAATTAAATTAACCGAAACGTTTGTATACATTTCACTAATCGCATTTGTATCATTAGTGACTCTTGTAACAAGTTTTCCAACAGGTAATTCATTGATTTGTTCAATTGATAAATTTTCAATGTGATTAAAGATATCATTTCTTAAATTTACAACTGTCTTTTGTCCTACTTTTTGTAACATGATACTTTCGATATATCCGATCACATTACCACCAATCATAAGGACAACAAACGCTGCACTTAAATAAATCATTCTTGTAATTTTAGTTGCTCTATCTAAATCTGAACCTACATTATCAATGGTTAACCCAAGAAGTAATGAAGGTAGTAATTGTACACCTACAGCAATAAACATTAATATAAAGATCACTATAAGTTCTTTATAAAATGGCTTCATATAGCTAAATAAACGAATGAGTACTTCTTTATCACTGCGGTCTCTAGTATTGTCTTTAAAATCTTTCATCGGTTGCCACCACCTTCCACAAGCGACTCAAGTTGTTGGCGCTTAACCATATCACTATAAAGTGGTGATGTTTCAAGTAATTCTTTATGATTACCTACTGCAACGACTTTTCCATTTTCTAATAAAATGATTTTATCCATCTTCTTTACTGTAGAAATACGATGTGCAATAAAAATCGTTGTTTTACCTTTTCTCACTTTATGAAGATTTTTAATAATCGCATCTTCTGTTTTTGTATCAACAGCAGAAACAGAATCATCTAAGATTAATATTTCAGGATTTTTAGCAAGTGCACGAGCAATACTGATTCTTTGTTTTTGACCACCAGAAACAGTAACACCACGTTCACCTAGCACTGTATCAAATCCATCTGTAAACTCAATAATATTTTCATAAACATCTGATAGTTTAGCTGCTTTCTCAACTTCTTCTAAATAAAGTTCATCATGAGAGAAACCAATATTTTCTTTAATTGTTGTAGAAAACAAGAAATTATCTTGTGGTACATAACCAATCGTATGTCTAACTTGTTTTAAAGGTAATTTCATAATATCATGACCACCAATGTATAATTGATCTTCCTCAATATTATAAATTCTTAAGAGTAGATCAACAAGTGATGATTTACCACTACCTGTTCTACCAAGAATACCAACCATTTCACCAGCTTTAATCTTAAATGAAATGCCATTTAAAACATTTTCTTCACCATCTGGATATTTAAATGTTAAATTTCTTGCTTCAATGCTTGAATCTAGTGATACTACATCATCTAAATCTTGACCATCTTTAATTTCTACTTCTGTGTCTAAAAATTTAGCTAATCTTTCAGCACTAGCAGTTGCTTGTCCTTGAATAGCAACAAATTGTGATAATGCCATGACAGGCCAAATAAGTGATAAGAAATATGCAATATATGCAGATAAATCACCAGCTGTAAATCCTACGTTGTTAGCATCAATAACTAAATAACTACCAAATACAACAATAAATAAAATAACAAAATTAAGTGCTAAACCAATCATAATGTTAATGAATACCATTGATTTGACAAATTTAATTTGTTTATCGTAAAATGCTTCGTTTTTCTTTTGAAAAAACATGAATTCTTTAATTTCTCTAACAAAAGCTTTAATAACTCTGATACCAGAGAAATTTTCTTGAGTGAAATCACTCAAATCTTCAAATGCTTCTTGTCTTTCTTTAAATTTCTTATGGAGTACTTTTCTTATAAATACCATAAGCACAGTTAAAATCGCCATTGGAATCGCAGCAATAATCGTTAATCTCGCATTCATTGATGCCATATGATAAAGAGCGATACTTCCTAATGCTAATCCATCAACTAGCATCAATATTCCACGTCCATATGATTGTCGAACCGCTTCTAAATCATTGATAAAATATGTCATGAGTCCTCCAACCTTTTCTTGGTTATAAAAAGATTGTGAGAGCTTTGTCGCATGCTCAAACATTTCATTTCTTAAATCAGATTCAATTCTTCTTGAAGCTCCAAACACTGTATAACGCCACAAAAAGCGACCAACCATAATGATTGCCGATAATATCGCAATCGATTTGATCGCATGAGTGATATATAGAGTATCTGGAACATCTAATTTAAGACTATCAATGATTCCCCCTATATACATTGGTATGTTTAGCTGTAAATAATCAATTGCAACTAAAACTGAAACACCAATAAGGAAAAATAAAAAATACCTTAAATAAAACTTTTTAAAATGCTTTCTAAACAACATGTCTTAATACCCACCGTTCTAATACCTTATATTATAATATAAATATTTATATTATACGAATAAAAACGTTATATTCTAACGTTTTTATTTATGTAACTTATTCAACAAAGATTTTTACTGTGTCTCCATCTGCTGATTCGATGTTTACAATTTCACCTTCAACACCATTTGTTACCATTTCAACAATAGCATCAACATCAATATCTAGACCTTCAACTTTTGAGTTGAATTTAGCAGTCTTTAACAGCTTAGCAAATTCAACAGGAATTTGAACTCTAACTTTGTCTCCATCTTCTGAATCAACTAAAATCTTTAACATTTTAAATGATCCACCCTTCTTAGGTTTATCTAAAATGATTTCTTGAGAAAAGCTTTGTTTTTCTTCTCCTAAAGCATTTAGTAAACTTTCAGCTTCTGAAGCACTGATTGTACCATCTTTTAACATTTCAAGAATGTGCATTCTTTCTTCTTTTAATTGATCTTTACCCATGATTTCACCTCTACTTAATTTTCTTTAATAATTCAACGGCTTCTAGAGCGCTGATTTCTTTATTTTTTAACTTTTTTACAACTTCTGCCTTTGATTGGATTTTTTCATTGACTACTTCAACTTCGTCTTCTTTATGATCAAAATCCAAATTTGCATCATAACCTAATTCATTAATCACATCATCTAACATCTTTTTAACTGTTGGATAACTGATATTAAGTTCTTTTTCAATCGCTTTAATGTTACCTCTGTTTTTAATAAAGATTTCTATAAAATATAATTTTTCTTGATTCATATAATTAAATTTTGATAATGTGAAATCTCCTTCAATTGCTGTCCCACAATGATCACATTCAAGTTTAACAACTTTTAATTCGTGATTACAAACTGGACAAGTGGAAATAACTGGATATTTAGCTTTCATATATATTCTCCTTTTGTTATAATGATTGTTTTAATGTGATTAGCCACTGATAATATCTTCTCTTTCTTTTTAGACACATGCATTCAGCGAACATGATTTTCATCTCCTTTATATTGTTTTAATCAATATATTAGTGTCGTCGTGCGCATCGACATTGACTAATAACCCTCTATAAGAAGCAAGTTCAATCAATTCGTTTGTTGAAAGTGGTATCTGATCAATATTTCCTTTTCCTTTTTTCATCGCCATCTTGATAATGATTTTGATAAGGAAGAGTGGTATTGGAAATAAGAATAGAACTTTTAAAAATGCTGTGACCTTCTTCTCATCTTTAATTGTGATTCTAAGTTTGACAAAATGTGCTTTTTTCATTTTGAATTGATATCCATACAACAGCTTATATGCTTGAGCAGTTGATAATTTATGATCATTCAATTGATTTAGCACTTCAAATCTTTTCATAATATCACCCGAAAACTTAATTTTTTTAACTTACACCTTAATTATATTGATTTGAAATTGATTTGTCAACACTTTTTTCAATAAAATATTAATTTTTTTAATTTCGACCTTAATTTTATTAATATCTGTGTTAAATTTTATTAATTTGTTGTATAATAATTGATATAAATCAACAAAAGGAGCGAAAATTATGAATTCATTAATAGAAAGATTTATAAGATATGTAAAAATAGATACACAATCTGATCATGAATCAAACACTTTTCCTTCAACTGAAAAGCAAAAAAACCTTAGTCGTTTGCTCGTTGAAGAATTAAAAGGTTTTGGTTTAGATGCATTTTTAGATAAAGATGGTTATGTGTATACTAAAATAAATAAAAATATAGAAAATGTAAAAGCCATTGGTTTTATTGCACATGTGGATACTTCACCAGATGCACCTGGAGCAAATGTTAATCCAAGAATCATTAAATCCTATGATGGTTCTAAAATTGCATTAAATGACACACTCTCAATGCATCCTGATCAATTTCCTAGTTTAAGTAGAGTCATTGGTGATGATATTATTGTTACTGATGGAAATACTTTATTAGGTGCTGATGATAAATGCGGTGTAGCTGAAATTATGGAACTCGCAAAGTATTACACAGAAAACCCAAATGAAAAACATGGAGACATTTATATATGCTTCACACCTGATGAAGAAATTGGGCAAGGTGCAGATCGTTTTGATTTTGATTATTTTAAGGCAGACTTCGCTTATACTGCAGATGGCAGTGAAGTTGGTGGCATCGAATATGAGAATTTCAATGCTGCTTCTGTGTCCCTTACATTTATAGGAAAGAGTATTCATCCAGGATCTGCTAAAAATAAATTGATCAATGCACTACATTTAGCAATGGAGTTCCACTCACTTCTTCCTGTTTTTTTAAATCCTGCATTTACTGAAAACTATGAAGGATTCAATCATCTCACAGGATTAAAAGGTGAGGTCGAAATTGCTAAAAGTCATTATATTGTAAGAAATCATGATAAAGCGTTATTTGAATCACAAAAACAAGAATTTACAAAAATTGCTAAATTTATGAATGAACGTATGGGATATGATGCTGTTCAAGTAAATATAGAAGATAGTTATTATAATATGTATGATATCATCAAAGATCATATGGAAGTCATTGATTTAGCTGTTGAAGCCACTAAAAATTGTGGACTCACTCCTGAAATTGAACCTATTAGAGGTGGAACAGATGGAGCAAGACTCACTTATGATGGGCTTATTTGTCCTAATTTAGGTACAGGTGGATATCAATTCCATGGTAGATTAGAGTTTGCATCTATTAATCAAATGGAAAAAGCTGTAGAGATATTTAAAGAAATCATTAAACTAAATGCTATCAAATAATAAAAAAGCTTTGTTCTCTC